>SEEV01001034.1 GCA_004211695.1 Rhodococcus sp. (in: high G+C Gram-positive bacteria)
CTGCCCGATACGTTCAATCCGCTCTTCGCGGAGGCGCAGACCCGGACGGAGAAGTTCGCCGGTGGTGGCCAGACCTGGGCCGATCCGCGCGCCGACGGTTCCCTCCCGGATGCCTACATTGCGATGGGGCAGACAGCGGAGAACGTCGCACAACTGATGGGTGTGAGCCGCCGCGACCAGGACGAGTTCGCCGTGCGGAGCCAGAATCGGGCGGAAAAAGCTGCTGCCCAAGGGTTCTGGGAGAACGACATCACCCCGGTGACACTGCCCGACGGCAGTGTGGTGTGGGCCGATGACGGCCCACGCACCGGGGTCACCCTCGAGGCAGTCTCCGAACTGAAGCCGGTGTTCCGTCCGGACGGCACGGTGACCGCCGCGAACTGCTGCCCACTCAACGACGGCGCCGCAGCCGTCGTGGTGATGAGCGATACCAAGGCCAGGCAACTGGGTCTCACCCCGCTTGCGCGGATCGTCTCGACCGGTGTCACCGGGCTGTCGCCGGAGATCATGGGCCTCGGTCCCGTGGAGGCGAGCCGGCAGGCGCTGCTGCGGGCCGGCCTGACGATCGACGACATCGACCTGGTCGAGATCAACGAAGCATTCGCCGCCCAGGTCATCGCGTCGGCCCGGGAACTGGGTATCGACGAGACGAAGCTGAACATTCACGGAGGAGCGATCGCCCTCGGCCACCCCTTCGGCATGACCGGCGCACGAATCACCAGCACACTGATCAATTCCCTTGTTCACCAAGACAAGCAATTCGGTCTCGAAACCATGTGCGTCGGCGGCGGCCAGGGTATGGCGATGGTGCTCGAGCGGCTGAGCTGAGCCCGACCACAACACGAGTTCGCCGCCGGGGCGAACGCGAATTCCAGAGAACGAGAGCATGTGAGATGAACACACGATTGGACGACAAGGTCGCGATCGTCACCGGAGCGAGCCGGGGAATCGGACTCGGCATCGCCGAGCGACTCGTGGCCGAGGGCGCCAAGGTGGTGATCACCGCC
>SEEV01001035.1 GCA_004211695.1 Rhodococcus sp. (in: high G+C Gram-positive bacteria)
ACGACCAACTCGTAGAAGTCGTTGGTCTCGGTGGCGTCCAGGGGCCGCAACGCAAAATCGTCGAGGACCAGGAGATCGACGGTGGCGATGCGCCGCATCTCCGCCTCGACCGAGTTGTCGAGCCGGGCGGCGCGCAGACGTGCGAACAGCTTGTCCGCCCGGGCGCAGAGCACCGTCATCCGCCGCCGGATCGCGACGTGCCCGAGGGCGGTGGCCAGGTGGGTTTTTCCGACCCCGACCGGTCCCAGAACCAGGACCGAGTGGCCGGCCTCGGCGAACCGCAGCGACACCAGATCCGAGAGCAGGGATCGGTCGTAGCGGAGGTCGTCGAGCGCGTTCCAGGTGTCGATCCGCATCGACTGATCCAGACCGGCCTTCGCCGACCGCAAAGTCGCCGAGCGTGATTCCCGCCGGGACACCTCATCGGCCAGGAGCAACTCCAGGAACGCGACGTGGCTGAGCTGATGCTGGCGGGCCAGCGCCAGTCGCTCGGGCAGGGTGTCCTTGAGGGCGCCGAGCTTGAGGGCCTTGAGGAGGGCGATCAGGTCGGCGCCGACCGGATCGACCGGCCCCGCGGGTGCGGGTGGGGTGGTCATGGCGTCTCCTTCGTGTCGGTGTTGCCGCCGACGATCACCGTCAGATGCCCGGTCCTCTCGGTGGCGACGCCGGTCCCGGCAGTGGCGGGCGCGGTCCCGGCAGTGGCAGGGGTGGTGCTCTCCGTGGCGGAGGTGGTCCCAGAGGTGGCGGGGCCGGTCCTGTCGGTGGCGAATTCGGCGGGGTCGCGGGTGAAACGGGACGGTGCCGCCGATCCGGCGGCCGGCAGCAGCGGCGTGGTGGTCTCGGTGGCGCGTTCGAGCATCGAGGCGATCTTGCTCACCGACACCACGTCCAGATCCAGCGCCGTGCTGCACGCAGCTTCGACCGGGCCGGGCCCGTAGCGGCGGACCAGCCCGAGCAGCCGGTAGACCGCCCGCATCCGGATCCAGGGCAGCGGATCGTCGAGGAG
>SEEV01001036.1 GCA_004211695.1 Rhodococcus sp. (in: high G+C Gram-positive bacteria)
GCCTAACCGTAAGGAGGGCGCTTACCACGGCAGGGTTCGTGACTGGGGTGAAGTCGTAACAAGGTAGCCGTATCGGAAGGTGCGGCTGGATCACCTCCTTTCTGGAAAACTGCATTCAAAATTGAACGCCCACACTTATCGGTTGTTGGAAGAAAAGTCGGGAAACCGGCGATGGGTCTGTAGCTCAGCTGGTTAGAGCACCGTCTTGATAAGGCGGGGGTCGTTGGTTCGAGCCCAACTAGACCCACCATACTTCCAAAAACGGAGTGGAGATCACTCGGGGGATTAGCTCAGCTGGGAGAGCACCTGCTTTGCAAGCAGGGGGTCGTCGGTTCGATCCCGTCATCCTCCACCAATCAATCGGATATCAAGCGCAACACCAAAGCGGCTTCGCAAGAGGCCTCTTTGTTGTTGGACGAGATTACTCGTACCAATCGGCTGTTCTTTAAAAATTCATAGAGTCGAATCAGCGTTGCTGGTGGAAACTGCACATTCGTAAAGGTTTAGTGCAGACCGTGCCACCAGCAACATAAATTTGATTGCGTCAAAACAGACTGAAACTTTGGTTTTAGTTTAAGTAATGACGAATTGTTCTCAAGGTAGCAATACCGAAGATAAATTCACATTACGGCATAACGCGCGAGGTGCAAGACCTCGCAAGTCCTTGAAATAAACGGAGGCGTCTCGCAAGAGAAGTCAAAGTTATAGGGTCAAGTGACTAAGAGCATGTGGTGGATGCCTTGGCGATGATAGGCGACGAAAGACGTGAAAGCCTGCGATAAGCTTCGGGGAGCTGGCAAATAAGCTTTGATCCGGAGATTTCTGAATGGGGAAACCCACCCTTCGGGGTATCGCTAACTGAATACATAGGTTAGCGAGGCGAACCGGGTGAACTGAAACATCTCAGTAGCTCGAGGAAAAGACATCAACCGAGATTCCGAAAGTAGTGGCGAGCGAAATCGGAAGAGCCTTCTAGTGATAGCACAACTGTTAGCAAAGCG
>SEEV01000457.1 GCA_004211695.1 Rhodococcus sp. (in: high G+C Gram-positive bacteria)
CCGCGGCTCTTGGCGTCGCGGATGGTGTGGATCGTCAGCAACGGCGTCTTCGTCTGCACGTAGTGCACGTCGGCCGGGTCGCTGATGCCGGCATTGGCCATCGCCATCTTCACCGCCGCCGCCACCTTCGTGACCATCGCCGTGCGGCCGATGTCCTCGGGCAGCAGCTGCTCACTCATCGCGACACCGACGGTCAGCCGCGGCTCGTCGGTCGTCGCCGCCTTCCCTGCCGGCACGGTTGCGAAGATCGTTGCGTGCGGGCTGATCACACCGTCGGTGCCGCCGGACCAGACAATCGGCACCTGGGCCACCTCGTCGGCGCTGCGGCTGCCCTTCGCCGAGAGGACCTCACGAAAGGCCCGGTCCGCGATGATTCGCGTGTAGTCGTTGACGCCGCCGTTTCCCTCGGTTTTGCCGATGACAGCGACGACACGGTCCGCTTCGAGCACGCCGTTGTCGATGAGCTTGGCCAGCTCGCTGGCGTCGGAAACGCTGTGCAGCGGAACCTTGCGGACCTCGATTGCTTCGGGCATTGACATCTCCTCTTGGTGGGGCGTGCGGGGTAGGAAAATCAGGCGGTGACGATCGTTCCGCTGGTATCGGCGCGTCCACGGTGAACACGGCGCGGGATGTGGCCACCACCGCGCCCGATCTCAACGAATCGGCATGCGGGTCTTCGACCTCGGCGGGGGCGAGCACCGCCTCGCCGCCGCCAGAAGTCACCGCCTACTCGGCGGATCACCACGAACCCGATCAGAACTCTCACGCCGCCCACGCTATGAGGGCGACCACCTCCGGACACTGGCAACATTTGCCCAAACCAGAGCTGCTATTAGGCATATTTGACTCGCCGCCACCGCGAAAGCAAATCCTGATCGCCGGCCGCGGCTGCACCGACGCCACCCAGCACCCGGCCGATTCGCCGAATGGGACAGCCTGGTTGCCCGGCTGCCCGCTACCGTGTAGATGGCCCCGACCTGTGGGCCTCGGTCGCCAAGTCCGGATGACTTCTCGCCGCTGTCGCACGAATTATCCGGGGGTGGTGTCGCCGATCTGGGTGCATCGATGACCGCTGATAGACCTTCGATCAGCGTAAGAGCCAAGCCGCAACCGGTTCGGTGTGCCGACACAGCCGGGGAGCGCCCTCAACTCGTCATAGGTCTGATCGGTGTGTAGGCGGTGGTAGAGCTGACCCAGGCGCAACGCATGTTCCGAGATCTGGGAGTGGTCGGAGCGTTCCGGTCCAGTTTCCGTCGGCCGTGTTGGCGCCGACGAGATAGGAGAGGTCTCCGCCTGCTAAATCGAGAGCCTGTAGCGCTGGGCGGACGATTCGTCGGGACGTGTTCGCCGGCACCTTTCGCTCGAGTGAAAATGACGTGACCGGCGTACGTCAAACGCCCTGAATCTCACGGTCCCGAACCCCTGACCGTCTATCGAACATCTCTCCAACACCACAACATTCGAGAAACAGGGATGACTACTGCAGGGATCAGCGCGGCAATACCGGACGGTCTCGTCAGCGGACTGGAAGGCGTTGTCGCATTCACCAGCGACATCCTCGAACCCGACGATGTCGGCGCCCTGCGTTACCGCGGCATCGAAATTCCGCGAAGGTGTTCGGCTGCCGAGGAGCGTGACACCCGGGCAGTTCAGGGCGAGTGGGTGCCGGCACGTTCGAGAGCTCCGATGTCGTCCGTCCCGGTCGAACGGACACCGACAGGCGTGCGGGCAGGTCCGTGAACGACGTCGGTTCGAGCGGCGCAGGTTCCGCAGGCGCGGCTGCTACCGCTCCGCGTCAGCAGGAGCCGTGAGCGTGGTGGTGGTGGTCGTCGTCGGTGTGGGTCTCTTCGTCCGCGTCGGTAGCTCTGGTGGTGGCGGCAGTATCCAGGTAGTGGTCGGCTCCGACGAGGGTCTCACCGGGAGCACCTCGAACGTCGTCTGCACCACCATCGACGGGATCGGCAGGCACCGCAGCCCGGCCACCTGGAAACCGCGACTTCCGCGGTTCGGCACCGCCGCGCGGAAGTCGGCGACGCTGCCGACCTGACGGGTCTCGCCCAGGACACGATCGCCGAACTCCACCGCCCACGGTCCGCCGCAGGTCGGAAGATTCGTCGCGTGGTACTGGATGCGGTCGCCCGGCTGCCCGCGCGGCGGAGTGAGGATGAGGACCGGCCCGGCGGGATCGAGCATGCGCGTCGCTTCCCTGTCGGGTTCGCTCGACGCACCGCCGCCGGTGTGGACCGCGAGCAGGAGTACAACGGACCCGACGAATATCGTCGTCGCCAACCAGGATGTCTGCCGCAACGGTCTCACCTCGCACCCTTAATTATGCGGCTTCGCGACCCGTGTGCACCGGATTAGCGCGCCCGCCGGTGGGCGACCGCGCACAGACCTGCCTTTGTTCGGAGCCGAAGGCCGGCACGCCACCAGGGGTTGGTCACCGGCCGCGGTCGTCGATCATCGCGGGCACTCGCCGACCGCTTCGGCCGGTTGGAACACGGTGATCAGGGTGCCATTCCAGTGTGCGGTGCCGCCGCCGAGTAGCTGTGCGGCCCCGAGCAGGCCGGTGTGCCGGACAATAGGTTCATGATCGACGTCGAAGGCGAGCGGTTCGAGGACATGGTCATCCGGGCCCTCGATAGTTTGCCAGTGGAGCTGGGTCGAGTGATGGCCAACGTAGCCGTCACCGTCCAACACGACGCTGGTCCTGCGGGTCTGCTCGGTCTGTACCAAGGAGTTCCACTGACCAACCGGACGACGCGGTACGCCGGTGTGTTACCCGACCGGATCACGATCTACCGCCTCGCAATCTGCGCCATATGTCGCACCGACACTGAGGTTGTGGAGCAGGTGCGCCGGACCGTCGTCCACGAGGTCGGTCACCACTTCGGTATAGGCGACGCCCGGCTGCACGAACTCGGATGGTGAGGTCATTCGACCCAGCCATGAGTTTCGACGAGCCGAGGCCCTGCCCTTCGAGCGCAGGCGGACACGTACCTTCCCCACGACGTTGGTCAGGGTTTCAGGTATCGCCGTCGCGGCCGCAGCACGCTTCGCGGTGAACTTCGTCGCCGAACCGGGCGACAATTCGCAGTTCGTGCGATGAACTTCGCGCTGCCCACGGTGATGCAAGGAACCGCACTTGGCCTGTTGCAGACTGCTACAGTAGGTCGAGAGGGAGGTTCACGACATGGCAACCACATCTCCGACTCGAATCGACGACGAGCTCTACGCATCGGCAAAACTGGTCGGCGAACTGATGAGCCGCAGCGCCGCGCAGCAGATCGCGCACTGGGCGCGCATCGGCCGCGAGCTGGAGGCCTCACCCAGCGTTTCTCACCGCGCCATCGCCGACGTACTCGACGGCCGCCGCGACTATGACGACCTGACCGATCAGGAGCAGGCTGTCGTCCGAGCTGAATGGTCCGAGCGGATCACCGAACGACGTGAAGGGCTCGACCTGGCGGAGACATTTTCCCGGGTAGGCCGTTCCTTCGTCGAGCTCGACGCGGACGGGAACGTCGTTCGGCACGCCGCGCAAGACAGCGAATCGCCCGACGCTTGAGTCCCGATCCCGTCCTACACGCCATTGTCGGACCGAACGGTGCCGGCAAGACGACGTTCTACGATCTCGTACTTCGCCCTGTCACTCACCTGGACTTCGTCAACGCGGACATCATCGCCGCCGCACAGTGGCCCGGCAACGCGGCAACGCACGTGTACGAAGCGGCCGCTCTTGCCGCCGCGGAACGAGCACAGCGGATCGTCCAACGCTGTTCGTTCGTCACCGAGACAGTGTTCTCTCACGAGTCGAAACTCGACTTGCTCCACGAAGCCCGACAGGCCGGCTATCACGTCACATTGCACGTGGTGCTTATCCCGGAGGAGTTGGCTGTGGCACGCGGTGCCGACCGGGTAGCGAACGGTGGCCACTACGTGCCCGAGGACAAGATCCGGGCCCGGTTCAGACGGTTGTGGGGTCTCCTGCGGGATGCGATCATCACCGCGGATCAAGCTTTCGTCTACGACAACACCTCGGCGGCCGACCCTTTTCGGCTCGTCGCAAGCTGCACCAACGGCCACCTCGTTGACGACCCCGCGTGGCCATCCTGGACACCGACGGCGCTCCGCACCGAATAATCGCAGTGGGCGGCAGTCGCGATGAGCATCTCAGCGGCGGCGTCGAAGAAGCTCTTGTTTGCCTGTCACGCACACACAGTCGGTTGCCAGCCATCGATCCCCAATCGACTATGCGGCCCTGTGCCGCCGCCGAAGTCGCGGACGGTCGTGATGGTGGAGTTGGCGCAGATCACTCCCGTCGTCATGGATCAGGCGCCACCGAATCGAGGCAACTGCTCGCACACCACGCCAGTGCCTCCCTCCCCATGATCCCCCCGAGCTCAGTGTCCTCACTGTGAGGCCAAAATGTCTCTCGAAATGCGGGATTGAGCGCATTCCGAATCACGACAACAAGCACCCGTGCGCGCGAACACCACCAAGGCCCTACTTCTGCGTTGCGGGAAGAACCCGGTTGATCCACTTCTCGTCGGCCCCTAACCGCCCGAAAAGCTCTCGCGACTCCGTCCTCTTGCGGCGCCCACTATCTTTCCAGTGCGCGAAGCGCAACTGAAGACGGCCGGGTCGTCACCCATTGTGGCCTAGCTCGAATCGACACTCGTGCTCCGAATCGGAAGCAACATCACACGTACACCACATTTCCCGCAACGACAGGTCGAGACCCCAGACCGGATCGCACAACCAGGTAATGAACTCATCATGCGTGTCGACCGTCACGTAATTCCCCAGGGGTGTCCGTCACGTAATTCCCCATGCTCGGGCGTGCTGACTCGAGGGTAACCCGAGCGGGCGGGGGTGCGGGTCAGGTTGCGGCGGTGGGGCG
>SEEV01000084.1 GCA_004211695.1 Rhodococcus sp. (in: high G+C Gram-positive bacteria)
TTTGCGTGGAATCCGCCGTCGGTGAAGAACAGCACCAATGTCGGGACCGCGGCGGTCTTGTCGAGGGTGCCGATGATCTCTTCCATGATCGGGATCTCGTTGTTGGTGCCGCCGATCGCATCGAAATCGATGTCACCGTGCCGGCCTCGGAGGTGGACATAGGTGTTCACCCAGGTGTCGGCGTCGGCGACGGTGACGTCGGGCAGCTTCACGAACCGCTGGGCATAGGCGTAGGCCTCGAGGTTCCCGTCGGAATCGAGCTGCGTTGCGACCGGCACCATCCGCTCGATGATGCGTTTGACCTCACCGGACCTGTATCGCTTGGACATCGACCCGGTGTTGTCCATCACCAGGACGACGCGGCCGACCGGGTTGGAGGCCCCCTTCGTCAGGAGGACTTTCGCGACCGCACGTTTCTGCAGGTTCAGCTTCTCCCGCTTGACCAGCGACAGCGCGGCTTCGCCGGGAACCGTTCGGACACCGTCCCCGTCGACGGTCGCCGGAGGCTCGGCCGCGACAGCAGCTCGTGCGGGTGCCGGTGCCTGTGCTGGTGTCTGCGCGTGCGGAGGTGTCTGCGCGGGGGTTTCGTCGACGCTCACGCCGTGCTCAGTGACCAGGGCATCCAGTCCCCCTCTCCAGCCGGCCGACCGGTTACGCACCTTCCAGGACCCGTTGCGCCGGTACACCTCGAGCAGCACCGCCGACCGCTCGGTCGTCAGACCCTCCGCCGGGACCTCGAACCAGGTACCGCCCGTCTGGGTGACCGTCACGGCCAGGCCCGGAACCTGGGACAAGCTGCCGGGCGCGTTCTCATCCAGTGCCACGGCCACCGCGAGGGTGTCGACCGCCGCGGGGACCCTACCGAGGTCCAGCGTCACCCGCCCGCCGCCGAGAGTGACCGCACCCTCAGGGGTGCTCGGGTTGTTGAAGAAAACCAGATCGGCGTCCGTCCGCACCTTCAAATCGGCACCGAGCTGGAAGACGAACAGATCGACCGTTCCCTGCCGGGCGCCGGTCACCTCCACCGTCGTAGTTGCCATGTCGATCGGGCTGGTCGCCCCGCGAGTCAGAGAGGTCATGGTGTATGCCAGCCCCCGAGGCAGGGCCGAGTCCTTTCCGTCGTCAACTGGTATGGCGCAGAACCGGCCATCGCCGGGGCGAATTCATGACAGGCCCTCGATACTCCATCCTGGCGGCCGGCCCCCGTTACGCAATTCGGATCCCACGGGCATCGGTTCGACGAATCGACCGAGTATCGAACTGGTGCCCGCTCACCGTGTCAGGTTGATGACGCAGGTGTCGAGGGCTTGGACGATTTCGTCACCGGGGGAGATTTTCAGCGGGGCGGCGCCGGCCTTGGGCCAGGTGGTGGTGTTGCGGGCGCCACCGGTCGAGGAGTAGACGGCGCCGTTCGAGATCACCCAGACGTCGGAGCGGTTCTTCATCTTGCCGGTCGCATCGACGGTGGTGCCGCCGAGGAACGTGTACGGACCGGAGTCGATCACCGTGCCGTTGATGAGCGACAGCCCGGACGCGGAGAACCCCGACTCAACGAGAGCCACGAGCGATTCATTCGCCGGGGCACAGCGCGGATCGGACGCGGGAACAGCAGTTCGCGGCGCCGGGGCCTGCGTCGTGGTCGGTGCGGCCGCGGCCGCGGCCGGTGGAGTGGCCGACGAGGATGCCGCCGATGTCGTTATAGGCCGTGTCGTGGTTACCTGAGTCGTTGTGGCCGACGATGACGCCGCCGCGGCCGCCGGCTTGTCGTCCTTCTTGTCACCGCCACCGAAGACCGCACCGAGGATCCCCATGACCACCAGCACCGCGACCAGAATCAGCAGTACCTTCCCCACACTGCCCTTCTTCCGTGGGGTGGGTGTCCGGGACGGCTTCGGCTGAGTCTGCCCGGTCCACTGTGTTCCATCCCAGTAGCGCAGCAAGTTCGCGTCGGCCGGGTCCTGGTGCCATCCGGGCGGGGGTGTCGGAGCGGTCACTGTCGGAGTTCTCCTCGATCTGTGCTGTGGCCCGCCGACCCTGTCAGGCGTCGGTGGGTCCTCCGTTAGCCCTGAAGATTCGGAACCGGTTGCGGATTCTTCGTGGATTGTTACACCTTGACCGCAGCGTTATGTCCGGTGACCTCCTTTTGCACACAGCGTGTATATCGCGCGAATGACATCCGGTGACAGTGCCTTTCGGTCGGGGTGGCGCACACCATCCGTCGACGTCCACTGCGGCGGGGTGCCGCGGAATGGTGGGCTACAGCGACGCGGCCGCAGACCAACGTCAGCCTGAACGTCCTGCGTCAGAGGAGAACCGACGACCTGGGCAGCCGGGTCCTGGGCAGATCAGGCATTGGACTCGCTACAGTCCACATATGAGTCTCCACGTCGATCAAATCGATCGTCTCAGCCGCGTCAGTGGTGATCGAGGGTGCTGAGCGTAGACAGTTTTCGCAGCATCCGCTCCTGGAATGGATCGCAGCCCGACGCGTTCGAAGAGTTGTGCTACCAGTTGCGCGACCCCACCCCCGACGGGGCCCTCCTGTGGAAGGTCGGCAACCCTGACCGAGGGTACGAGTGGTTCGTTCGCCACGAGGACGATACCGAGTGGGGGTGGCAGGTCAAATACACTTTCGGAATCGACGAATTCCTCAAGCTCGCCACCGACACCCTGAAGACGGTCGTCGCCGAGCGACCCAACTGCGTGCGGCTAACATTCTGCATCCCGTTCGACTTGCCTGACGTCGTCCCGAAGAAGAATGGTCGTCGCACCGGAAACTCAGCCGTAGAGAAGTTCGAGCGGTGGCGCGACGAGCGCGAGGCGAAGGTGCCCGGGGCCGAGCGTATCGAGATCTTGCTGTGGTCGGGTGGCGAACTGCTAGGCCGCTTGAACGACCCGAGTAACCGCGGACGTGCCTGGTTCTTCTGGGACCAGGACGTTCTGTCACTGTCGTGGTGTCGCCAGCGCGTCGACTCGGCACGAGATGTCGCGGGCCCCCGCTACTCAGATCAGTTGCACATCGAGATGCCGATCGCGGCAGCCCTCGACGGGTTGGCGCGTGCGCCGCGGTTTCAGCGCGATCGGCAGTCTTTGCAGACATCGTTCAACGCAGCCGCTAACGAAATGCTCCGCGAACTCTCCGACTCCATCAGCGAGGAGTTGTCCGAGGCCACCCAGACGTGTCGCGCACTGCTCGCGGAGTACGCCGAAGACGATGCACCGACTGCGCCCACAGTTCTTTGTGACGCTTTGCAGCGGTGTACAAAACAGCTGACCCGACTACTCGACGATAGTGACGACGAAGCTGCGTAC
This sequence comes from Rhodococcus sp. (in: high G+C Gram-positive bacteria), assembly GCA_004211695.1. Taxonomy (GTDB): domain Bacteria; phylum Actinomycetota; class Actinomycetes; order Mycobacteriales; family Mycobacteriaceae; genus Rhodococcus_F. Next base: position 3,313 of record SEEV01000084.1, read on the forward strand.
TCCAGGACGAACTCGTTGCTTGAAAAGGTCCTCGATACAGAGGACTATCTCCGATCGGCAACGGCACGGGCGGCGCACGAATTCGCACTAGTCGTCACAGGAGATGCCGGCCAAGGTAAAACCCATCTGTTCGTAGACGCCGCCTACCGACTGCTGAGCGCGGGTCAGCCAACGATCCTAATCATGGGAAGCAGCTTGTCCGGGCATGACGTGCTGACCGAGGTGGCGCGACGGCTTGGCATGGAGACCGTCGGTTGGGTGGCGATGCTGCAGGCCATGGCATCAGCCGCCGAAGCGTACCGCAGTCCTTTCGTGCTATTAATCGACGGTATCAACGAGTCCGATAAGGCTCGCGGGTGGCAGACCGAGCTCACCACCCTGCTCGCCGAGATCCGCCACTACGCCCCTTGGATCGTGGTGGCACTGTCGGTTCGCACTACCTATCGCGACATCGTCCTCAGCACGCAGGCTCTTGACTTACCAACAGTCGACCACCAAGGTTTTGCCGGTGTCGAGCAGTTGGCTGCGGAGACGTTCTTCGCGCACTACGAGCTGCCGGCGCCGCAGCTGCCGTTGGTCGGCCAGGACATGTCGAATCCGCTGTTCCTCAAGCTCTATTGCGAGACAGTGAAGAACGGCTGGACCCCGCCGGCCAATCGGCGAGCAGTGACCGTCAGTACCCTATTTGACCGATACCTGGACACGGTCAATCGGAAGGTCTCTGCAACCCTTGAGCTGGATGAATCCGATCGGCTTGTCCAGCAGTGCATGAGTTACATGGCAAAGGAGTTCACTGAGCACAGAAAGGATTGGATTCCACGACCCCAGGCGAAGAAGCACATCACGGCGTTTGCGTCACATCTGCAGTCATGGCCACGAACCTTGTTCGGTGAACTCCTATCGGAAGGATTGCTGTCGGCCGATATCGTCTACACCGATAACGGCGCCGAGCTCATCGAGGTTGAAGTTATCAAGCTCAGCTATCAACGATTCTCCGACTACATGATCGCCGAGGAGATCCTCTCTCCTATCACCGCGGTCGCGCAGCTAACCACAATCCCGATCACAGCTTCTATCACTGCCTCATCCTCCGGAGTGATAGAAGCTCTGTCAGTGCTGGTACCCGAACGGTATGGCGTCGAGTTGCTCAAGACGACGACGTGGGACCTCGATCCGTTCGAGCAACAGCAGTGGCACAAGGCGTTGCTTCGTAGCCTGCCGGCACGCCACGCCGACGCAATAACCGCTGAGTCCGTCGAACTCTTCGAGCAATTGGCTACATCATCCTCGCCGTTGGGCGAGCTGGCGGCGCAGACTCTGATCGAACTATCGGTCCATCCGGGCCATCTTCTTGATATTGACTACCTACACCAACGCCTCGATCAGACCACTATGCCAGCACGCGACGCTTCGTGGGGAATCTCCCTGTACCACAATATGAATACCGGAGCCCTCGGCAGGTTCATTCGGTGGGCCGCACGGCCGGATACTGAGAGCTACCCGCACGCTGTCGTCGAACGAGTCGCGATCGTGCTCGTCTGGATGCTGGGAACACCGCATCGTCCAATGCGCGACCACATCACCAAGTCGCTTTCTCATCTGCTCTCACACCGTTTGGACATACTCACGAAGCTGTATGAACGGTTCAGCGCAGTCGACGACCCTTACATCTTCGAACGACTCTGCGTGATCACTCACGGCGCGCTCATCACGTCAGGAACATCGAACCCGCGGGGTGCGGTTGAGGTAGTTCGGCGCTTGGCAGCTGCGGTCGCCGCGCGCTCCACACCCAATCTGTTGGCTCGAGACGCGCTGAACGGCGCCGCGGAATGGTGTCTACGCGCAGGAATTCTCGACGGTGACGACGCCGAACAGCTCGCCCACCCGGCGCGGTCGTCGCTGGAGTTGAACGCACCGACCGAGAGCGACCTCTACGACATCTACGGCCCTAGCGCCAAGGGCGCCGAGGCGCAACACGGCTTCTCGAGTGTTCTCGGCTCTATATGCGGGCAAGGGGACTTCGGCGTGAAGATCATCGGTCCGGACGTCCGCCATTTCAGTCGATACTCCATCGATGAGCCCTACCCTTCGCCGCCGCCAATCACCCACACCGACCGTTCCGACATCCTTCAAGCGCTTGCGGAACTGCGCAGGCAGGCCCAGCGAGAGGACGACGGACACCGAGAGCGGCAAGAGCCTTCCCCACCCACACCAGATCAGACCAAAACACCGCCTCGCGCGGAATTCCCGGACGGCACGGCTAAGTCATGGGTCTTTCGAAGAGTGCTGGAACTGGGATGGACCCCACAATTGTTCGCCGAGTTCGACGCCACCATCTCCTCACGAGGAAGAGAAGGCCACAAGCCTGAACGCTTCGGTAAGAAATACCAGTGGATCGCACTGCGGGAACTGCTGGCCCGAATCGCGGACAACTACCACCCACGGCGCCAACAGGGCGACGCCGAGAATACTTATCGGGGGGCATGGCAGATTCACGGACGCGATATCGACCCAACTCTGCCGCCGGCACCACTCTTGTCGAGCACCCCTCGGCAAACGCGATTCGACACGACGTTCTCCAGCGATGACAGTCAACGATGGTGGCTACCAGACGGACCCGACTACAGCCGCTCCGACCCGCCGGCAGATTCCGATTGGGCGGCACGCCCAGATGGCATCGTCGAGATACAACCACACCTCAAGCGATTCGCCCCTGACGGCAGCGCCTGGGTGGTGCTTCATTCAACACACAATTGGGAAGAGGAGGATCCCCTCGGCGGTGACGATCCCGACCGCAACCGTCGCCAACAATGGAGCCACATCTACAGTTGGCTAGTCACGAAACCAGATACAGCGTCGGTATACGAGTTCTTGTCGGAGACTTCACTAATGGGCAGGTGGATGCCGGAGGGACTCAGCCCCACATCGGTGGTATACCTCGGTGAGATGCCCTGGGGAGCGGCAGCCAACGAGTATCCACAAGAATGGGACACCGGACACGGTGGCAAAACCCTTCCGAGACCGGTCTATCCCACGTGGACGGAATACTGTTGGGAGTCAGTTGTTCTTGACTGCTCAATCGACGAGTCGGTCAACGCCTGGATGCCATCGCTCGAACTCTTCGAAGCGGGCAAGCTGACCTGGCTGCCCCGCACACGACAATGGCTCGATGCAGATGGCCGAGTCGCCGCTCAATACTTCGAAACCACCGACCGCAAGCACGCCGCCCTACTCGTCCTCGAGAGCTGGCTGAAGAACGTCCTCGCTTCGGCCCAATGGTCGCTAATATTCGGCCATTTGGGCGAGAAGCAGCTCTTCAGCTCAAACGACTCGCAACCCGGTTTGGCTGGTGACTGGACAGAAATCGATACGACTGCTGTTCTGTACGGATCCGGCCGCTGGAAACTCGGCAACACCCGCACAGAGCTACGGCATCTCGAATGAAGATTCGTACGGGCAATACCACCGGGATGTCCAACAGATCGGGACTCCGTCATTTAGAGGCGCCGGAGGCCACGGGCCGTCCTGAGGAGCAGATCACCGCCGTCGCTAGTGAACTCGTCTTCCGCGCCTTCGCAGACAGTCAGACACCGATGCGGATCACTCGTCGATGGGTGACCGCACAACAGGAGGACTCACTGTAGCGCTGAGGGAATCAGCCACGTCCGCTCGCAACGCAACTATCGGCTGCGCTAGCGGTGACGCTGTCGAATAGCTAGAGCGGGGCGGACGTAGTGTCAAACACTATCTGACCTGCATACATTCTAGTTTCTCGACGGGTTGCGCTTGGTGACAGTTGCGCTTATGTTCGATCCCGCGCGGAGACAGCCTCGGCGCGGGATGCGGGCAACCGCTCTTCTACCCCCAACGGAGTCGCATGACCCTGATCGTCGCCCGGAAGCACGGAGACATGATCTCCGCAGTAGCAGACACAAAAATTACCGTCCACCCGAGTCTGGAGGCTGGATCCCGGCGGTCCCTTCGCGAGTACGACGCACCGGTTCTGAAGTTGGCCATTGTCCGCCCCGACCTCCTGATCGGGGTCGCCGGGGACGCACCGCCGGAAGCCTTAACAGCGGCAGCGAAGCATTGGCACAAGGGATCTGCTGAGGACGTCCTCGAGGCGCTCAAGATCTACACCACCAGCAACGACAATGGCTTCGTGGTCGCCGCACTTGCTCCGGCACGCCTCTGGAGAGTCTCCAACGGAGTCGTGTACGAGCGGACCGAGCAGGGCGAGACTTGGGAAGGAGACGCAGAGCCCTACAAGACCTTCATGGAACGCTACGCCGAGTGGCCGGACAGCTGCCCCGTCGACTTCCGCCTTCTGAGCTCACTGCAAGCCCTTACCGACGGCCCGTGGTCAACCCAGCATCCCTCCGTCGGAGGGCATGTCCTCCACGTCCAGACAGTCGACAACGAGTTCCGGTACGTTCCCAACGGCTCCGCCACGTTCGAGCCCACGCCCGGAAACGGGATATTCTTCACCCAGCACTTCGCGACAGGAATCGGAACAACTCCCGGCGCCTTCGCGGCATTCATCGAAGGACGCCAGCAGCAGCTGCTGTTCGTCCACGGAGAACCGTGGGAACATGTCCCCGTCCAGGCCGAAACCATGGAGGAGCTGATCTCCGCCGCCGCGGAGCTGCACAACCAGCAGTTGGCTGCGGCGGAGCCGCCGGACAGCCAGTGGCAGTAGGGCAAGCATCAACTACTTCCTACTGACTCCGGCCCTTGCGACCCGAGCGCGACAGTCTCGGACGTTGCTTGGAGCAGAACACCTCTCCTATGGGTGGTCGACGCACAGGCCGACCTCGAACCACGGTCCGGCCTGCCGCAACAGTGAGCCGATCGCAGTCGTCAACTGGCCCATCGGCCATTCGTCGGCCGGAAGCCGGATCAGCAGCGGATCGGGCCGGGATGTCCTCGAGGAGCATGGACTCGGCGACCATGACCACGCAGACGTCGCACCACCGCCAACTGGTCCACATCCGCCCCTGTCCGGGCCATCCGGGTGTCGTCAGCATCGGCGTCACCCGGATGGCATCAGGAACAAGGGTTTGTGTCCCGGCCGCAGCGACACTGTCACCGCGGTGTCCGAGCCGACTGGTGCGGAGAACACATGCTGCAGCAGCGCCGGGCCGGCAAGCCGGCCCGACGATCGCACTAACTACTCGAACGTGGCCGATACCGGATTGCCGGGACTTCCCTTAGCCAGCTTCTCCATGGATCAGTGTCAAGAACATTGGGATCCGCGCAGCTAGTCCGCAAGGTCTGCGACGCGTCTGTCACCTGCAACCACGAGAAGGTCCACCACTCGCTGCCATCGACGTGTCTGGTCTTCCGTGGTGAGGTCTGGGCGCCGTTCGCGCAACCATTCAGGCAAGGTGAAGGTAGCGGCACATCTGTTGCCGCTATGCTCCACAACGCGCTCGATCCAGTTGAGGCCTGTTTCGACCTGAGCGGGTGTATCGAGCTCGTTCACCGCGATCACAAGGGAATCGATGCTCATTCGCGAACAGGTGATTGCACCGAGCCAACGCTCAACTTGTGGCGTCCAGCTCAGCAGATCACGCCACGCGTACGGTTCGCCCGTCATCTCCGACGTGAGGTAGTGCGACGTTGCTGACGGGTTGGGAATGAGGGCCGATTCGGCGTAGTCGCCCCAGGTACGTTCAGCGAACATTCCTGGCGTCGCCTCGGCGGGGTCAAGGACGAGGTCCATGATTCGTGGCCACAGGCGGCGCGCGTGCTCACTGGACGTCGCGCGCTCTTGCCCAGCGAGCGTGATGGCCTGCAGAGCCTCGCTGAGGAGATTCGAGTTGTCGAGATAGCGAGCTACATAGTCGAGGACGGGTTCGTCCCGACTGTCGATCGCCTGCCACAGTGCCGCGCGGGCGGCGACGAGCGAGTCACTCTGGCTGTGGTGGTAGCCGCGCTTGTATGCCGACATGGCGCGTTGATGGGCGGCGAGTAGTACGTCGACGGCCTGTTGGGCCTCGTCCTTGCAACATGCGGCGGTGGTGATGCTCGCGGACCCTGTTGCTCGTAATGCAGGGGTGAGGAGGCGTATACGGATGCTGGCGCCGTCGACGGCGTCGAGTGCGGCGAAAGTGGGCGGGTCGAGTCGGACTGTCGGTCGATGCCGGGCCTCGGAATCCCAAGGTCCTAGAGTGGATTCGAGGATCGAATCTTGCACAAGATCCATCGCGATCCGATGGTGGCACCGCCTGTCCAAGTGGTCTTGGTTGCACGGCTCCTCCCAGATGGCGTCAAGTGCTCTGGCATAGGCGAGCCGGGCTTCACTCGACGCTCGAGACGCGATCGCACCACTGAGTGCGACAAGTGACTGAACGCCCTCGATCGAGTCCATGTCGAGTGCTCGTCGCAGGTCACACGCGGTGGGTAGCAGCAGGTATGGCAGCGCTCTGCCCGCCGACCGGTCTGCGCCCTGGGGAAACAAGGTATCGGCATAGCCATCGGTTGGGTTCTCGACGTACTCGGAAGCGACTTCGAGCAGGACCCTCGCAGCCCACTGAAGATCTGCGTCGGTGACTCGCGCTCGGCCGGTCAGATGAAGTTCGATTGCTGATGCCGCAACGGCGACCGGACCGTCAGTGGCTACCCCGAACCCGGCCTGCGGGGGATTCGCGAGGAGGTCTTTCGCAATCGCTATATCCGCGGCTAAGACTTGGTCTGTCGTATCCGGGGCACGGCCGCCGTTGTCCCGGACATGGGCGTGACGGACAACCAGGCCGGTCGCATCGCCCACGCGGCGGAGGTCGGCGTTCGTTTTGCCAAGGACCTCTTCGACATCGGGATCGGGGGTCTGCTGAATCAGAATTTGCCCGCCTTCATCCTGAAGTTCATACGCCTTCCGATCGAGCGCGGCCGCCCAGTTCTTGACTGCGGCGAGATGCTGCTGCGCGCCTGGCGTTGTGTCGTCGCCGGCCTGGGCAACGGCGTTCGCCAGCAACTGTTCTCCGAGTCGTTTAAGGTCCTCGATCCGGTCACCCTCGGCATGGAGCGTGAGCATCATGCTGACCTCTCGAAGGCTCCAGCCACGTCGCTCCGGGTGTCCGAGTTCGGCGGTTTGTGCCGTCAGTCCAATGCCAGGATGCTCGTGAACCGCCCGCGTGAACTCGAGCTCCCAGACACCTGGCTCGACAAGAAATGGGTCGAGCGCGTCCTCCGAGTCCTGGAGGTGGCGAACCAGAATGGCCAGTGCAAGCGCGGGCATGGCGAGGTTGTCGGCATCTTCGAGCAAGATCTGAACGAGCCGTGTGGCCGGGATGCCGACCTTGATGAGTTCTTCCGTCACGTATTCCAGGGCTTGGAGTGCACTCATGCAGGGGTATGGACCGACCCCGGTGCCCCGGTACCAGAGCCAGACATGGCTGTCGCCGATATAGGTGCGTTCGGCTCCCGTGATGGAGAGGGTGTGCTGCGTCGCCGATTCGTCGCTGTGGGTTTCCTGCCGGTGAAGTCCGGATACGGTGCGGGCTCTGTAGCGAGCGGCATGGTTGAGCATGGTGTTGAGGAACTCGACGCTTCCACGGTAGTCAGTTCGTAGCATCGCCAGGAAGGATCCGTGGGTGAACGCGGCGAGGGGCGAAAGTCCACCGCTGGCTCGGTGGTCGCGGATGCCTTCTTCACGGAGTCCGCCGGACCATCCGAACTCGTCGTCGTCCTCCTCGTCGTCCTCGATGTAGTAGGCAGCCGAGAGGTCGATCAGCAGCTTCGGGTTGTACGCCGCAAGGCTGTGGCTGGCCAGAAAGGGTTCGACCGCATGTACCAGGGAGTGCGGCTCGTCCTCCCCGATCCGCCGGAGAATCGCTTCCCCGTCGGCTCCGAGGTCGGGGCCGAGCAGTGCGAGGTGCTCGATCTGAATGTCGCTGATCCACAGGTATGGTCGCCGTCGAGCGGGTTCCGGTCGTCGGCGCCGACTCGACGCGGGGAAGGTCGTCGACGCGCCTATCTTCTTTCGGCGTTCCTCGTCGGCGGCGATTTCGTCTGGTGTCCGGGCCGCCCGCGCGGCCTGCGAGGCGGCGTCCTTTTTGTCGAGTACTCGTTCGGCCTCGGCGCACTGTTTGAGGATGGCGTCCCGGATCGCGACACGGGTAGTTTGGCCGGCGGTGGTGTGCTGCAGGATGTGGCTCTGCAGCCAGTCACGAATCAGCTCGCCGATCTTGTCGGTGAGTGCGCGTGGCGTTGTTTGGTTGGCCAGCTGAATGATGAGGGGTTCGGCGATGATCGCGTCGAGAATCCCGTGCCGTTGGTGGCGGCCGTAGAGGATCCGGATGGTCCGGGCGAGTCCGTGAGCTTGGTCTTTGGTGAGTAGTGGCCAGGCGTCCTGGAGGATCAGAGGTGAGGTGGGTACGGCAAGAAGGGCCTCGGTCGGGACATCGGCCCAGCGTTCACCGCATCCGGCGGCGGCGAGCGTGTCGAAGTTTGTCTGCAGTTCCGCGAATCGCCCAGACAGTGGGTACGCCGAAGTGTCGGGGACCGAAAGCACGATCTCACACGCCAGCCGGGCAGACGGTAGCGCCCACCGAGGGGCCCGTACGGATGTCAACGCGGCAGCGGGGTCGCGTTCTGCGAGGAGGTGACGCGCAAGGGAGTAGACACGGAGCAGGTCATGTTTGAATTCGGGCACCCTGTCCCAGGCAGCCCGCTGGCCGGAAGGATCACGCCACTACGGCGGAGACCCTCGACCGCATCGTTGTCGAGCCGGGAGAGAAGGTCGTCGACATTTCCCTTGTCGAGAGCATGCGCGGCGAGTCTCAGCATCACTTGTTCCCGCGCATCCGGTGCTCCCGCATCCCGGCGGTCACCGTTGCGCACGAGGGAGCGCCAGATGTGTTCGAGCGCCTCGACGTCACTGAGCGGTAGACCCGGGTTGTCTGCGCGGCCCAGCAGGTCGATGACGATTGGTCGGCGTAGCAGCTCACGCGCCCGAGGGTCGTGTGCCAGCCGTTGCAGCCCGGAGAAGTGACCAGCAGCTGTATCGATCTCCTCATCAGTGAGCCCGGAAACCACATACTGAGTTGGCGCTACGTTGCCAGACTTCATCAGCTCGGTCGCAGCCGCAGAACCCTCGGTCGCGGCAATCGCAACGACCTTGACACCGGCCTCGCGGGCAGAACGGACCACGGAGGAAAACACATCGCCGTGGGCCACTGCGGCTGCCTCCGCGCCATCGATTATTACCAGCCGATCAGGTGCGGTCAGCTCGCCGAACAACACGGTCAGGGGACTCGAGAGGTGGTCCAGCAGGCTGAGGTGGTTGTCGGGCAGGTGCCGGAGGTTGATCACAATCGCCTGCCAGCCATCGTCCGACTCGGCGTGTTCGACGACATCGATGGTCAATGCGCTCTTGCCGACACCGGAGTCGCCCTTGACGATCAGGCTTCCCGGCGCGTCAATAGCCGCGCGCAGTTCGTCACGGAGAGCCTGGCGCGGAAGAACCAGGACCGGAGCAGTGCCGAGCCCACGTGCCACCCCCGATCGCGCTTCCCGATCGAGCTCGCGTAGTCGGTTCCAACCAGCTGGCGGAACATGTGCAGCTGGATCGATCTCACCGTGCAGGCGACGGCGCAGAAGCTGAAGACCAACTGTTCCTGCATTTTGGGCGAATTCAGCGGACAGGTGCTCGAGTCGATTACGCAGAGCTATGGCAGCGTCCCGCGAGTGAACGACTGTGACAGGCGCGAGGTCGTTGACGAGGGCCGCCCAGTCGGCATCGCTGCTCCGTTCCAGGTGAAGCTCAATGATCCAGAGCCGTGCCAGAAGGCGCCAGCACCGATCCTTCGCGGCATCGGCACCGGCATCGGCGCCGTCGATCTCCGCCAGGGCTGTGCGGACCATGGATGTGAGCTGACGTAGCCGCGGATGCGTCTTGAATTTTCCAGGAGTCTCAATCAGGGTGTGGAATGCGTCCGCGTCGGCCTGAGTTCGCGCGACCACCGCGAGCTCGGCCAGCTCTCGGCAATGCGTCTGCTGACCGGAGACCGCAACCGCCAGCCTGGTCTCGACCAGAGGATCCGACGCCGAGGCTTGCTCGGCTTTGAGATCGGCTTTGACCAGCGCCAGGACCAGACTCTGCGTATCGTCGTTGCTCTCGACGAACTTCGGCGTTCGGCGGACCGCGATCTCCAGCCGAACACTCGGGGCACCATCAGCCGCCTGCGTGGTCAACACCAAGTCGTCGACGGTCGTGGCGGGTGACTGTTGGAACTCCACGCGGACCGGGGCACGATCCCCCAGCTCCGAAACGACCCCTTGGGTAAGCAACCGGGTGAGAAAGACGGCCCCGAGGCGGTGTTCCAGCCGGACACCGCCGCCTCCGGTGGAGTACGGGCTCGCAGACTTCTTTCCCGGCTCCGGCGTCTCCGACATCGCGATCCACCCTCCCTCACACAACCGTCAACTGTGCGCAGAAAGCGATGATTCCGGTGCACATCGGAACTTGATCATAACCCGAACATGCCTGGAAGGCGGTGGAACCGCCATCCTGTTCGCAAAATAAGTAGTGTCCGATATGCAGCGGAATGCTATATTAGCCCGAACAGAGGAGGTGATGTGATGTCTGCGACCACAAGCGAGCGTGCCCTCCTGCGGCAATGCACCGAGCTGCTGCGGGGCCTGTTGCCGGAGGACTGGGACGTACGGTCCGAGGCATTCACCGATCCATCGGCACGAGGGTCACGGTCAGCCTCGGCGCGCGTGGATGGCCGCCTTCGCATCACGCCTCCGGACAGTGATGCCGCCGATTTCCTGGTCGAGGTCAAGCGTGTGCTGAACCGGCGGGATTTGAGTGTGGTGGCGGGTCGGCTCGGCGATGCCACCGACGACGTCCCTGGGCAGGGTTTGGTGATGGCCCGGTACATCTCCCCTCCCCTGCAAGAGCTGCTACGTGAGTTGAACCTGTCGTATATCGATGCCACGGGCAATGTGATGGTCACCGCGCGGCGACCGGCCATGGTCCTGCGGGACCGGGGCGCGAGCCAGGACCCGTTCCGGGGTCCGGGACGGCCCCGGGCGACGCTCAAGGGTGAGCCCGCCGCCAGGCTCATCCGCACCCTGGCCCGAGAAAACGGGCCCTGGTCGGCGCGCGAACTCGTCGCACGGTCGGGGGTCTCCACCGGTGCCACCTACCGAGTCCTGGAACTCCTTCAGGAAGAAGAACTTGTCACCAGGACCGCCGACAAGCGGTTCGAGGTCACCGACTGGCCGCAGCTGCTCCGGCGGTGGAGCCGGGACTACAGTTTCGTCGACAACACCCAGACGTATCAGTTCATCGACCCCCGCGGCGTCCCATCGCTGCTGAAAAAGCTTGCGAAAGAGAAAGACCCGGGTTTCCGATACGCGGTCACCGGATCCGTCGCCGCAGCCGAGTGGGCCCCGTACGCGCCGGCGCGTGCCGCGTTCATCTACACCGACAATGTGGACGCGGCGGCGGCGAAGTGGCGCCTGCACCCGGTCGACCCCGACACCGCGGAAGCGGCGAACGTGATCCTCGGAGAACCCGAATACCCGGTCGTCTTCGAGAACACCTCACAGGCCAAGGACGGATACACGATCGCGGCAATCGAGCAGGTCGCCGTCGACCTGCTGTCCGGGCCCGGCCGCAACCCGGCCGAAGGCGAAGAACTCATAGGATGGATGCAGGCACATGAATCAGCCTGGCGGCGATAACCTCCTCGCCGAAGCACGCAGCGCACTCCTCGACGCCCTGCACGCCCTCGACGATCACCGTGACGCGCTGATCGTGATCGGTGCACAGGCGGTGTACCTGCGCAGCGGGGCCGCCGTCGTCGCGTTGGCCGAGTCGACGAAGGACAGCGACCTCGCCGTCAACCCACACGACCTCCGGGATGACCCGCACCTCGAGGACGCCATGACCGGTGCCGGGTTCTACCTGAACACCAACGGGCAACCCGGCGCCTGGGTCAACCCGGATGGCATCCCCGTCGACCTGATGGTCCCGTCCGCCCTGTCCAACCGGACCAGCCCCACCGGGCGCTCACCCCGACTCCCACCGCACGCCAAGAACGCGATGCGGATCGCCGCCGGACTCGAGGGCTGCGTCGTCGACAACACCGTCATGACCATCACCGCCCTCGACAACGCCGATCACCGGCGATATGACGTCCGGGTCGCCGGCACCGCCGCGCTCCTGGTCGCCAAGATCCACAAGATCCACGAACGCCTCGGCACCCCCGGACGCCTGCAAAACAAGGACGCCCACGACATCTACCGCATGCTCGTCGCATCCGAACCCGACGACCTCGCCGACGCCTTCCGCCGACTCCTCGCCGACCCAGTCAGCGTCACCACCACCGAACACGCCCTCGCATGGCTACCCGAAATGTTCGGCAACGCCTCCGCGACCGGAGCCGACATGGCCGGCAAAGCCGAAGAAGGCGTCGGCAACCCCACCCAGGTTTCGATCAACACCGCACTGCTCGCCACCGAACTGTTGGACACCCTCACCAGATAGCGCGGGCCCCACAGCGGTCGTAGTCATCGATGCCCGGACGGCGACCTCGCGCGGAGCTGCGGCCGTGGGCAGCCACCGCATGGTCCACGTGCAGTACGCGAGCACCACGTCCCTCACGAAGGTGCGGACGATCGGCCCAGCGAGCAGGTGAAAGCGTTCAGCAGCTCCACAATTGACCCAGCCAAATTTCAAAAGTGGTGAACATCACGCAATTCGAGAAGTTACGCAGTGTTGCGCACCGTTGCGCGGATCGTTGCGCACCGTTGCGCATAAAGTGCGCGGTCGTTACGCACCATGACAGGCGGCGTTAGGTTTTCGGCTGACAGTGATGTTCGGCCACTACCGCTAAGCTGTGCATCAGTGCGGGGGGCGACCCCGTACGAAGACTCCAGAACTTCCGATTAACTCGGCCTCGACATATGGGGGGCCGAATGGAAGGAAAGGAGGTGAGGGGATGAAATCCCCTCGAAAAAGGGTAATGACCCCGACGGAGCGCTTTCAGCTAGTCCAAGCGGCCAGCGCTGTCGTCGGAGCCATCGCGAACGTGATTCTCGCTGTTGCGGGACTCGGACTCTTCTAGCGAGCCGAGACCCCCGCTTGCGGGAAATCGAGGAAGGGCGTTCGGGCGGCCACCCGAACGTCCTTCGTTTTCTTGTTTTGCTTGCTTGCGCAAACGCCCGTGCTTGCTCGCAAGCAACCCCAGACACCGCACATGCTACCTCTAAGTGCTCCATATGGAACACGAGTAGCGCCAGTATGGACGCCACAAGCGTCTGATCCGGCACTCCTTGCGTCCGTTCAGACGCTCTTCGTGTCGAGATTGGCGCACGGCTCAAGAATGGACCAATTGCACGGTGCGAGTCTGTAGGTGAGATCACGCACCGACGATGATGCGTGAGATCGGTCAGGCCGATCGTCCTTCCCGATTCGTTGTACACGGTTTCGCCGAGCGGATACTGGCCGGATCTACAGAACGCGCCTCGGGCGAGGCAGTGAGCCGGTCTCGCTTCGAAGTACGAACCCTGCGTGCGCGCACATCGTTCCCGCGGACGGTCGAGGGGACGTCATGTACCACGGGTGAGGTCACCGAGCGTTGGCGCCCACCGCCGCGGCCCGGGCCAGTACCCGGGCCAGTGCCACTGTTGCCGTCAGGACCGCGGCCACCACCGCGATAGCGCACACGAACGTCGCAGGGACGGTGGAATACCCGAACAGCCCAGCCGCGGCGCCCACACCCGCGGCCGTCGCCGCCAGCGCACCGACCGGCAGCAACACCGCCAGCATCCGCACGGTTCCCGCGCGCCGATCATCACCCGCCGCCACCAGCACCCACCACACACCCAGCAGTGCGCACCCGTACGCCAGCACTCCGCTGCCGGCATAGAGCACCAACAGTCGCGGTAGGGACCGCCCTTACGGGCGGCCCCCCGCACAGATCCCAGCGTGCGGGACTACCGCACTGGGCTCCTGCCTCAGGTGATGGCGGCGAGGCGCTGCGCCGGGAATGGGTGCATGACGCGGGCGGGTGGGAGCCATCGTTTCGCAATCCGGTGCATCCGCGCCCAGGTCAGTCGGTTTCGCTGACTGCGGCGCCGCAGCGCCTGCAGCCAGTGCCGCGTCACCTGGTCACGAAATGCGCCGACCGCGTCGGTGTTGCCGGGCACGGCGTAGTAGGCCCGGTGTCCTCGCACCACGGCCGCCAACCATTGCCCTTGGTCGGGGATCGGATCGTGCCGACGTCGCCGTAGCTCGGTCTTGACCTCGCTCAGCTTCGCCCGCATCCGCTTCGAGATCGTGACGCGCCGCACCCAGAACCGCCCGCTCCGCGTTTTCGCGCACATGTGCGTGAAGCCGAGGAAGTCGAACGTCTCCGGTTTCGGCTGGCCCCGGCGTCGTCGACGCTCGGCGGCGAACCGCCCGAACTCGATCAGCCGGGTCTTGTCCGGATGCAACGCCAGCCCGAACTTGGCGAACCGGTCGCCGAGTTCGGTCAGGAACCGCCGCGCATCCTGCTCGTACTCGAAGCCCATGGTGAAATCGTCGGCGAACCGCACGATGATCACGTCCCCGCGCGCATGGTTTCGCCGCCACCAATCGGCCCACAGGTCGAAGACGTAGTGCAGGTACACGTTCGCGAGCAACGGCGACGCCGATGCTCCCTGCGGTGACCCCTGCGTGGTCTCGGACCATTCCCCGTCCTCGATGACCCCCGCGGCTAGCCATTTCTGAATCAGCCGCAGGACCCGTTTGTCCGCTATCCGGTGCTCGAGAAACCTCACCAACCAGCGATGATCCAAATTGGTGAAGAATTCGCGGACGTCCGCGTCGAGCACCCAGTTCACCCTCTTCTTCTCGATCCCGACCGTGAGCGCATCCAACGCATGATGCGGGCCACGCCCTGGTCGGAACCCATAAGAGAAGGCCCGGAAGTCCACCTCGTAGATCGCGTTGAGCACCTCGACGACGGCCCGCTGGACGATCTTGTCCTCCAACGTGGCGATGCCGAGCGGCCGCTGCCGCCCGTCCGCCTTCGGGATATACGCTCGCCGTGAGGGTTTCGCCCGGTAGCGCCCTGCCTGCAGCCGCTCGTGCAGACCCCGCAGATTCGCATCCAGGTCCTGCCGATAATCGGCCCATGTCACCCCGTCCACCCCCGGTGCGGCCTTCGGGCTGATCGCCCAGAACGCCGACCGCAGGCGAGCCAGGTCGACATGATGCAGCAGCGCGGTGAACCGTGCCTCCTTATCCCGTCGTGCTACTTCCCGCACACGATTCAGCGCACTTGGCGCGCCTGGTCCGGCCCTGTGTCCGGGACGCGTTTTGCTGGTCGTGTTCCCCTTGGCCGGTCCCCTTTCCTCCCCCACCTCCGCAGCCACCACCGCAGTGGCAGCCTTGTTCGGCGGGTTCGCAGGTACTACGGGACCGTCCGACTTCCCACGCTCGTTCATCCCAGGCGTACCGCCTCAGCGTTTCCTGGACGGCCCGACCGGACATCACCCCGGACGGGCGAGACATGGGATCTCCCGGTTCTCGCGCATGAAGACTGACGCACGTGCCCTGGTTCTCTGACCGCGCGGGGTCCGTCGACGGCTCGCGCATAGCGCCGCCGACGATGTGGCCTTCCACTTATTTGGACAGTGTCGGCACCCCGATCACGTTGATTTCGCGGCTCAATAGCCCGGCCCGCACGCACCCCTGTCAACGCTTCGCTGCGCCCTCGCGGAACGCCAACGCATGACTCGGGGCCACCGTGGATCGCTACTCCTTCGATGTAGAGCGTTCTCATCTCCTTCTCCATGCCGGTTTATCCCGGCGCTTTCCCACAGCCCACTCCACGGCCATGCTCACCGCGGAGGTGAACGCGAGATACAGCAACACCAGCATCGGCGACAACCCCACAGTGACACCGGCCAGGGCCGCGGCGAGGGTCCGGCCGAGCAGGAAGGTACGCCGACCGCGGCGTTCGTCCTCACTCGCCGCGTCCCGCACCACCCGCCACCCGGACAGCCACAGCACCATCCCGCAACCGGCCCCGGCCACCGCGGCGCCGACGAGCACGATCACCGACACGATCCCTGGATCGGTCCACGCCGGCTGGAACGACGTCGCCACCATGTACGGCCGCGGGGGAATCGACGCGAACACCGCCAGCGCCACCATCCCGACGACCACACCCACAACCCCGAAGATCCCGCTCTGTCTCCCCACCCGCCCATCGTGTCACCGACAGGCGCTCATATGGCGGCACCCGCGGCCACCGGCGGTTCCCCGGGAGCGGGGATCGGCGATCACCTCGTCAGTGTCGGCGAAGATCCGGCGACCCGGCATCGTGCGCGATTGCCCCCATGTGCCGGCGCCCGGTCCCATCCTCCGCGGCATCCAAGTCTCCCGCCACATCCGAAAAACCAAGCACACCACGCACAGGCTTGCCCTCGACCCTCCTGCACCCAATCCACTCCCACGCGCGGGAATCGTCACGTCGGATGCCGCGGGGATACCTCAAACCCAGAGCCGGAACGGCTGGCGCCGGACACCCACCCCAGCGCATAGCCCCGACGGTCGGGATTCCCACAGGCTCATAGCCCTTCGCACCAGGATGGCCATGCGGGCAGCGTCACAACTCACGCGACCGGCATCTGTTCCTGAGCGTCATGGAAGGCCCGCTCGAGTTCAGCCGGAATCCGGCCACGTAAAGACACCTCCAAACCCTCCCCGATCGCCCAATGGCGAATCTCCCTGGCCGTCCTCTTCGCCGAAGTCTTACTCACCGACGCACTCAGCACCGAAGCCTTCTCCGCAGGCGACTTCGCGGACGCCTTCGTCGCAGGGGCCTTGCTCGCCACCGTCTTCTTCACCGGACCCGTCGACGCTGACGTCTTGCTGGCCGCTTTCGTCGCGGAAGCTTTCC
>SEEV01000085.1 GCA_004211695.1 Rhodococcus sp. (in: high G+C Gram-positive bacteria)
CGCGGACACGGACGGGTCAACAACAACCGGGCCGCGCAGTCCCCCCGCCGCCAAGCCGTCGCCGCCCTCGCCCACACCGCCGCCGCATCCGGCATCGCAGTGGTCTCGGTGCCCGCCCGGGGATCGTCCGCATTGTGTCCGGGCTGCGACGAACCACTCTCTCGCCCCTGCGGCTATCACACCGCGTGGTGCCCGCGCTGCCGGGTCGGCGGTAACCGGGACCACATCGCCGGGGTGAACCTGGCCAAACGCGCACTCCTCGGCAGAAACAAGGCCACCCGTCGGCGTGGGCAGCTACCCACGATCCGGGTCGCCGAACATGCGCCGGTGCGCATGTGCCGCGACAAGAACAATCCCACCCCGAGCAGACCACGGCACCGCAGGGTCCGCTGCAGCCTGCCCACCGCACCGCCGCGGATGGGGGTGAATCCGAAACAGCACGTTCCTGCACCACAAGCGTCGGTGTGGGACACGGTCAAACCCACACCACCGCACGGTGATACCGGTAGCCGTGACACACGTACATCTCAGGCCTCCGCCAGACTAGTGGCAGATAGTATGAGATCTACGTAGACGCTAGCCTTGGGATCTGCTGCGCATAGGAGCACAGTACCCGGCTCTGGCCGGCCCTCGGCAGCGGAATCTGTTTCGGCGCCCGCGGCCGCGACGTAGGTTCGTGGTGTGAGGGACGACGAACGCGCACGGCGGGCGCAAAGTTTCGGTCGGGTCGCCGAGTTGTACGACCGGTGGCGGCCCGGATACCCCGACGCCCTCTTCGACGACGTCGTCGCTCTCGCGCGATCAGGCCGAGTTCTCGAGGCCGGCGCCGGGACCGGTCGGGCCACACTTGCCCTGCAACAGCGCGGTGCGTCCGTCGTGGCAATCGAACCGGACGTCGCGATGGCCGCAGTCGCCAGGCGACGCACTCGGGGAACGAGGGTGGAGGTGCGGGAATCGACGTTCGAGGACTGCGACGCTGCGCCCGCCGCGTTCGACCTCGTCGTTGCCGCTCAGTCGTGGCACTGGGTCGAACCGCGGCGCGGCGCGGCTGTCGCAGCCCGCGCACTTCGGGACGGCGGCTCGCTGTGCCTGTGGTGGAACCGGCCTCACGACCTCTCCGGCCCCACCTGGGACGCCATCGACGCGGCCTACGCCGAACACGCTCCCGCACTCGATCGCCATGCCGCGCCGCGCCTGCAACCCGACACCGAGGAGCAGGCCGAACCCGCTGCCGGCTTCGCACCGTGGACGTCCCGGACCTACGACTGGACGCACACCTACGACGCCGACAGCTTCATCGGGCTGATGCGGACGCAGTCCAGCCATGTGCTGCTACCCGCCGATCAGCGTGAACGGCTGCTCGCAGCGATCCACGCCGCCATCACGCGTACTGGCACGGGCAGCCTGGTGTACCCCTACCGAACGTTGTTGCTGACGGCACAGGTCACGTAGCGATGCCCACCTCGACCGAATGATCGCGATTCGCGGGCCGCAGAGATCTGCCTGCCTCGGCGACCCGTCGTCCGGCTACGGTCAGCATCGGGCGAGGAATCCCGATTCCCATCACCGGAACTCCTGTCACATACCCTTCCCGGTAGAGGTAGTTCGACGCGTCGGCAACTTCGTCTCGGGTCAGCGGCGAGGGCGCCCATCCGACAGTCTCCCCGATGACATCAGGGTCCAGAATCGGACTTCGGTAACCTTCCGTGACCTTCGCGAGAAGCCAACGCAGAACAGCGTCGCGAATCGCCCATTGACGATCGGTAGCTGCATTCACATTTCAGTCCTCCGGTAGTTGGCGTTGGTGCCTGCATGCACCATAGCCATCGGCAACCAATAGGCAAGCCCATGAGCGTTCCTGCGGTTCTTCGGATCTCGGGAGAATCAGAGACGGAGTGCGCGACTGGACTTCTCTACCGGACTGGGTATGGTCGAGGCCAGTTCGTGGTTGCCACTCTCGAAGATGGAACGACAATGGCCGACAAGTCTGCCAAGAGTTCGAAACAGTCCGCACGCGCCCTGAAGGAGCGCCGGGCAGAGAAACGAGCAAGAGCCCAGGAGTCCCCTCGGATAATCCGAAAACGTAAGGGCGGGTGAGCATCCGGATCGGACGCATTACGGAGGCAGAGACATGACCTAGCCGGCCGAGGAGGCATTCAGGTCCACGGCGGCCCGAAGGAGCGCCTTCAATGCCTTCTCGTCGATCTCGTCGCCCTCGTGGAAGTCGATGGCACGCCTGGTATTGCCTTCGAGGCTGGAGTTGAATAGGCCGGAAGCGTCGTCCAACGAAGCGCCCTTGGCGAAGGTGATCTTCACGGCATTCTTGTACGTCTCACCGGTGCAGATCATTCCGGCGTGCGACCACACAGGGACTCCCCGCCATTTCCACTCCTCGACCACCTCGGGGTCGACCTGCTTGACGAGAGTGCGGACCCGGGCGAGCATCTCGCCCCGCCAATCACCCAGCTCCTCGATTCGCGCATCGATCAGCCGAGAGGGAACCTCTCCTCCGCTACCTTCTTCAGATCCGCTCTGCCTCTTCTTCATTGTCGCCAGTCGCTCTCGTCGTGGTTGTCCTCACTCGCCCGTTTCCGAGTATCCTCGTCGGCCACCTTCATTGCATCACACTTCGCGTCGAGAGCGGCCGCGAACACTGCCTCCGACGCGGTCAGAGTCGGTTCGGACCCGACCCCTCCACGGCGAGTTCGTCTTCCGGGTTGAGGAGATAACACGCTTTCATCGACAGGCAACCACACCCGATGCATCCGGTGAGCTCGTGCTCGAGGCGCTCGATTCTCTTGCGCTGATCCTCGAGCTGGACCCGCCACAGCTTCGACACACGCTGCCATTCGCGGATCGACGGCATCCGGTCGGCCGGGAGGGTCTCGAACACCGTCCCGACTTCCGCAAGCGGAATACCGAGCCGCTTGGCCACCACGATCAGCGAGATCCGGCGGAGCATGTGCCGTTCGTATCGACGTTGATTCCCAGATGTCCGCGTCGACGAGATCAAGCCGAGCTGCTCGTAGTAGTGGAGGGCGGAGACGGCGACACCCGTCCGCCGGGACACCTCCCCGACCGAGAGCAGGTCTTTCGGATCCAGCGACATCGTGATTTCCCCTTGACCTCGAGTCCACTCGAGATTTTAGCGTGGAACGCATGACAACGACCGCCGCGTCACCGGCCAGCTGGTCCGAACTGCTCGGGCCCCGATACCGCTCCGCCACCGTCGTCCTCGCCGGCGGCGTCGGACTCCACGCAGTCAACATCTTTCTGACCACGAGCCTGCTGCCCACCGCCATCGGCGAGCTCGGTCGCGAATCGCTGTACGCCTGGAGCGCGACCGTCTTCATGGTGGCGTCCGTCATCTCGTCGATGACGGTCAGCCGCCTGCTCACCCACCGTGGGGCCCTTGGCGCTTATCTGTTCGCGCTGGCGCCCTTCTTCGTCGGCACGATGATCTGTGCGGTCAGCCCGACGATGGAAGTTCTCCTCGTCGGGCGTGCGATCCAGGGTCTCGGCGGCGGTCTGCTCGCAGGTTTGAGCTACGCGGTACTGCGCGAGGCGCTGCCGGAACAACTGTGGGCTCGCGCGACCGCCCTGGTCTCAGCCATGTGGGGCGTCGGAACTCTCGCCGGCCCGGCGATCGGCGGACTGTTCGCGCAACTCGGCCTGTGGCGGCTCGCGTTCGTCGCGCTGGCAGTGGTCGCCGCCGCGATCGCACTGATTGCGCCGTGGGCGTTGCCGCGCACCGAGCGTGTGCGCGGCGGAGAACCCGTCCCGGCCATGTCACTCGCACTGCTCACCCTGGCCACGATCGCGATCAGCGTCGCGGGCATCCTCGGCAACCGCACCCAGATGCTGGTCCTGATCGCGCTCGGGGTCGTGTTCATCGTCCTCTTCGTCGCCTGGGAGCGGCGATCACATCACCGAGTATTGCCCCAGTCGACGTACACCCGGGCGTCGTCGCTGAAGTGGATCTACCTCACCATCGCGGTGTTGGCGTCCGGCACCGTCTCGGAGGCCTTCACTCCCCTGTTCGGTCAAAGGCTGGCCGGACTGGTGCCGTTCGCTGCGGGCTTCCTCGGCGCCATGATGTCGGTCGGGTGGTCCGTGACGATGATCTTCAGTTCCGACATCTCCCGTCCACGTGCGCAGACGGCGGCCACGATCGCCGGACCGGTCGTCCTCGCTGCCGGCCTCCTCGTGACGGCAGGTCTCTGGCGCGACGACGCCGGCCTCGGCACCGTGATTCTGTGGGCCGGCGCGCTCGCGGCCGCGGGCGCCGGGATCGGACTCGCCTTTCCCCACCTCATGGTCGCCGCCATGCGAAGCAGCGACGACGAGCAGGAAGGTGCCAAGGCAGCGGCCGGGCTGAACACGGTCGAGTTGATCGCCATGGCCGTCGGGTCCGCGATCGCCGGCGTGCTGGTCAACCTCGGCGCGCCCACGATCCTCACGTCCGCACAACTGCTCTTCCTCGGCCTGGGCGTCATCGCGACAGTCGGCGTGTACACCGCGTATCGCGCGACCCGGCACGCCGCCGCGACGTCGCCGGCCTCCCCTAGGACAGTGGCGTGAAATGTTCCGCGCGACGCAGGATGTCGTGGGCCCGGGCCAGCTGCGGCAGATGTCCGCCATGAGTGACACGCGAACCGTCCGCACCGAGGCGTTCGATCGTCGTTTCGGCCCAGGCGATGTCGTCCGAGTCCGGGGCCAGTGCAGTATTGATCACCGGCACCTGCTCCCCCGCGAGGGTGAGTTTTCCGGTCATTCCCATCTCGCGGGCCAACCGGGTGTCGTCCCGCACCACCTCGGCGTCGAGCGACAGCGTCGGTCCGTCGACCGGGGACCCGATCTGCGCCGCCCGGCTCGCATTGACGAGCCTGGATCGGGCATATGCCAACGCCATCGGGCTTCGCCCCGCACCGGTGTCACGACAGTAGTCGCCGATCCCGAACGCGAGCCGAACGACGGTCGGGGTGCGAGCGATGTCGTCGACGGCCACGATCGCTGCCGCGGATTCGACGAGGGCGATCACCGGGACGCCGGGGATCTCGGCGGCGGTGTCGCGGACCTGATCGGGGGTTTCGGTTTTCGAGAGCATGAGCCCCTGCAGACCCGGCAGACCGCGGATCGCCTCGAGGTCGCGCCGCCAGTGTGCGGTGGTGGCGTCGTTGATCCGCACCCAGCCCGCACGCCGTTCGAGCCACGCCGCAGCGCAGGCACGACCCTCGTCTTTCGCCGCGAACGGCAATCCGTCCTCGAGGTCGATGATCAGGGCGTCCGCACCGGACGCAGCCGCCGCGGCGACGACCTCGCTGCCGACCGCGGGAACCAGAAGCCAACTCCGCGCCATCGCGACGTCGACCTCCCTGCGCTGGGCGGTCTCGACACTCATGCTGTTTCTTCCTCGGCCATACCGAGGAGTCTGCGCGGCACCGAGCGAAGACACACTCGACGAAGCGGAGTGCGGCGGGACCTTCCGGTCACCGCTTCGGCAGGGTCGGTGCCCCCGCAGATCCCGTCAGAAGTCGAAACCCCAGGAGACCGGGTTGAACACGACGCGGTACCAGACGTCGGTTGCGGCATCGAATGTGCAGGGCACGATCACGACGCCCGACGTCTGCTCGAGCGCCGAAGCCTTTCCGCAGAAGTACTCCGCGCCTTCGCCGGACGTCTCCGCCCGGTAGACCGGCCCGACATGCCACGCGTCGGCACTCGCGGTGCCCGCGCCCAGGGTGGCTCCGAGGACCAGGGGCGCGGCAATAATCCCGACAAGTGCTGCGGTACGTCGAGCGGACTTCTTCGGCACGGGAGCTCCTTCGTTGGCGAAAACACGACAGTTCCGTGCGGTTAGGTCGCGCACGGCGCGTCGAGCGTTACGCCTGTCGTCCGTGGGCGCGTGGACAATTACCGGGAAGCCGACGCCCTCTGCTCGAACACCTCAGTCGACCCGTTCTGCTCGGCGAGCTGCCGTGCACCGTCCAGGGCCGCCTGGGCGGCCGCCTTCACCGTGGCCGGATCCTCGGCGGTCGCGGGAACTTCCACGGGATCGGGAGTCTCGACGGTGCCCGGGATCTCGACGGCGTCCGGGGTTTCCGCGAGGTCAGGCGTCTCGACGGCGTCCGGGGTTTCCGCGAGGTCAGGCGTCTCGACGGCGTCCGGGGTTTCCGCGAGGTCAGGCGTCTCGACGGGTTCGGGAGGCTTGATGGCAGGTGCCGGAGTCGGTTTCGGTACCTCGACGGGCGCGGTGCCGCCCTTCTTCAGATACTGGCCGCAGACGGGCCATGCACCGGGGCCCTGAGTTTTCAGGACGTTCTCGGCGACCCGGATCTGCTCGGCTTCACTGGCTTCCGAGGGGTCGCCCGTTCCGCCGTTCGCCTTCCAGGTCTCCGGCGTGAACTGCAGGCCGCCGTAGAAACCGTTTCCGGTGTCGGTGGTCCAGTCGCCACCGCTTTCGCATTCCGCGACTTCGTCCCAGTCGTGCGGCGCGGCGGACGCAATTCCGGCGGCCAGTCCCAGTAGGGCGGTGGCGACCGCGCCGATCAGGGCGATCCAGCCGAGGGTGCGTTTTCGAATAGTGCGAGTGATCATGCTGGCTCAATCCTCTCCGCGCTTGCGGACGGGGTATGCCTGCGACAACTGTCGCTGCCGGCTCGGCATCACCTTTCGGTGCCTCGTCCCGCGCCTCGAAGGTGTCGGGATTCCGAACCCGCGTGCACAGATTTGCAGCGGCGGGCCCCCGAACGTGGCCTCCTCCCGAAATTCACACGGCATGAACAAGGTGCGGATGTCCGACTATTGAGAGGCGAGAGTGAAAATTGTGCAGTTCTGAGGTTTCGATACTATTCCGACGTCATGTCGTGACAATTTCGTGACGCAGTAAGAGTGAATGTGAATGGTGTAGGGGCCCATTCGGTCCCGCTCAGCCCTTCGGTCTCGGTAGTGATACGACACCGATAGAGGGTTGTGCGTGCGATCGGGCCGACCGGGTGAGATCGATGAACCATCGGGCGCCCGTTTTCGTGAATAGGTTATGACCGTTCGACAATCCGGTCCGGCTCCGGAATCCGACGGGATGTGGTCGACAGCGCTGGCCCGGGGACTCATTCGCGAGGACGCACTGCGCTCGACGCGTTACTCGGACACCGGATATATCGACCTCCTCGCGTCACATCCACCGACGCGACGCACCCTCGCGCAGCGGGCGATGACCAACAGAACTGTTGCCGCGGTCTACGAACGGCTGTGGCGGCCGGTCGTCGTCGCGGCGATGAGCCTGCACGGACTTTCCATCGCCGAAGAGCGTGAACGGGCGGCTGCGGCCATGCATCTCGACGGCGGGCAACGAGTGCTCGACGTGGCATGCGGTCCGGGCAATTTCACCAGTTTCTTCGCCGACAGGCTCGTCGGCGACGGATTCGTCATCGGAGTGGACAACTCGCCGGCAATGCTCGAGCGCGCAGTCCGCGACAACACCCGCACCCGGGCGGTCTACCTCCACGCCGACGCGGTCAGCCTGCCGTTCGACGACCGGACGTTCGACGTCGTCTGCTGTTTCGCGGCGCTCTACCTCGTGGCGGAGCCGTGTGCCGTGCTCCGCGAGATGGTCCGGGTGCTGGCGCCCGGTGGCCGGATCGCGGTGACGACCAGTTACGGTCGCGAGTCCCTCCTCCTGCGGAAGGGACTCGAGCTGGGCGCGGCATTGTGCGGGGTACGGGTGTTCGACCGCACGACCGTCCCGGCCTTCCTTGCCGCCGCGGGGCTCGTCGACGTCGAGCAACAGCTGCGCGGCATCTCCCAGTTCGTCACCGCCCGCCGCAGCAGATGATCGGACCTGTCGACGAGGCGCGCCCGCGACTGTTGGGGATGCTCAGGGCCAGGTGCTCCAGGTCGAGCTGCGGTTCGAACACGTCCGTCGCGCAGTCGATCTCCCCCACCTCCCGGATCCGCGAAGTGCGGACGGATGCACGGGACGATCGGGGCACAGTGTACTGGCCTTTGGTGGCGTGCGACATCTTCCGAACACAGCTGCACATGCGTAACATCTACACCATCTCGCTGGAATCCCTGTGGAGGCCGACGTGGGCGGACTTGGTATCGATCTCGGAACTGCCAACACTGTCGTCGGAACCCCCGACGACGGGATCGTCTTGAACGAACCATCATTCATGCTGGTTCGGACGAAGGAGCCGCATCGCGCTCTCGCGATCGGCACGGAAGCGCGCAGCCTCGTCGGCCGCACACCGATCGGCATCACGCCGGTTCGGCCGATGCGCGACGGGGTGATCGTGGATCTGGAGGTGGCGCGCGCCTTCGTCACAGCCGTCATCAAGCGGGTGTCCCCGTCCCGCCGGTACGGTCTGCGCCCGAAGGGTGTCATCTCCGTTCCCGCGGGCGCCACCCCGCTCGAGCGTCGCGCCCTGCTCGAGGTCGGACACGAGGCCGGTCTGCGGAAAGTGGGATTGGTGCCGGAGCCGGTGGCGGGAGCGCTCGGCTGCGGGATCAATCCGCTCGAACCGCGTGCCCACCTCGTCGTCGACATCGGCGGCGGCACTTCCGAAATCACCGCCATCTGCTTCGGTGGCATTCTGTCCCACCGCAGTTGCCGGCTCGCGGGGGACGAACTGACCAACGCGCTATACCAGTACCTGCGGGCAGAGCACAAGATCGTCGTCGGCGAGCTCACCGCCGAGCGGGCCAAGCTCGGTGCACCCGACACCGAGGAGGGGCAGTCGCTCGTCGTGGAGGGGCGCGACGCCGTCACCGGCCGGGCACGATTCGTCACCCTCGAGACCGAGGAGATCGTCGATGCGTTGCGGCCGACAACAACCGGAATCGTGCAGACACTGACCGAGGTTCTCGAGGACCTTCCTCCCCAGGCGATCGGTGACGTGATGTCGGAAGGGCTACTCGTCATCGGCGGCGGGGCGCTGTTGCGCGGTCTGTCGCAGCTGCTCGAAGAGTCCTTCGGGTTTCCCGTCAAGACGGCCGAGCGCCCGCTCACGTGCGTCGCGGAAGGCGCTACGGCGTGTCTCACGCACCCTGAGGTGGTTGCCGCCTACAGCAGCTGATCACCGATTCGGAGCCGGGGCGGGTGGTCGCGGGAAATAGCGTTCGAGGATTTTCTTGACCACCGGTCCGGAAGTCGCAGACCCGAAACCGCCGCCGCGGACCAGCACCGACACCACGATTTCGGGAGCGTCGAACGGCGCCACTGCGGAGAACCAGGCGTTGAGGCCCTCCCCCGGCGCCGACGGATCCTCCGCCGTGCCGGTCTTCGCGCCGGCCGGCACCGGGAGATCGGCGAGCTGTCCGGCTGTACCGGCTGCAGCGGACGCCCGCATCCCCGCCCGCACGGGACCGAGTCGGTCTGCGAACGGTAGGCGCTCCGGTGCCGCTGTCGGGATGGGGATCTGTTCCGACCCGTACGCTGCCGCGAGCTGAGGCGTCACCATGGCGCCGGTGGCGATGCCCGACGTCCAACGCGCGACCTGTATCGGGGTCGCACTGACGGTGCCCTGCCCGATACCCATCAACAACGTCGACCCGGGATACCAAGTGGCGCCGATGCTTCCGACGTTCTCCGGGGTGCCGAGAAATCCCTCGGCCTCGCCCGGAAGGTCGATCCCGGAACGCCGACCGACGCCGAGTTGCCCCGCGACGTCCGCCATCCTCTCCGGGCCCAGCAGTTCACCGAGCTTGTAAAAGTAGACGTTGTCGGACCACTGGATTGCCTGCAGCAGGTTGTGTGGACCCATCGGCTGCCAGTTCCGGAAGGTGTGCCCACCGTAGGTGTACGCCGCGCCGGTGTCGACCACCGTGTCAGGCGACAGCACCGGGTACTGGGTATTCGCCGCCGCGACGACGATCTTGAAGGTCGAGCCGGGCGGGACCGCGGTCTGGGTGGCGTTGTTGACCAACGGACTCGGCCCCGGGGTCTGGCTCTGCGCCGCGAGCGCGACGACGTCGGCCGGAGGCCCGTAGACGTTGTTGTCCGCCCCCGGGACACTGGCGAGGGCCAGCACAGCTCCGGTCCGGGCGTCCATCACCACGGCGGCAGCGAGGTCGCCCTTGCTGGTTCGCATCGCGTCCACGAGAGCGTCGGTGGCCAGGTTCTGCACCCCGAGGTCGAGATGCAAGCGCAGATCGTGGCCGTGCACCGGGTCCACCCGCTCACCGGTGGCCACCGGATGTCCGGACGGATCGACGTACATGCACTGCTTGCCGTCGCTGCCGCGGAGCAGAGCGTCGTACTGCTTCTCGAGTCCCGCCTTGCCGACCCGTGATCCGAGCGCGAGATGCGGCCAGCGTTCCATGTCGTCGGTGTCGGCCACCCCGACGTGTCCGAGGACGGAGGCGAGCACCGCACCGTACGGGTACTGCCTGCGGCCGGAAGGCACCACGAGGACACCGGGAAGTCGCGCGTCCACGACGCGCCGGGCCTGGTCGGGCGTGACTCGGCCCACGACCACCTGAGATTCCCCTTCCCCACCGGCGTCGATCAGATCCGCCAGCGCGTCCGGAGACGTGGCGAGCAGCGCGGCGAGCCGGTTGCGGGTGTCGTCGTCGTGCTCCTGGAACATCCGGGCGACCACCGCGACGGTGTACTCGGCGACGTTCACCGCGAGAGGAACACCGTTGCGGTCGAGAATCAGTCCGCGCTCGGCAGGCAGGCGGATGCAACGCATCATCTGCTGGTCGCTCATTGCCCGGAATTCCGCACCCCGGTCGTGTTGCAACTGCCAGGCGAACACCGACATCGCCACCAGCGCCGCGGTCATCGTCATGGTGCCCGCCGACATTCCGCGCGGGCGCCGGCGGCGTCGCGGATCCGGGGCCCACAACGGTCGCGCGACGCCGTCCCGGCGCACCGCGAGTACCAGTCCGATGGCGACGAATCCGACGATTGCGGCCGTACCTCCGTAGCTGAAGAGAGGAATCGGCATCCCGGTATGGGGCAGCAGCGACAGACTCTGACCGATCGACACCAGCGCATGGATCCCGAACAACCCGCCGATTCCGGCCGCGACGAGTGCAGCCTCCCGGGTCCGCGCCGTTCGCGCGGCGAGTGCGGCCCGCCACACGATGACCGAGGTCGCCACCACCACAGCCAGACCGGCGATCAGGCCCCACCCGTACACGAGGCTGGCGAACGCGAGATCGTGCTCCGATTCGGGAAGGAACTCCGCCCGCACGTCGTACAGCGGGTCACGCGCCAGACCCCACAGGCCACCGCTCCCGATCGCGATGTTCGCTTGCAGCTCGGCCCATCCCGCCCCGGCGGGATCGGCGTTGCTCGACAGGAACACGTGCACCCGTTCGAGCTGGTAGGGGCGGAGAAAGAGCACCGCCAGCGGGAGCGACGCGATACCCAGCACGAACAGCGGAACCAGAGGCAGCAGCGGGACCCGGGCAAGGATGAGCATGAATCCCACCGTCGCAACGAGGACGACGGCAGTCGACAGGTCGGGTTGGAGTGCGACGAGCGCAACCGGCACCGCCGCGATCACCAAGGTCGCGAGGAATCGCGCCAGGGTGAACCCACCCGCGAGCATGCTTGCGGGCACGAGAACGAGCGCGAGCTTGGCCAGTTCGGACGGCTGGACGGTGAACACGCCGAAGTCCAGCCAGCGTTGGGCGCCCTTGGTCGCGACTCCCGCGAGGGGCACGACCGCCAGCAACACGGTCGCCACCGTGAACACCGTCCAGCCGAAGGCGCGGAGATCACTCATCCGCAGTCGGGACACCAGGAACATGATGCCGAGACCGGCTGCGGCGAAGAGCGCGTGGCGAACAGCATGTCCCGTCATCCCCGTCGAGGTGAGATTCAGGAGGCCGAGCAATACGAGGACGATCGCTGCCCCGACGATCCACGGATCGGATTCGTGCTTGGCGTCGTGCATCCCTCCCCCCGGCGCCTAACAGCGTGCGTTCTCGGCGGGCACCAGCAGAGGCTCGGACGCAGCGGTTGCCGGGGCGCTGGTGATCGCCGCCACGGCGAGCGCGGCGCCGGGGGGCAGATCCGTCCGGACGATTCCGTACACCTGCTGCGACCCGGGGTGAACGGGCAGCAACACTTCGTTATTCGGACGCACCTCGCCGGAACAGCGGTCGTACACGTTCACCCTCCAGGTCACGACGCCGACACTCGCTGCCGGATCGAGGTGAACGTCGACGCGGATCTCGCACGCCTGCCCGGACGCACATCGGCCGTCGGCGAGGGTGGCGGTGACCAGGGTGATCGGCCCGGCACTGCCGGGGGCACCGACATCGACGGGTCCGGGCACCGTGGCTCCACTGTCCGGTGCCGGCTCTGCTCGAGCAGCCGAGGGTTCCGGTGGGGGCGAGACCGGACGAATCTGGTTCTGCTCCGACGAATTCACCGGGTTGAGGACAGCATCCCAACCCCGACGCAGCTCCGACCACAGCCGTGGGGCCGTCCACACAGCTCCGACGAGAACCAGGATAGTGATCAGGCCCAGCACGCCTTTGCGTCGCGACGGCCGTCTGCTTCTGCGGTGCCAGGGGTTTCGGACCGGTGGATACCAGCCGTCCGGAGCGAGTGTCGATCCCGACATCGTGGACGACGGCAACGGCGTCTTCGCCTGCTTGGTCACCAACCGACCATTTGGAAGAGGGCGCCCCATGGTCGCGGCGACGAGGTCGGCGATCTGGTGCCGCTTTCTGCGCTCCTCGTCCGCGTCGACGTCGGGTGCGACCGCCCGGCCGACCGAGAACACCAGACTGTCGAGATCCGTTGATTCGGTGATCGATTCGTCCAGTCGCTCGGCAAGTGCCGAACCCCGACAGTTCGCCGCGATGCTGCGAAGAAGGCTGGTCAGCGCATCGTTCACGTCGTGCCACGACGCCGCAGCGCCGGTGCACTCGATCGCGATGTGCCCTGCGTCGGACACCGTCACGGCATCGTCTCGGAAGCGGGTCGGGTAACGGCCCTGACTGCGCGCGAGCGCGATCTGGTCGAGTACATCCCCGACGAGCAGAGCAGCCTGCGCCGGTGTCAACCTCGCTACCGCAAGCAATCTCCGGAGCACGACACCACCGCCACCGGTGTCCTCGTGTGGTACGGGCGGTTCTGGCGGTTCGGATCGGGCCTCGGCGGGCTCGATTCTCCTGGAGAGGAGCCCGGTCACTGCTTCGATCATCGCGCACCCCGAAACGCTATGCCTCCCGTACAGTTTGGAACGGACCGGAGCGGGCGGCGGCGGACCTTGAGCTGGGCTTACTCGCTGTCGAAATCCACTACAACTGCGTTACTTCATTTAACTCCGATCCGTGTGCCCGGGACATGGCTTTTATCCATCCGAGATGTGGACCCTCGTTGTTCGGCCGACTTGCCCTCGGTGACTAAGAAAACCGTCCGGTCAGATTTATTTGCGGCATCGTATCGAGACATGGGGGATTCCAACGTCGACGCAGTCGCCATCTATCACGCACACGATGACGAGCGGATCACTCCGATCGTCGCCTCGATTACGACGTCGAACCAGCGATGCGCCACCCGCTGTTGCGGGCCCTCGAAGGGCGCGGACGTCCTCTTCGAGGGCGTCGTCGTCCCTCCGGACGGGTGGATCGAACAGGTTCGCGCCCTCGGCCCGGTCGGCGTGATCGCCGGGGCGGGCATCACTTCCGCTCCCGGCTGGGAACGCCAACTCCCTCGCCTGGCCCGCGAGAGTGAACTTCTCGGTTCGGTCGCGACCGTCACTCGCGCGAGCGCCTTCGGCAGAAGGAATTTCACTGCGTTTGCTTACGAGGTGATTTCAGCGCTCCGCCCGTCGTCGCCTGCCGAGACGCTGCACTCCGTGAGCTTCGCGCTCGAGGACGACCGGCCCCACCGTGCGGTGATCGAAGCCGTGGGCAGCGCAGCGAGGCACCAGATCGTCATTCCTGCACGAATCTTCGACATGGTGCACCGTCGCGCCACGGACCGCACATCGTTCGGATGGCGGGACGCCAGGGCACTGAAGCGGCTTCTGCGGAAGGTCCGCACCGACGCCGGCACCAGCCGCTGACGCCCAGCCGCGCACTCACGGTGTGTTGATGTACTCCTGGATGGCCTGCTGCGCCTTGGGATTTCCCTGTCCGATGCCGACGATCGCGCCGGTGATGGCACCGATCGGCGTGCCGATGATGCAGCCTGCGAGGCTTCCGGGGAACATCGAGACACACCCGACACCCAGACCTATGAGCGCGCCGATCGCCGTCCCGGTCGCGCCCCCATTGGCCCAGCCGACGCCGAGCTCGTTGAGCATGTTCTCGAGGGCCTTCTGCTTGTCGACCTCGTGCCGCCCGGGGATCTCGAGCGCCGGCGTTCCCGGGTTCGGTAGCACGGGGTCGGCGTGGGCGGTACCCGCGCCGAGTGTCACCGCCGCGGCGACGACCACCGACATTGCCGATTTCTTGATCAAGTTCATCGCGATCCCACCCTGCTGAAGAAGGAAAAACCGGTTCCGACTGTAGCTCGCGGCTGCATCATCGGTGGCGAAACCGCGGCATCGGAAGACTACCGCGGTCACCGCTCACCAGCACGGGGAAACGTTCAGCTGACCCGCCGATTGAACAGCCTCTTCGCCCAGAGATAGCCGACCAGCGCGATCCCGAAGCTCCAGCCGACGGCGAGCACGGCACTGCTGCCGATGGGCCCGCCGAGCAGCAATCCTCGGATGGTCTCGATGACGGGGCTGAAGGGCTGGTATTCGGCGAACCAGCGGAGGCCGGCCGGCATCGAGTCGGTCGGGACGAAACCGCTGCCGAGGAAAGGAAGCAGTACGAGCACCATCGGGAGGTTGCTCGCCGTTTCGACACTCTTGGATACCAACCCGAACGCGACCGAGAGCCACGTGAGCGCGAAGGTGAACAGTGCGAGCACCGCGAACGCCGCGACCCACTCGCCCAGGCCGGCCGTGGGGTGGAATCCGATGAGAACGGCGACACCGACGACCACGGCGAGGCTGAGCAATGTCTGGATCATGCTGCCGACGACGTGCCCGGTCAGGACCGACACGCGGGCGATGGCCATGGTGCGGAATCGGGCGATGATGCCCTCCGTCATGTCCGTGGCAACGGAGATTGCGGTTCCCTGCGCAGCGCTCGCCACGGTCATCAGGATGATTCCGGGAGCGACGTAGTCGACGTACGCGCCGCGCCCACCGGCGGGGTCGCCGAGTCCCGCGCCCAGCGTGCCGCCGAAGACGTAGACGAACAGCAGCAGAAGGACGATCGGCATCCCGACGAGCATCAGCGTCATGGACGGATACCGGATCATGTGCCGGACGTTGCGTCGCAGCATCGTCGCCGAATCGCTCAGGGCGTAGCCCATGGTCGTCATCGCAGGCTCTCTTTCCGGGGTTCGGTGCGCTCGGTGAGCGCGAGGAAGACGTCGTCGAGATCGGGCGTGTGGACGGACAAGTTCTCGACCTCGATCGAGGCGTGGTCGAGGCGATCGAGCACCGACCGCAACGACTGCACGCTGCCGTCGCTGGGAACCTGCAGGGTCAGTGCGTCTTCGTGTCGGGTCGCGTCGCCGAGCACTCGGGACGCGGCGGCGAACTCGTCCACCCCGGGCAGCTGCAGTGAGATGTGACCACCCGGCACGAGTCGCTTGAGTTGTTCGGGCGTGCCCTCCGCGACCAATCTGCCGTCGTCGAGCACCGCGATCCGGTCGGCGAGCTGGTCCGCTTCCTCCAGGTACTGCGTGGTGAGGAAGATCGTGACGCCGTCGGCGACGAGTTCGCGGATGATCTGCCACATCGTGCGGCGACTTCGCGGATCGAGACCCGTCGTCGGCTCGTCGAGAAAGATGATCCGGGGATCACCGACGAGGGTCATCGCGAGGTCGAGCCGTCGACGCATGCCGCCGGAGTAGCTCCCGGCAGGCTTCGTGCCCGCCTCGACGAGATCGAACTGCGCGAGCAGTTCCGTGGCCCGCCTGCGACCCGCACTGCGTCCCAGGTGGTGCAGATCCGCCATCAGGATCAGGTTCTCGCGGCCCGTGAGCAGGTTGTCCACCGCGGAGAACTGACCGGTGACGCCGATCGTGGCACGTACCGCCTCGGGGTCGCGGATGAGGTCGTGGCCTGCGACTCGCACGTCGCCACTGTCGGGCGCGATGAGGGTGGACAGAATCTGGACCGTGGTGGTCTTGCCGGCACCATTGGGTCCGAGGAGTGAGAAGATCGTCCCCTCGGCAATGTCGAGGTCGACGCCGTCGAGCACGAGCTTGTCGCCGTACGTTTTTCGCAACCCCGTCGCCGTAATTGCTGACCGGGTGGTGATCGATGCTGTCATCACTCTGCCTTTCCACTGGTTGACTGCGGGGAATCAGCGCGGCGAATCACGATGTCGCCGAAACTGGTACGGGCACGCACATCGACCTTGTCGTCGGTCGATTCGGGACTGTTCACGGAGTCCATTCGGTTGTGCACCTTCCCGAAGGAGGTGTGTGCGTCGAGCCGGGCGGCGGTGCCGGGACGGATGCCGATCTCGATTCGGCCGTGCCCGGTCTCGAGCGAGGCGGAGCCCTGCACGACCTGCCCGATTCGGATGTCGCCATTGGCGGTCGCAGCGGCGATATCGGCGCGGGCGTCGTCTACTGAGATGTCCCCGTTCGCCGTCTTCACCCGGAGCCTTCCGCCCACCGCACCGATCCAGTTGTCGCCGTTCGAGTTCTTGACCACCGCGCTGCCGTCGATCTCCCCGACGCGAATCTTCCCCGACCCCGTGCTCACGTCTGCATCCCCCGCGACGTGCTCCACCACGACACCGCCGGCGCCCGTGCTCACATCGAGAGGGCCCGTGTCGCCGAGCTGGACGTCCCCCGCCGATGTCTTGACACGGCAGGCCCCCACTCGGCCGACAACCCGGAGCGTCGTGACCGACGCATCGCACTCGAGCCGGGAGCCGGTCGGCAGCGCGATGGTCACGTCGACCGAACCGGGCTTGGCGAACAGGCCGAGACCCCGCTGCTTCGGCGCCTTGACCAGCAATCTGCCGGCGGAGTACTCGACGCGGGTCTGCTCGGCCGCCCGGGCGTCCGGCTCCCGAGAACCGTCACTGGGGCGCACGTCGACGACGGTGTCGTCACGGTCGCTCGCGGTGATCCGGACGTCGCCGACCACGAGTTCGATCGTGGCCGATATCGGTGCCGGGGTGCTGAAAGTGGGCATGGTGAACCTCCGGAAGGTGGTGGAAGTGGAGAACGTGTGGGCGGATCGGACGGGTCAGCGCACCCATCCGGTGAAGCCGTCGCTGCCGCGGGGGGCGCGCCGTTCGGAACGACGACTGTCTGCGTCGGGCTCCAACGCCGCGGCGGCGGACCGCACCAGCCAGGCGTTCACGGAAAGTCCGGCATCCCGAGCAGCCTCTTCCACGCGATCCTTGAGGTCCTGCGGGAGACGGAGATTGATCCGGGTCATCGCACCGTCGTCCGATTCGGGCGACCGGGTCGGCGAGACTTCCGCGGGCGCCGGAGGCTCCTCGTGGAGGGGCTCGACGGGGGCGATGGTGACGACGAAGCTGGGTTCGCGGCCTCGGAGCCGGAGGTCGACCGAACCCGGCGCGAGGTCGCGGGTGATCTCGCTCGCCGCGGCCGACAACGCGTCCAGGAGCGCCAGCCGGACGCCGGATTCCAATGGTGCAGTGAGCCGCTCGGCCAGGGCGCGGCTTTCCTCTCCCCCGGCCTCGGCGGCTACCGCGAGCTCGCGGCGGAGGGAATCGACATACGGTGTGAGATCCATGATGCCATCATGGCATCACTATGGCACCAACGCAAGGATTCCCGTCAAACACTCGATGCCATCATGATGCCGTCGTGGCACAAGACGTGCCCAGGTGCGATTACGGCAGCGACTCGGGCAACCCGAACGGCACGAAATGCTCCGGCCCGAGGAACGACGTGAGGTCCGCGATCCTGTCGCCGCGCAGAGTCAGCACGGTGATCGACCAGCGGAGATGGGTGCCGGCGTCCTCGTCCCACAGATAGAACGCGACGGCGGGTTGCCCGTTCGCGCTGATCGGCAGGTGACGCCACGCGCCGCAGCCGGTGAGCGGAACCCGGACCGCGAAGTCGGTGACCGCCCCGAGACCGCGGTACCAGTGCGCCATCGGGGGCATCGACCAGGTGACGTCCTCGGTGAGCAGCGCAACCAGGGCGTCGACGTCGCCGCGTTCCAGCGCGGTGGAGTACCCGGAGACGAGGGCACGCACGCGCGCGTCGTCGATCTCGCGGAGGGTCTGCGCCTGCGTCACCGGCGGGACCTTCTCGGCGACGATGGCACGCGCCCGCTGCAGCGCACTGTTGACCGACGCCTTCGTCGTGTCCATGACGGCGGCGATCTCGCCGGCGGAAAAACCGAGAACCTCGAAGAGCAGTAGTGCGGCGCGCTGGTTGCCCGGCAGATGCTGGAGGGCCGCAACGAATGCCAGTTCGACGGCTTCGCGTTGCTCGTAGCGCGCGTCAGGTCCCGCCGGACCGGCAGGCAGACCCGAATCGGCATACGGACCCAGCCAGGCGACGTCGGTCAGCGGGACGTCGCCGATGACCGCGCGATCGCTGGACGGTCCCAGATCGACCGGGAGGGCTCGTCTACCGCGACTCGCGACGGCGTCGAGGCACGTACGGGTGGCGACGGTGTACAACCAGGAGCGCAATGAGCTGCGGCCTTCGAACCGTGCGAACCCCCGCCACGCCCGCAGCAGCGCATCCTGCAGTGCGTCCTCCGCGTCGTGACTCGACCCGAGCATCCGGTAGCAGTGGGCGTGCAGCTCCCGGCGCAACGGACCCACGAGGCGACTGAACGCCGCATCGTCCCCGTCGCGGGCCCTCGCGAGGTCGGGATCCTGCGCTTCGGCTGCCGCGTCGGAGGTCGGTGCGGAAATATCGCTCACAAACGACGATTCTGCCGCACCTGGCAGTCCGGCCGACCACTGTCCCGCGCGTGGCTTCCGGGAGAGACTGAGAAGATGCTGATCCTCTCGGGCGCCAACGCAGCACCCACCGCCACACTCGGTACGGCGGGCACCGTCGTGCACATGTGTGTCCGGGTGCCGGCCTCGGACCGTGCCTTGACCCCCGGGACGGTCCGCACACTCCTGGTCGCCGACCTCACCCGACGGGTCCTCGAGGATGTGCACCACTCGCAGGTCGCACTGACCCTGCTCGCCCCCGCCCCCGGTTCACCCGCGACGCCAGGCGCTCTCGACGCATGGATGATCCGCCCCCTCGCGGGAATCTTCGATTCCGCCGATGCCGCCGCGGCCGGAGTCGGCGCCCGCGTGAAGCTCATGGTGACCGCGGTCGAGGACGAATCCGCTGCACAGCCTGCTCTGATAGTCGGTGCCACCGCGGGATCCGAGCCGCTCGACGACTTGATCCACGCCGGTCACGACCCGTTGACACTGCGCTGTGTGCTGCTCTCGACGCACTACGGGCAGCACGCGTCGCTGACAATGCAGCGGATCGCCGACGCCGCGCGGCTGTTACATCGATGGCGGCAGCGAGTCGCCGAATGGAGCACGCACATCTCCGCCCCGATGCCAGCAGACATCATCGAAGCCGCGTATCGGGCATTCGACCGAAACCTCGACGTACCGGCCGTCCTCGACCTGATGAGACACCTCGAATCCGACACCGCGATCGCCCCGGGCGCCAAATTCGAAACCTTCGCCCACCTCGACCGGGTGCTCGCCTTCGATCTGAGCCGCTACCTCGGCACCCCGCACTCGTGAGATTCCACGATCTGCCGTCGTTCGCCGCGCAGATCGCGGGACCACGGGAAACGGAGATCGAAGCGGGCTCAGTTCTCGTGCTGCGGCCCTCGCTCGGCCACCCCACGCACCGCCGCCGCGACCGCCGGCGCAACTCTCGCGTCGAATACGCTCGGCACCGCGCTTGCTGAGGTCCAGCGTCGACCCAGGCGCCAGAACCTCGTCGTGATCCCCGTCGAGCACAAGCTCACGATCATCGCTGATGTGAGCAAAAATTCAGAAATATCGATGAACATTTAATACTTGAAGTGAACACGATGCTCGATGATCACAGTGAAAATGCAAGATGCCGTGCAGAGTCGCATGGAATATGAATCATGATAAATATTCGTACATGGATCGCTATGTGTCATTTTTCTTTGGTTTGTTTTTCTTTCTGCTCAAATTCACATCGTGTTCAGTTTTCATTGGAACTTGTTGT
>SEEV01000458.1 GCA_004211695.1 Rhodococcus sp. (in: high G+C Gram-positive bacteria)
TACGAGATGCCCTTCGTCGTGGCCGAATTGTTTCTGTGAGAAGTTCAATTCTTCCACTACAACAGGGCATTTCGCCGTTACGACCCACCCACGGACTCGTCCAGATCGGTGCATCCAGGCTAAGGGAACCAAGGTAGCCACCTCGAGCGTTCGATCACCGCGTTCGCCGAACGTCGCGAGTGCGGTTTCGAGGTGAGAGCGGGCATGCGCGAGATCACCACTGAGGAGACCCAGCATTCCATCAGCGAGGGAAACGAACGCACGCATCACCGGATCGCTGGTCTGCGCTGCGAGGGTGTGTCCCTGCTCGCTGAACGCTTGCACAGCTTGCAGGTCACCCTGCACATTCGCCATCACACTGGCGCCGTAGAGTGCCTTGATCGACTCCAAGCTGGGTGCGCCGTCGTGGTGGGCGAGCAACTGGTCGAGCCAGCGCCGGCCCTCGTTGTAGAGGCCCTGGGAGCTCCAGAACCAGAACAGCGCGGCGGCGAGCCGCAGACCGGCAGCGGGGTCGTCGGCGATACTGAATTCGAGGGCTTCGCGCAGATTCGGTTGTTCCCGCTTCAACCGGGCGATCCAATCGACCTGGCGGGCGCTGATCCACTCGGCCTCCGCATCGAGCGCCAACGCCTCGTACCAGTCCCGGTGCCGTCGACGCAAAGCCACAGCCTCACCGGTGTGCTCGAGCTTCTCGTAACCGTATTCGCGGAGGGTCTCGAGCATCCGGAACCGCACGACCGACCCGTGCTCCTCCCGGATCAGGATCGACTTCTCCACCAGGGACGTCAGCGTGTCGAGCAACTCCTCTGGGGCCAGGTCGGCGCCGCACACCTGCTCCGCGGCGTCGAGTTCGAAACTTCCCGCGAAGACCGCCAACCGCCCCCACACCAGTTGCTCACCGGCGGTGCACAACTCGAAGCTCCAGTCGATGCACAACCGCAGCGTCTGTTGCCGAGTCGGCGCACCCCGGCTGCCGCGGGTCAGCAGGGCGTAACGATCGGTCAGCCGCCCCAGGATCTGCTCGGGCGACATCACCCGCAACCGCGCCGCCGCCAACTCGATCGGTAGCGGCAACCCGTCGAGCCGGTGGCAGATCCCCGCCACCGTCGCCGCGTTATCCTCGGTGAGCGCGAACCCGGGAACCGCGGAAGCGGCGCGTTCGGCGAACAACGACACTGCATCGTATTTCGGCAACCCGCGCAGCGACGGTGTCCGTTCGGGGTCCGGGACGGTCAGCGGGGGGACCCGCAGCACGGCTTCCCCGCCGATGGCGAGGGGTTCACGACTGGTGGCCAGAATCCGCAACCGCGGACAGGTGTGCAGCAGTTGGCCGGCGAATTCCGCGACTGCGTCCACCATGTGCTCGCAATTGTCGAGGACCACCAGCACCTCTCGTGGCGCGAGGAACTCGATCAGAACGTCCCGCAACGGCCTCGCCGAGTGGTCTCGCAATCCCACGGCTGCGGCCACCGTGTCGATCAGGGACGACTCGTCGCGCAGTTCACCCAACTCGACCAGGCGCACACCATCGGCATACTCGCGTTGCACTGCGGCCGCGACCCGCATCGCCAGCCGGGTCTTGCCGACACCCCCGATCCCGGTGAACGTCACGAGCCGGGACCCGGCCAGCAGGTTCTTCGCTTCGGTGAGCTCGTGTCGGCGGCCGACGAAACTGGTCAGTTCCAGGGGAAGATCCGCCACCGCGCTAAGAATGGAGGCATCTGTACGCCGTCGCCGTCCTTCTGGGCTTCGCCGGTCGTTGCCCTGTGTGTTGGGTTCGGCTCGCAGGGGCATCTCGTCGATTGGGAGGTCGTGGCCCCGTTGCAGGGCTCGCAGTTCCTCGCCGAAGTCGGCGGCGGTGGCCGGACGCCGGCCGGGCTCACGAGACATCGCGCGGGCGATAACAGCGGACACGTCATCGGGGATGCCTTGCTCACGCAGATCGGGCACCTGTTGAGTGTTGATCCGCAGGAACTGGGCAACGAGTTGCTCACCGCTGCGGCGCTCGAACGCCGCGTGGCCGGTGAAGGCACTGAACAGGGTGGCGCCGAGGGCATAGACGTCGGCGGCCGAACTCGGCGGATCACCGCCGAGCACCTCCGGCGCGGTGTAGGCGGGCGACCCGGTGACGGCGCCGGTTGCAGTCTCGAAACCGCCGGTGATGTGCGCGATCCCGAAATCGGCCAGCTCCGGTTCGCCGTAGTCGGTGAGCAGAATATTCGCCGGTTTGACGTCGCGGTGCAAGATCCCGAGCCGGTGCGCCGACTCCACCGCACCGGCCATCTTCACACCGAGCCGCAGGACCTCGTCCAACGGTAGAGGCCCGTGGCGGCGGATCCGCACGTCCAGGGAATCCTGCGGGTGAAAGGGCATCACGATAAAGGGACGGCCGCTGTCGGTCGCACCGACCTGCAGAATGTTGACGATGTTCGGGTGCCCCGTCAGCCGCCCCATCGCTCGCTGCTCCCGGAAGAAGCGAGCACGATTCTCCTCATCGAGTTCGACGGTGAGGACCTTTACTGCCACGGTGCGCTCCAGGTCCGCCTGGGTGCAGCGATAGACGGCGCCGAAACCGCCGCGTCCGATCTCCTGGACATCGTCGAAGCCGATGCCAGCTAGCTCCGCGGCCGGGGAAGGGGACGGCGCGTACCGCTGCGTGTCGACCGGATCACCTTCACCCATCGGACGGTCTACTCACTCCGTCGGCTCGTGGTTCCGTGAACTGGTCCCGGCGGTACGACCAGCGCAGATACACCAGAGGGACTCACCTCTCAAGGGGTGTCCTCAAGGATATCGCTGCATTCCATGGTCTTCACTCGAAGGAACGTCATCTTCCTTCGCAGGAGGCCGGTAGAAGTCCTGGCACCGTATTACCCGAGGTCATATCTGTGACGGGAACATGCACGAACACATGTGGCGCATATCCGCGGGCCTGAACACGGCGACTGGACGTGTCATACGCGAAGTTCGCTGACAGCGGTTTCTCACCGTCGTGTCACCGCTGGCTTTCTCGCTAACGGCATCAGATGCACCTGTTCTGTCCTCGTAGGCTCACTCCATGGCGACCGCTCCGCGTCACTCATGATTTGTGAGCACTAGGCCACGATACTTTCAGTTATCCGCAGCTATCCGCGGAAACCCCGACTTCAGCGCGTTTTTTCTCTGCAGAGTGTTGGTTGGCCCGATACCGCTGCATTCGATACGGACCAGACAACAGTGCTGGTAGCACACCACCCAATGCCCCCGGTCTCCGCCGTCGCCGGTGCAGCGGGCCAGTGGCAGGTTCAGGTCCTCCGGCACGGTGTCGAGGCTGGTAGGGGGTGCAGTCGGTGCCGGCCGCTCCGAGCGGCGGCCTTGGCGTTCTCGCGGATCTCGGAGGCGGAGGAGGCCCGCGCACCGAAGAACAACGGGCCGAGCTGGCTACCCAGCTCACTGGTGAGGCGCGGCCGGTACTGCAGGTGATGCGCGAGGGATAGGTGGCCAGCACTGGAGTGCGTCGCGGCCGGTGCGCGGCGAAGATCGCCACGGTACCGACGACGGTGATGTCGACGGCCTCGAATGCTGCCGACAGTGCGGTGCGCAGGCCTTCCAGGTCGTCGGTGCTGTTGTCGAATGCTTTGATCGGCCCGTTGTAGAGGGCGTTGAGGGTGCGGCCGAAGAGGTTGTGTTCCACGCCGGTCCCGAGGATGGTGGAGCCGAAGAACACACCGTCATCGGCGACGATCTGGGCGATGTGCCCGAACGCTGGCCCCTTCTGTGCCCAGGTTCCGGGAACACAGTGGAACACGAAGTTCGCTGCGACGGAATCGAATACCCCCACGGTGGGGTCGATCGGGGCGAGGATGCTTCCGGTGTGGACGGCCGGGGTGATGTTCCGGTCGGCGAGGCGGCTGGTGGTCATCGCCATGGTGTGGGTATTGAGGTCCATCAGGGTGATCTCGGGCGCCGAGGTGGGATAGGTGGCCTGCTGGAGGTACCAGCCGGTGCCCGGGCCGATATCGAGGTGCCGGCCGCGCAGGTGGGTGTTGTAGTGGGTGAGGAGCCGTTCTCGGGGGCAGCGCCAGGCGAAGGTGTTGCTCCACTTCAGGACGAAGGTGTCGTACGCCGCCAGGACGGCTCTGCTGTATTTCTCGGCTCCGTCCTTCTCCGCCTGTGTGACCTCACCAGTAGCCATGTGCGTACGTTCCCCCTGTTTCGTCGCTCTGTCGTTGATGTGCGAAGCCGATCCCCCGCAAGCCGTGGACGATCGTAGCGGTCACGGAGTCCGCGGTCGCGGTGCACCACAGTCCCGCACGGTGCTCCCCTACCCGACAATTGTAAGCTATCACCATAATCCACTGAGAGACAGTCTGTTTCGTCACTGCACGACATCCTGAGTGCCGTGGGGATGAAGCGTGATCACTCGGCGCGGTGGCGGCGCCGTTTGGGGATGTCGGTGCGCGCGCCCTGACCGGGTCTGTTGTTCGCCCACTCGATGATCTCCGAGCGCTTCCACAGCGGAGTGCGGCCGATCTTCTCCACCGGCGCCGGAGCCTGCCCACGGGTGACGTATCCGCGGAACGTCGAGGCGGACAGCTCGGTGCCGGTTTCCTCCGTGATCAACTCCAGGACCTGATCGGTGGTCAGCCGATGTGGGTTGGCCATCTTCGTGAGAGTCCTTCCTGTTCATTGCCTTCTCGGCGATGCGGGAGATCGTTCGGTTGCGATCCACGTCGACAACACTACAGCGATACCTTGCAAGGTACGAGCGCGATGGCGATACCCTCCGGAGGATCTCCTACGTGTGGCCACCGTGCGCGCAGACTCGCACGAGCCGGCTCCGCAAAGTATGGCTTCCACCTGGGAAGATGACATGTCCCCGACAGGCTGCGCTGGTCCCTGGACGTCCGGAGGCGACCTCGCGCGGGCACCAACACGGCGCCCGGACCTGATCGCCGCGGCGATCAAGGTCGCATCGTCTCGGCAACAGACCGCAGCCACGGCAGCCGGCCGCCGATGTTCTCGCGCGCAGGGCCTGTAACCCTCGACGCAACATGAGGTTCACCCCAGCCGGGTCGGTGCCCGCCCACCCAGTCCACCTACCGGTCCGGCCGAGGAGTGCGTGGACTGCTCCGGGATGCCGCGCCGCCGGGGGAGGAGTCTTGCTGCATGCGTTCGCGTGGGTGGAGCGGTCCCAGGCCTTCCGCGAGGCACGTCAGAGTTTGCGGGCGGAAACCTCTACGCCGGCGCCGCGCAGTCGGTCGGCCAGGATGTCGCCGAATGCGGTGGCCGGGGTGAGGACACCGGCCTCGTCGGGAAGGAGGTCGCGGTCCAGGACGAGGCTCAGCGCGGACTCCCCCAGTAGGACCGCGGTGGCGCGGTATCCGGGATCGCCCTGCGCCTTCACCCGGGAGGCGTAGCGGGCGCCGGTCGTGGTGGTGGTGTAGATGTCCATCGCGAAGTAGCCGTTGCGTTGCGTCTTGTCGCTGGGTCCCTCGCCGGGTGAGGGGAGGATGCGGTCGAGGACGTACCTGGTAGGCGGCAGGCTCAAGCCGAGCACGAGTCCACCGAGGATGGCCGCGACACCACCTGCGTAGACGCGGGAGAGGCGTGAGTTACCGACGGTCATCACCTCGCGGTACTTGAAGGTCCGGCCGTATGCGAAGTCGCGCAGGGCATTGGTGCGCCGCACGATGCGGGTGTTGTAGGAGCCCATGACAAACGGCGCCTTCCACCCGTGTACCTGCGGGGCGATATCCGCGCCGTCCACCACGACCACGTCGGACTGGCGGCCGAGGTCGGGTTCCTTCGCCCGGTCGGGGCTCAGCGAGTACGGGGAGGCGGCGAGCCGGCGCAGCGCCCGATCCTTCCTCGATTCGTCGATCTGGGTGCGCAGCGAGTCGATCGTTCCACCGGAGACGCCGCCGCTCAGCGACGCGACCAGGGTGGTGTCTGTGAGTTCCCCCGCGTTGTCGGCTTGGACTCTTTGGTGCAGTACGTGCACACCCAGGTCGGAGGGGATGGAGTCGTAGCCGCAGGAGTGCACGATGCGGACACCGTTGGCGCGGGCCTTGTCGTGGTGGGCGTCGATGCTTGCCCGGACGAACAACACCTCCCCGGTCAGGTCGACGTAGTCCGTGCCGGCCGCGACGCAGGCGGTGACGAGTTCGGCCCCGTACTTCGCATACGGTCCCACCGTAGTCGCGACAACCCTTGTGCGGGAGGCAAGCTCGGCGAGCGCGACAGCGTCACTGGATTCGGCGAGGACGATCGCCCAGTCGGCGGCGCGGGTTCCGAGCGCGGACCGCGTGGCCTCGAGTTTCGTCTGGGACCGTCCGGCGAGGCCGATCCGGATGCCGTCTGGGGCGGTGCGTGCGAGGTAGTCGGCGAGCAACCTTCCGACGAACCCGGTGGCACCGTAGATGACGAGATCGAGTTCGCGTCCGCTGTCAGTCATGCGCGGAAGCCTACAACCGCAGCCGATCACGCAGAAGAGGTAGCTGTAACATCGGGGGGGTGATGCCGGGCCACTGGGGGGTGTTCTGCGAGCAAAATCTGGGGGGATGCCCAACAGAACAACCCCGAGTTTACGGATCGTCACCGACAGACGAGTGCGCGGACGCGACACCCTTGCGCACCGGAGCAGGGCGGGATCGCACTGCCAGACCCGAGGCTGGCGGTAGGGCGGCGCCCGGAGTTCTCGGTCGCCGCTGCTGGGCACCCGCAGCCTCCCGCCCCACCAAGCACTGGCCTGGCCCCAACGGGTTGCCGTTGGGGCCAGGGATCGGGCGCCGATTGACGCAATTTTCGCACACCTGTTCGATCGGGTGGTAGCCTCGGCACTGCCCCGCTCGGAGGGTTCGGTGTGTCTGCCCAGCAGATTCCCCGTTCGACCCTCGGGGGCACAGAGCGTGGTGCGGGTCGGTGGGGCTTTATGCCCGGGAAGCATCGGCCCGCACCTCGTCCGGGCGCCGCTCAGCGATCGCGGGTGAGCGCCCGGCGAGAAGTGCGGTCAACTCTTCGGCGTAGGCGACCTGTTTCCGCAGTGTGCAGTTGCTTTCTTCGGCGCGGGCATGGCATTCGGACAGAAATGCGTGCTGCCGCCTTGTCCTTCAACAGGCTGGTCCGCGGCCAGCATCTGCAGGGAGTCGAGGAGCCGGCGCATCTCGTCGAGGGCGGGC
Organism: Rhodococcus sp. (in: high G+C Gram-positive bacteria); assembly: GCA_004211695.1. GTDB lineage: Bacteria > Actinomycetota > Actinomycetes > Mycobacteriales > Mycobacteriaceae > Rhodococcus_F. The sequence continues at coordinate 7,161 of SEEV01000458.1, forward strand.
GCCCGGGTGCCAACCCATGTTTGTCAGAGGGACGATCTACGGTGACGATCGCGACGAGCAACAGGTCGCCACTCACTGCCCAGATCGGTGACCCGTTCCCGGTCCTGATCTGCGGGGTTCCGCAGATCGGTGTGTGTGTGTGGCGGCCTGTTGCTCTGTGCATGAAGCGGCGGTGGGCAGAGGGGGCGGAGCTGACGATCGACCTGCTACCTCGCAGCACTTACGCGGTGCGCGCCCCGGACCTGATCGGGTACGAACGAACTCGTCGGACTCTTCCGGGCCGCACCGCTACCGGCGGGGTTTATCCCAGCCGTTGCTGGTCCCGTTCCCGGATCATCTGGTCAGCCAGCCGGTACACCGCCACCTCATCGGGGATCCCGACGTTGATGGCGGCCTGGCGGGCCACGAGGAACGCCCGGACCTTCTCGTCCCCTGATGCGCGGTCTCGGCACAGGAACGACTGGCGTGCCTCGGCGAGGTCCTCGAGCACCCACCACTGGAAGCGGTCGAGACGTGCGGCGATCTCGGCGATCCGCGCCCGCTCCGACTGGCGGGTGCGCCAGCGGTCGGCCAGGTCCGATCCCCCGAGTAAGACACCGAGGACCACGGCGCAGACCGCGGTGATCACCGCGCGCCCCCTCGCCCGGCTGCGGCCTTGGCCTTGGCCTTGGCCTTGGCTGGCTCACGGGTGACCGTGATCAGGGCGCAGGTCGCCGCGAGCGCGCCCACGAGGATCAGCACCAACGGCAGCGAGAACTCGGCAGCGGTCACCGCCCCGACGGTCGTGGCCATGAAGGCGAGCACGGCGAGCACCCAGAGGGCGCGGGCCGCTCCGGTGTGATGGGTGAGCTGGGCGGCCGAGCCGCCGACGACCAACAGTGCGCCGATCCAGAGGGTCCAGGTGGTCATGGGTGGTGCGGGGTCCTTCCGGCGTTCGGCGGGCGTGACGTTTCGACTGACAGGGTGTCATGTCACCGCTGGCCGAGCAGTCCGGGCGGTCCCGGGTGGGTCGGTGATCGCGCCGCTTCCTCGGCGCCGTGAACCGGGAAGGTCGTCGGAGCTGCGTTAATGGGCGCACAATCGGCCCTGTGCGGCTGATTGCGCCGATGCTGGCCACCCCGGGTGAACCACCGGAGAACACCGGCGACTGGGCGGCGGAAATGAAGTACGACGGCTTCCGCCTCTTAGCTGCGGTCGGCGGCGGCGAGCGGCCGGTGTTGTGGACCCGCAATCTCAACGTCGTCACCTCCTCGTACCCGGAGGTGGCCGCGGCGCTGGCCGAGACGTTCGACCGGCGTGGCCGCATCGTCTTCGACGGCGAGATCGTGGCCCTTACCCAGGGGCGGCCGTCGTTCGCCCGCTTACAGAAGCGGGCGAACACTCTGCGCCCGACCACGGCCCTGCGCCGGCAGGTGCCGGTCACGTATCTGCCGTTCGACGTTCTCGCTGCCGACGGCGGTGATCTGATGGCGGCCCCGTATCTGGAGCGCCGTGCCACCCTGAGCGACCTCGGCCACGAGTTGCACGGCGCCGGCCTGCCCGTCCAGTTCTTGCCGCACTGGATAGGCGTCGATGGTCCGGTCATTCTGGAGGCTGCCCGCACTTCCATGATGGAAGGCGCGATTTTCAAGAAAGTGTCCTCGCCCTATCTGCCCGGTCAGCGCTCCCGGTCGTGGCGGAAAGTGTTGTTACGCAACAGTAGTTCGGCCGTGGTGATCGGCTGGACCCCGGGCGGCGGTATTCAGCGCCACCTGGTCGGCGCTCTCGTTCTCGGCGCCTACGACGAGAGGGGTGCCCTTCGCTACGTGGGCCAGGTCGGGACCGGATTTTCTCAGGCCGTGCGCCGCCAGCTCCGTGAGAAGCTGGTCCTCCTCGAACGCCGCAGCAGCCCGCTCGGAGTAGAGTCCGAGGCCGCAGCCGCACAGGAGCACGGGATCGTGCGCTGGGTCGAACCTGTGATGGTGGTGGACGTCGCGTATCGCGAATACCTTCCGGGCGGGCTTCGGCATCCCAGTTTCAAAGGACAACGCGGCGATCTGGATCCGGGGTCGATCACCCGGGATGCCCTGTGACGGAGCTTATCCGAGAAATGGGGAAGCCGCCGGCACCTTCCCCGGTGTCAGCGGCTCCTCATCCCCCTTTCGCCCGGGAACGCTGCGCAGTGCAGGTCTTACCCGGTCGGGGGGACGGTGACGCCATATCGCCTCTCGGCAAGTGGTCGCTCGCAGCGACTCTTCTGGTGTGGTACCCGGGGTATGAGCGCCACCGTCGACCTCTTCAACAGCGGACCATCGGGTGGTATTCCACACCCAGGGGTCTCGCCGGGCAGAGGGGTGTCTGCACCAGGCACAGGAGGTCAGTGGGCGTTGTGGAAGGCCTGCTCGATCTCGGCGGGGATGCGGCCGCGGGAGGAGAGCTGGTGGCCCTGCTCGATCGCCCAGGCCCGGATCTTCATCGTTTCGCCCGATGCCCGTTTCGGAGCAGTGGGGTTGACGGGCCGGTCCGTGCGGTGTTTGCGGCCGCCGACCCGGGTGGAGTGGGCGATGTAGTACTCGAAGGTCTCCCGGAGTTCCTTCGCGTGCTCGTCCTTCAGGTCGATCACGTACTCGACGCCGACTGCGAAGTTCGAGCTGTTCAAGGACACCGCCGGCCAGTTTCGGTTTCACCTGAAGGCTGCGAACGGCGAAATCATCGCGGCTAGTCAGGGTTACACTTCGAAGGCGGCGGCCCAGAACGGGATTGAGTCGATCAAATCCAATGCGGCAACCGCCCCGACCGACGACCTGACCTGAACCCTCTCCACGCCGGGGCCGTACGTCGCGAGAACAAGACGCGGCAGGAGTGTCAGCCGGCCGGGAGCCGGCTCGCCGCAGCCATGATTTCCTCGGCGTAGCGGGGCTCGAAGGTAGGTGTCAGGCCCGCTCCGGCCCAGTAACCATGCTCGGGGTGGGCCGAGCCGATGAGTCCGCCGGCGATGCAGGCGATGGAGTCCGAGTCGCCGTTGCTCGTCGATGCCCAGGCGAGCGCATCGGGCCCGGTCAGGGCGGCCGCGGCGCCGTCCGAGCTGGTGGCGAGGTCGGCGACCAGCAAGGCCAGGGCGACCGCGCTGGCCGACTCCCACCCCTCACCGATCCCGGCACAGGGGTCCCCGAATTCGGCCGGCGGCAGAGGGCGCAACTGTTCGAGGCGGCCCGCGGCGGCCGTGAGGATGTCCACGGTTCCGTCGTTAAGCCCGTCTACCAGGTATGACGACACGTCCCCGGTGATCGGGGCGAGGACCTCCCGCAGGTACGGGTCCGTGGTCCAGGTGCTGGTGCCATTGTAGATCTGCGCAGCAGTCGTGAGGGCGTGCTCGAGGAAGCGGCCGCGGTGCTGCGGGGCGTGGCGAGTGGCGTCGGCGAGCAGCAGTGCCGGCACCACGGCCCGGGGGTGCTTGTGGGTGATCACGGCTTGAAGGGCGGTCAGGCCCAACCAATACGGGTCGGGTGCGAATGCGGTGGGGACCAGGCGCATCACTGCCCCGCAGCCGGCGGATTCGACGGCGCCGGCGGTGTCGTACCAGCGGGCGCCTGCGCGGAGGTTGCGCAGCGACGTCATGCAGGTGCGGCCCGGGGCCCGGGTGTTGTCGGGGTCGACCTGCCACAGCAGAAACTGCCGGGTGATCGCGTCGGTGACCGTCTCGATGTCGGCGAAGTCGGTGACCTCGGCCAGAGCACGGTGAAGGGCAATGGTCATCTGGGTGTCGTCGGAGACCGTCCACCACCGACCGGCGGGTGGGGCGACGGGGTAGGCCGGCATCCGTGCGTAGCTGGTGAATTCGACCTGGTAGCCCCAGGCGTCACCGGCGGCCAGGCCGGTCAGCGCGTTGGCGTACCGGATCTGGGTATCGGCCGGCGTGTTGTGGTGGCTCATTGGCGGCGTCATGGTCATGGGGTCTCTCCTCGCGAGATGGCGTAGGCGGCGGTGCGGACGGTCTCGATGTCCATGAGGTCCAGGTCGGCGACTCGTCCGAGGTAGTCGGCGATCGCGTCGGGGGTCATCCCCTGATCGAGCTGCCGGCGGATCTCGTCGAGCTGCTCGTCGCTGAGTGCGGCCATCGCCGTAGTCCTTCCGTCTTTGCCCCTCTGAAGGAGGGGACGTGTCATTTTAGCTGGTAGAGAATGGGTTACGCGGCCTTGGTTGCGCCGCCGCCGGTACCGCTGTCGGCTTCGGCGACGAGGTCTTCGGCGACCATGTAGACCGTCGGCCGGCCGCCGATGCCCTTGTGGTCGACCTTCACGCACCGCAGGTGGGTGCCCATCGGGAGCACGACTTCGTCTTCGGAGGAGAACTTCGAGATGGACTTGAGCGGAAGTCCGTCTCGTGTGCGGACGACCATCATGTACGGCGGGTGGCCGGCGAATGCGTTCGCGGTGCCGTGATTGGTGCTAAAGCTGGTCACCTTGCCGATCTGCATGCGGGAACCGACCGTGAAGGCGGCGTCGATGTATTCCTCGGTGCTGCCCGTCCATCCGCTCGGCACTCGGGTCCCGCGCACGAGTGTCATCGGCGCCTGGTTCGGGTTGTGTTCACGGAATCTTCCGAATGCCGAGTCCAGTTGCGACACCACGGTCTTGATGTGCCCGGAGGGACTCGGGTCGCGGCCGGTGATGGCGGCATTGATCGCGTGGTAACTGCCGCCGGTGTAGGTGGTCAGCGCGGTTCGTTCGGTGTAGGTGAGCATCTTCTGCACGAACTGCGCGTTCGAGGTGGTCAGCGACCCGATGCTCGAGGTCTGCACCTGCCCACCTGGGCCCACCTGGAAACCCCATGCCTTCAGGTCCCCGGCCTTCTGCGCGATCACGCTGTAGTCGTCGGCGGTTTCCTTGCCGTAGGCGCGTATTCCGCTGCGCCAGAGGCTGGCGTGCTTGTCGGCGCCGAGGCTGTGCGGTGGGATGTCGTGGTCGAAGTGCGGGATCACCCCACCACCGACCGTGGGTGTTCCCAGGGCGCGTCGGTGCGCCTTCGCGTAGGCGGCGTCGGCGTCGGCCTTGCTCGCACCGCCGGTGAGGGCTTTTTCCCGCGCCTGCTGCCCTGCCACGGCCGCCGCCTGCTCGCGCAGCGCGATCTTGTGCCGTTTGATGCCGTCGTGGATGTCGGCGCGGACCGGTCCGCCGCCGAGCGCGTTGGTCAGTGTGTCCCGGGCCTCGGCCATCTCTTCGTCGACCACCGCCTGTTGCGCGGCCGGCGTGGACGCGGCGCCGGAGACCGCCTTACGGGCCACGTGCAGTCCGACCTCGCCCTTCATCGCGTGGGCTTGCTTCTGCAGGTCGGTAGCGCCCGTCGGCAACGGATCAGGCGCGGTCATGACCGGGATGCGGTTTGCCTTGGCCAGGGCGTCGTTTTTGCCGTGTGCCTGCCCCACCGGGTGGTAGGTGTCGCCGTTGCGTTGCAGGATGATGAAGTCCGAGTAGCCGCGCCGGTAGATGGCGGTGCCGCCGTCGAGGATGCGTCCCTCGATTTCGGTGACACCGGAGCCGGTTTCCATCGCGATGGTGCCCGCGCTGTAGATGCTCGTGTCTCGTGGTGTTCCTGCCAGGGCGGGCTGGCCGCCCTCGGTGAGCGCCTGCGCCGCGTGCCCTGCGGCGCGGCGGTTCAGCGCGCGGGTGATCGTGTCGACCTCGTCATCCGACAGCGACGCATAGTACGCATCACGCTCGGCGCCACTGGCCATGTCGTCGCGCATCCCGAACTTCGCCGCTGCCAGATCTTCCCGGGTCTCGACCTGCCGGATTTTGGCGTCGAGGTATGCCTGTTTGGCGTCGTCGAGATCCTTCTGCTTCGCGGCGACGTCGGACTCTGCTCCGGCCCCTTCCGTGGCGGCCTTCTTCGCCTTCCGCAACCGGGCGCGAAGCCGATTGACGGCCTTCCGCGCGTCCTCGGCGTCCGCGTCGGCGGCGGTGACGCGTTGTTCGGCGTCATCGAGTGCGGTCTGTGCCGGGGTGATCGTCGGGGCGGTGAGTGTCGCGCGCTCGGTCTCGGCGTGCGCGATCAGCAGTTTCGCCGACGGCGGGTGGGCGTGGGTACTCGGCATCGGGGTGTCCCCCAGCACCGAGGGGTCGATTCCCAACGCCGACATCAGCTCCGGCAGGACGCTCGGGGGTGCCGCCTGCACCGCGGCCGCGGTCAGGGCCATCCCCTGCTCTTTCAGATGGTCGACCACCTTTTTCCGGGCTTCGCGGCCCAGTCGCCTGTTCGCGTTGGCTTTTGCAGCGGCCTTGTAGCTTCCGCAGCCGGGGCAGCGGCGGCCACTTCCGTGGGCTTTCGAGCGGCACATCGGGGCATCTTTCTGGTCAGACGGCACGTCCCCACACGCGGGTCGGCCGCCGAACGTGTAGCGGGCGAGTCGGTTACATCGCCGTCCTGCCGGGTGCACGGGCGCAATGAGTACGGTGCCGTGGGGCATGGCGTGCACACCCCCGTCCCGGTCCGTTTCGCGCCAGCCTGCCTCGGGCAGCAGATGCCCGAGAATCATCTCGCCGCCCACCAGAAACAGACTTTACAAGGTCACACTTTGATGTTGCAACCGGGATCTGCTCGTCGGGAGTGTCGTTCGTCCAGATTGCAACCCCATCTTGGTCGGCGATGCCAGGGTGGTGGCCGGCGACTTTGAAGCAACCGAGGGCACCGAGCGGCAGGGCGATCGGGCGTCGGATCTTGCTGCGGCAGCTCACTCTCGTCGGTCGCCTGCTGTTCGGGCTGCTTGGTTGCGCAGTCGTTGCCGGTCTATCTGCCCGTTGCTCAAAGCTTCTGGGCGGTGGCCGATGTGGAACAGTCCGGTGGTGTGCGGGCAGACGAACACGGCGAGCCCTTTCTCGCCGGGGTGCCTTTTGCGGACGGCTTTGGCGTCGGCGCGGCTGTGATAGCCGCGGTGATGACACTGGCTGCAGAAGGTCCAGCGGGCGGCCGGGTTGTGGTGGGCGCGGGAGGTCATACGGACCGTCCGATCTGCAGATTGAGCCAGTCGGACAGCCAGGTGATGGCGTTGCGGCCGGCGTTGTCGACGACCAGGGCGTTGTAGTTGGTGTGGGCGCCGGAGGTGAAAAAGCTCGCGGCTTTGAGCCCTTCGCCGACCAGGGCGGTCAGGTCCTCGGCCCCCTGCGACTGGGCCATGGTCGTCAACGAGCC
>SEEV01000086.1 GCA_004211695.1 Rhodococcus sp. (in: high G+C Gram-positive bacteria)
GTGGGCTCGATCATCAAGGCGCGCAAGGAGAAGTCCAAGTTCGTCGACTTCTCCGACTACCTCAACAAGATCGACGCCGCCGCCTGCTCCAAGAAGGTCACCGAATCGCTGATCAAGGCGGGTGGGTTCGACTCGCTGGGGCACCCGCGCAAGGGGCTCATGCTCGTCCACGCCGACGCCATCGACGCGGTGATGGGAACCAAGAAGGCGGAGGCCATCGGACAGTTCGACCTGTTCGGCGGCGACGACGCCGACGAGTCGATCTCCTCGGTGTTCAACGTGAAGATTCCCGAGGAGGAGTGGGACTCGAAGCACCGGTTGGCGCTGGAACGGGAAATGCTGGGGCTGTACGTGTCCGGGCACCCGCTCAACGGCGTCGAACACGTGCTGTCGGCGCAGTCCGACACCGCGATCCCGACCATCCTCGAGGGGGATATCAAGGACGGCACCCAGGTCACCGTCGGCGGCATCCTCGCGTCGGTGAACCGGCGGATCAACAAGAACGGTCTCACCTGGGCGTCCGCGCAGCTCGAAGACCTGACCGGTGGTATCGAGGTGCTGTTCTTCCCGCAGGCCTACTCGGTGTACGGGATGGACGTCACGGAGGACTCCGTCGTGCTCGTCAAGGCGCGGGTGTCGATCCGGGACGACCGGATCTCACTCATCGCCAACGACCTTGCGGTGCCGGACCTCTCGGCGGTGGGCGTCGCGAAGCCGCTGGCGGTCAGTCTGCCGCTGCGTCAGTGCACCAAGGACAAGCTCGGTGCTTTGCGGCAGGTGCTCACGCGGCACCCGGGAACCTCGGACGTGCACGTGCGGTTGATCGGCGGCACCGAGGTCACCTTGTGGAAGGTGGACGACGTGCTCCGGGTGGAGCCGTCGTCGGCGTTGATGGGCGACCTGAAGGCGCTGCTCGGACCGAGCTGCCTGTCCGTGTGACAGCGGCCGGAGAGGTGATCGTGGTCAGGCGCGCGGCGGGAAGAGGCGCCGCGCCCACCACACCACCACGGCCACCGCGGCGGCGGTGAGTACCGCGGCCTGCAGTGTCTGGGTGATCACGAGGATCGTGGCGAAGACCAGCAGCGCGACGGCCAGGGCCTCCAGCTTGTAGAGGGGCCACTCCGTGCCGGCGAGATCGACGGTCCGGGCGGGGTCGCTGCGGCGCACATCGCGGCGCATCCCGGCGTCGTGTGTCGTCATCGCAGGTCACCTCACTGGTGAAGGTCGGGGGAGCGGACGTCCCCCGTGTGGGATCAGGGTACTCGGAACCCGGAGTTCGGCGCAACGAACAAACGGATGCGGTCCTTCGCATGCGCGGGCGTTTCGGCGGAATCGGTGGCGCGTTCTCGCGGATCAGGTGTTGACTGGACGCATGCCACTCACAGGTGAATACGAACCCAGTCCGTCCACGTGGGCCGCAGACCAGGCGGAGTTGATGGAATCCACCAATGGGGCCGAGGGCACGACGTTGGGCGGCAGGCCCGTCGTGCTGCTGACCACCCGGGGCGCGAAATCCGGCAAGCTTCGCAAGACGCCGTTGATGCGGGTCGAACACGACGGAACGTATGCGGTGGTCGCCTCGCTCGGCGGCGCCCCCAAGAACCCGGTCTGGTACTACAACGTGAAGGCCGAACCCCACGTCGAACTCCGCGACGGCCCGAACAAGCGGGACATGGTGGCGCGCGAGGTCACGGGCGACGAGAAGGCCACCTGGTGGGAGCGCGCCGTCGCCGCGTTCCCGGACTACGCGGAGTATCAGAAGAAGACCGATCGGGAGATTCCGGTGTTCGTGCTCGAATCTGCCTGACACTGACCGCACGTCACGTCGCTTCGCCGTTTCGACCGTCCCCGACCGGAGGCCCGATGAGAGCGAAAACCGTTGCCGACCAACTGGTGCGCCAATTGCAGGACGCCGGAGTTCGGCGGATCTACGGAATCGTCGGCGACAGTCTCAACCCGATCGTCGACGCGGTCCGGCGGTCGGGCGGCGCGGAGAAGGGCGGAATCGACTGGATCCACGTGCGTCACGAGGAGGCGGCCGCGTTCGCCGCGGCCGCCGAGGCTCAGGTGACGGGCCAGCTGGCGGTGTGCGCCGGTTCGTGCGGCCCGGGAAACCTGCACCTGATCAACGGCCTGTACGACGCGGACCGGTCGGGCGCGCCGGTTCTTGCCATCGCGGCGCAGATTCCGAGCGAGCAGATCGGTCTCGGCTTCTTCCAGGAAACCCACCCGGACCGCCTGTTCGTCGAATGCTCCCGGTACGCGGAGCTGATCGGGAGTCCCGCGCAGGCGCCGCGGGTGACGGCATCGGCCGTCGCGCACGCGACCGCGCTGTCCGGCGTCGCGGTGATCACGCTGCCGGGCGACATCGCGGACCGGCCGGCCGAGGGGAAGGCGCCACCGGTGCCGCGCACCGGCGCGCCGGCGATCGTGCCCGACCAGTCCGACGTGCAGGCGCTCGCCGACGCCGTGAACGCGGCCGGGAAGGTCGCGATCTTCGCCGGCGAGGGTGTTCGCGCGGCCCGCGAGGAGTTGCTGGGCCTGGCCGACACGATCGGCGCGCCGATCGGTCACACGCTCCGCGGCAAGGAGTGGATCCAGTACGACAACCCGTTCGACGTCGGAATGACGGGTCTTCTCGGGTACGGGGCGGCGCACGACGGGATGCACGGCGCCGACCTTCTGCTGCTCGTCGGAACGGACTTCCCGTACAACCAATTCCTGCCCGACGGTGTGCGCACCGCACAGATCGACTGGGCTGCACAGCGAATCGGCCGCAGGACGAGCGTCGACCTGGCCGTGCACGGTGACGTGGCGAGTACGTTGCGTGCGCTCGCCCCGTTGATCCGCCGGAAGGATGATCGCCGATTCCTCGACGACATGCTCGAGAAGCACCGGACGCTGATGAACAAGGTGGTCGGCGCCTACACGAAACCCGCGGGGCAACGCGTCCCGATCCACCCGGAGTATGCGGCATCGATCCTCGACGACGTCGCGGCCGAGGACGCGATCTTCACGACGGACACGGGAATGTCGAACGTGTGGACGGCGCGGTACCTGACACCGAACGGTGCGCGACGTTTCCTGTCCTCGGCTCTGCACGGATCGATGGCGAACGCCCTGCCCCATGCGATCGGCGCCCAGGTCTGCGCGCCGGGCAGGCAGGTGGTGTCCGTGTCGGGCGACGGCGGGCTGTCGATGCTGCTGGGGGAACTGGTGACGGTCGCGATGTACCGGCTCCCGGTCAAGATCGTGGTGTTCGACAATTCGACGCTGGGCATGGTCAAGCTGGAGATGCTGGTGGACGGGCTGCCGGACTTCGGCGTCGACGTCGCGCCCGTCGACTACGCGGCGGTGGCGTCGGCGCTGGGCATCTTCGCCCGCCGGATCGAGGATCCGGCCGACATCGAATCGGGTCTGCGGGCGGCGTTCGACCACGACGGACCGGCGCTCGTCGATCTGGTCACCGACCCGCTGGCGTTGTCGCTGCCGCCGACCATCACGGGCGGGCAGGTCACCGGTTTCGCCTTGGCGTTGTCGAAGATGGTGATGAACGGAGGTGTCGGCGAGGCCGTGAAGATGGCGAAGTCGAATGTCCGCAACGTGCCGCGACCCTCCCAGTTCGATCCGCGCGGCTGAACCCGACTGGTAGTCCATGGCTCGAGAGTGGGAACATATCCGGGTGTCCACATCGCCCGATACCGCAGCCCAGAACATCACCTCGCCCCTGACCGTGGGCGAGATCGACGCGGCCATCGAGCGAATTTCCCATGTGATCGACGCGACCCCGCTGCAGTGGAGTGAGCGCCTGTCGACCCTGACGGGCGCGAATGTCTACCTCAAACGTGAAGACCTGCAGGTCGTCCGCTCGTACAAACTGCGCGGCGCCTACAACCTCATGGCGCAACTCGATGCCGCGGAGCGTGCGGTCGGGGTGGTCACGGCCAGCGCCGGCAACCACGCGCAGGGCGTCGCATTCGCCTGCCGCACAATGGAAATCACCGGCCGCATCTACGTTCCGTCGAACACCCCCAAACAGAAGCGCGATCGCATTCGCGCGCACGGCGGCGAGTTCGTCGAGCTGATCCTGACGGGGGAGACGTACGACGCAGCCGCCGCTGCGGCCGCCGCCGACGTGCGACGGACGGGCGCCACGATGGTGGCGCCGTTCGACGACGCCCGGACCGCGGCCGGGCAGGGCACCATCGCCGCCGAGATACTCGCGCAGCTCGGCGCCGCCCCCGACACCGTGCTCGTGCCGGTCGGCGGCGGCGGATGCATCGCGGGCATCGCCACGTACCTGCATGCCCACGCGCCGCGCACGGCCATCGTCGGCGTCGAGCCGACCGGGGCGGCGTCGATGACTGCGGCCCTGGTGGCCGGCGGTCCCGTGACGTTGACGGAGATCGATCCGTTCGTCGACGGGGCCTCCGTCAAGCGGGTCGGCGACCTGCCCTACGCCGTGGTGTCCGCCCTGGGTGCCGAGGTGGTGACGCACACGTCGCTGGGCCAGGCCGATCAGTCGACCACGATCCGGCTCGATCCCGAGAGCTTCGTGATGACCAACCTCGACGAGGGCGCGCTCTGCACCACGATGCTCGAGCTGTACCAGAACGAGGGCATCATCGCCGAGCCCGCCGGCGCCCTGTCGGTGGCAGCGCTCGGAAACATCACGTTCGAGCCGGGTTCGACGGTCGTGTGCCTGATCTCCGGGGGCAACAACGACGTCTCCCGGTACGGCGAGATCCTGGAACGGTCGCTGGTGAATCTCGGCCTGAAGCACTACTTCCTGGTCGATTTTCCGCAGGAACCGGGCGCGCTGCGGCGGTTCCTGGACGAGGTGCTCGGCCCCGAGGACGACATCACCCTGTTCGAGTACGTGAAGCGGAACAACCGGGAGACCGGTGCCGCTCTGGTGGGTATCGAACTCGGCAAGGCCGAGGGCCTCGGTGAGCTGCTCGAGCGGATGGAGCAGTCCCGGATGCAGGTGGAACGCCTGGAACCGGGGAGCCCGGCGTACCGCTACCTCACCTGAGTCGCTACGGCTGCAGCAGCCGTGCCACGACCTTCTTGTACAGCTCGGGCTCGGGCATGGGGAGCCCGAGCAGTGCGGACAGGTAGATGCCGTCGCCGACGAGTCGCACGATCTCGGCCTGCACCGGATCGTCGATCTCGCTCTGCAGGCCTTCGTCCCAGCCGCGCATGACCTCGGTGACGGCTTTCTGGATCTCGTCGTGCTGACCGTCGACGCTTCGTAGGGCGGCGATGGTCGAACGGTAGAGGGCGAGTTCCTCGGTGGTGCTCGCGTCGGGGACCTGCAGATACCACTCGGACAGCGACGTTCCGCCGGACACGGCGTCGGCGAGCTGGGCGTCGGCGCGCTCACCGAGCCGCCGCACCATGGCGGCGAGGAGTGCCTCCTTGCTGGGGAAGTGGTAGAGCAGTCCGCCCTTCGACACCCCCGCCTCCGCGGCGACGGCTTCGAGGGTCACCTGGGCTATTCCCACGTCGAGCAGCAGCTTCTCGAGGGCGTCGAGTATTCGATCGCGCGTACCTGCAGCCATGGAGAGCGACTGTACCCGGGAAATAACTTTACCGTCCGGACGGTTAACGGTATGGTAACGGAACTGTACCGGCTGGACGGTTCACAAACCGTGCCCGCTCTCGAATCGGAAAGTCGCAGGAAGATAAATGTCTGTCTCCACGGATCGCGGGATCAACGACGCCTACGGCGCACCAGGTCAGTCCTCCGCATCACGCCGAGACTGGCTCGGACTCGTCGTCCTGGCGTTCGCCGTCCTCCTGATCGCCGTCGACGGCACGGTGCTCGACCTCGCGCTGCCGTTCATCAGCGCCGACCTCGAACCCAGCAGCACGCAGCTGCTGTGGATCATCGACGTCTACTCGTTCGTCCTCGCGGGACTGCTCATCACGATGGGCACCCTCGGCGACCGGATCGGACGGCGCCGGCTGCTGCTCATCGGCGCCGCCGGATTCGGCATCGCCTCGCTGATCGCGGCGTGGGCGCCGACGCCGGAGATGCTGATCGCCGCGCGGGTTCTGCAGGGAATCTCGGGCGCGACGCTGATGCCCGCGACCCTCGGTCTGATCCGCACGATCTTCGTCGACCCGCGCCAGCGGACCCTCGCCATCGGCGTGTGGGGCGCCATGGCCGGCGGCGGCACCGCGGCCGGCCCGCTGATCGGCGGCTGGCTGCTCGAGCATTTCTGGTGGGGCTCGGTGTTCCTGATCAACCTCCCCGTGATGCTGGTTCTGATCGCCGTCGGCCCGCTGGTGATCCCCGAGTCCAAGGACCCCGCCCCGGGACGGTTCGACCTGATCAGCGCGGCGCTGTCGATGACGACGATGCTGCCGCTGGTGTACGCGGTCAAGGAGACCGTGGTGCACGGTGTCGACCCGGTGCTGCTCGCCGTCGGGCTGATCGGTCTCACGTCGGGTGTGGTGTTCGTGCGCAGGCAGAAGTCGATGAAGGACCCGATGATCGACATCGGCCTGTTCGCCAAGCCGGCGTTCTCGACGGCCGTCCTCACCAACCTGCTGTCCATCTTCGCGCTGGCAGGTGTGCTGTTCTTCGGATCGCAGTACCTGCAGCTGGTGCTGGGCAACAGCGCGTTCGAATCGGGTGTGCTGATGCTGCCCGGCATGCTGATGAGCGCGATCACGGCGCTCGCGGCGGCCTGGCTGGTGCGGCGGTGGGCCACCTCGCACGTGCTCGGCGGCGGACTCGCGATCGCGGGTGTGGGTGCGGCGCTGATGCTCACGCTCGGCGTGGACGGTGCCCCGACCATGTTCGTGGTCGGCTTCGGTCTCGCCGGCGCCGGTGTCGGTATCGCGCTGACCCTGACGTCCGATCTCGTGGTCAGCGCCGTCGAACCCGAACGGGCCGGCGCCGCCTCCGCAGTGTCCGAGACCGCGTACGAACTCGGCATCGCACTCGGCGTCGCGGTGCTGGGCAGCGTCGTCATGGCGATCTTCCGGACCGGACTCGACACGTCGATGCTGGCCCCGGACCAGGTCGAGCCCGCCCAGGGCACTCTCGGCGCCGCGGTCGCGGAGGCTCAGCACCTCCCCGAGACGGCGCGTACGGTGTTCCTCGAATCCGCGCAGGCGGCGTTCGTCGACGGCATGCACGTCGCCGCCGGCGCGACCGCCGTGATCCTGTTCGCGACCGCGATCCTCGTCCTGCGGATGCTGCGCGACCGTCAGGGCGAGCTGTCGAGCACCACGAACGAGTGACCCGGTAGCAACGTCGCCGACGCGGTCTCGTCCTGCGTCGGCGGCTCCCACCAGAGCACGGGGGAGCCGCCGACCGGGACGGTCACCGGTTCGGCACTCAGATTGCAGGCGATCCGAAGCGCGCCGCGGTGGATCACGATCCACTGCTGCGCCTCGTCGTAGTCGACGGACAGGTTCTCGAGCCACGGATCCGTCAGCTCCGCGCGGTCCCGCCGCAGACGCAGCAGTGCGCGGTAGCAGTCGAGCAGCCGGGCGTGCGGTTCGCGGGTCAGTTCGTCCCAGTCGAGCTTGGACCGCTCGAACGTGTCCGGGTCCTGCGGGTCGGGAACGTCGTCCGTGCTCCACCCGTGCTCCGCGAACTCGGCCTTGCGCCCCTCCGCCGTCGCCTTCGCCAGCTCCGGCTCGGGGTGCGAGGTGAAGAACTGGAACGGGGTGCTCGCCCCCCACTCCTCGCCCATGAACAGCATCGGCGTGAACGGCGAGCAGAGCACGAGCGCGGCCTTCACCGCGAGCTGCCCCGAATCGAGATAGGTGCCGGGGCGGTCGCCGATCGCCCGGTTCCCGATCTGATCGTGGGTGCACGTGTACGTGACCAGGGAACTCGCGGGGGTTCGCCGGGTATCCAGCGGTCTGCCGTGGGTGCGACCGCGGAACGTCGAGAACGTGCCCGCGTGGAACCAGCCCTGTCGCAGAGTGTCGGCGAGGCAGGCCATCGAACCGAAATCGCCGTAATAGCCCTGCCTCTCGCCCGAGACGGCGGCGTGGACGGCGTGATGCACGTCGTCGTCCCACTGAGCGTCGAGGCCGAAACCGCCCGCCGACCGCGACGTGATCAGACGCGGATCGTTGAGGTCGCTCTCGGCGACGAGGGTCAGCGGCCGCCTCAGGTGTGCCGACAGTCGTCGGGTCTCGATGGCCAGATCCTCGAGCAGGTGGATGGCGGTGTGGTCGACGAGCGCGTGCACGGCGTCGAGGCGGAGCGCGTCGATGTGGAACTCACGGAACCAGCGCAGCGCGTTGTCGATGATGTAGCGGCGCACCTCGCCGCTGCCGGGGCCGTTGAGGTTGATGCTCCGGCCCCAGGTGTTCGCGCCCTGCGCCAGGTACGGGCCGTACCTGTCGAGGTAGTTTCCGGACGGTCCGAGGTGGTTGTAGACGGCGTCGAGGACCACGCCGAGTCCGCGGGCATGGCAGGCGTCGACGAGCATCTGCAGACCGTCCGGGCCGCCGTACGCCTCGTGCACCGTGTACCAGAGGACGCCGTCGTAACCCCAGTTGTGCGTCCCGTTGAAACCGTTGACGGGCATCAGTTCCACGAAGTCGACGCCCAGGTCCACGAGATGGTCGAGCCTGTCGACGGCGGCCGCGAACGTCCCCTCGGTCGTGAACGTGCCGACGTGCAGTTCGTAGACAACTGACCCGGCGAGTTGCCGACCCGTCCAGTGCGAGTCGGTCCAGGCGCTCTCGTCAAGGGTGTGGAGTTGGGACGGGCTGTGCACCCCGTCGGGTTGGCGCGGAGACCGGGGATCGGGCAGCGGAGTATCGCTGTCGTCGAGGTGGAATGCGTACCGGGAATTCGGCGACGCCGGGGCGTCGACTCGCCACCACCCGTCCGGTGACCGGATCATGTCGTGGCGCGTGCCGTCGACCTCCACGGAAACGGATGTCGGAATCGGCGCCCATACCTCGAATGTGTGCACTCGATCAGCATGCCTGCACCTGGCGGGCCGTGCAGGACAGTCAGCCGCCGGACGGGCCGGAATCCTCGACCTCCTCGATGATCTCGGCACCGAGAACGGACAACCGGTGCTCCTCGGCGTCCTGCACGGTGCCGAAGTCGTGCTCCTCGAGCACGTTGCGGTCCTTGTCGAGGTATCGGTACGTTGCCATGTCCCCACGATGGCACACGGCGGCGGAGACGGCGGCGACACACCGAGACGGAGATGGCGGCGAGTCGACCCTTTCGCCCCGACTCCGGAAGTAGCAAGCTGAGAGTACGGACTCGAACGTCGCGAGGAGCAGTCATGCACGTAGCAGTGGGAGACCGGTTACACGTTCAGGGCCGGGTGGTCGGAGTGCACGAGACCACCGCCGAGGTCGTGGAGGTTCACGGAGAGAACGGCGAACCGCCCTATCTCGTCCGGTACGACGACGGCCACGAGGCGCTCGTGTTTCCCGGATCCGATGCCTGGGTGGAACACCCGAAGTCGTAGGAATTCGGCGTTTCGCATGGTCGATGCGCGGCGAATCGCTGTGCCACATTGGCTGCACGGCTGATGTATCGAATGCGTCTATCGTGAGACCGTGCCCGAAGTCGCCAAGAGGTCCTACAGTTCGCCGCTGCGCGAAGAATCGGCGCGCCGGACCCGGCTCCTCATCAGGGACGCCGCGGCACGGCTGTTCACCGACCGCGGATACGTCAGCACCACGGTCCGGAACGTGGCCGAGGCAGCCGGGGTGTCGACCCGCACTGTGTTCACCGCGTTCCCCGGCGGCAAAGCGGAACTGTTCCACGAGGCACTCGTCGCGGCGATCGAGGGCGACACCGCCGCGGTACCCGCACGCGCGTCTCGGGACGGCGATCCGGTCGAACGGATCCTCGACCAGATGGCCGGGTACAGCACCGACGTCCTGGAGCGGGCCGGAACCCTGATGGCGACGGCGATCGAATCCTCCGGGGCGGACGAGGACATGCGGCGGTTCGCCGACGAGGGAGCGCGGGCGTCCGCCGAGAACGCGATGACCCTCGCCGAGGGCCTCGCCGCCCACGAACTGCTCCGCCCCGAGATCTCCGTGCAGCGGGCGGCGGACGTCCTGTTCACCGTCGTGTCCCCGCAGGTGTATTCGATGCTGCGCCGGCAGTGCGGGTGGGACGTCGACGAATACCGGAATTGGGTCAAGGCGACGATCCGGGCGAGTCTGCTCCATTCCTAGGGCAGCAGGATGAATTTGCCCGCGGGGTGCGGATTCCGGAGATCGGTGTGCGCGGTGGCCGCGTCCGACAGCGCGTAGGTCCGTGCGACACGTACCCGGATGTCCCCGCTGCCCGCGAGATCGACGAGGGCGGCGCGGGCCCGCTTCCGCGGTTCCATGCCGTCCGGCCCGAGAGCACCGACGATCCGGAACCCGGACTCGGCGAGCCGAGGCCCGGGGACCGTCGTCACCAACCGCGACCGGTCCCGCACCAGTTCCACGGACACGTCGATGGCTTCGTCGCCACCCACGGCATCGATGACGGCGTCCACCCCGTCCGGGGCCAGAACGCGGACACGGTCGCCGAGCCCGGCGCCGTAGGACACCGGGGTGGCACCCAGCGACCGGACGTAGTCGTGGTTCTCCGGGCGCGCCGTGCCGATGATCGTGGCGCCCCGGGACCGTGCCAACTGCACGACCAGCGACCCCACACCGCCCGCCGCCGCGTGCACGAGCAGCAGGTCGCCACTGCCGATGTTCGCCGTGTCGAGGGTGTCGACCGCGGTGGCCCCGACCGCGAGAAGTCCGGCGGCCTCGTTCCACGGCAACGACGCCGGCCTCGGGACCACCGAGTCGCCGGACACGACAAGCCGATCCGCGTACGCCTCGGACAGCGGGTAGGCGATCACCTCGTCGCCCACCGAGATCGGCCCCATCGGTCCTGTCGCGCCGTCGCCCACCTCGACGACGACTCCCGCGGCCTCGCTGCCCAAACCCAGGGGCAGGGCAGCCGGATCGGCGCCGAATGCTCCGCTGTAGAGCTTGTAGTCGAACGGGTTGACGCCGATGGCGCGAACCTCGAGCACCACCTCACCGGCGGCGGGACCGGCCGGTTCCACGTCGATCACGGCGAGGACCTCCGGTCCTCCGTATCCCTGGGCAACCACACGTCGCGACATACCAGAGCCAGTACCCCCGTGAGTACTTGTTAACCGCCCGCGGTTGACAAGTACTCACGGGCCAGGAGGGCAACGGGGTAGCGGGAGAACAGCGCCACGACGTCGATGCGCCCGCCGGGGTACGTCTCCGAGGTGAGGAGGTCGGTCCAGGTGCCGCCCGGGAGGGTGACGGTGGTGTCGGCCCAGCCGCGTTGCTCCACGCCGACACTGTGCCGGGTCGCCAGCGCCACGACGTCCGGCGCCGCGTCCTTTTGTCCGCGGGCGAACCCGATCAGATGCGCCGCCGCGGTCCCCGAGGCGAAGACCGGCGCGTAGGTCCCGCCGACGAAGCTGCCCGGACGGTCCCGCCGCAGCCGCAGCGCCGCGCGGACGACGTGCATCTTCGCCGCGCCCGTCGCGTCGACCGGCGGAGTGCCCAGACCTGCGAGCAGGTCCCGACGCACGTCGTAGTCCACGGGACGGCGATTGTCCGGGTCGACGAGGGAGTCCTCCCACAGTTCGGTTCCCTGGTACACGTCCGGGATCCCAGGTCCGCACAGCTGGAGAAGTTTCTGTCCGAGGGCATCCGACCAGGCGTGCGGCGCCAGCTGGGTGCACAGCGAACCGAGCGCCTTGCCGACGGTGCCGTCGATCACCGTGTCCAGCCAGCGGTGGAGGTCTGTTTCGAAGTCCTCGTTCACGTCGTGCCACGACGTCCGGGTCCCGGCTTCACGGACGGCCTTCTCCGCGTACGCGTGGATGCGGTCGCGGAAGTCGGGCACGTCGGCCGCGGCCCGGCCGTCGACGGGCCACACACCGAACAGGTTCTGCCACAGGAATAGTCCGGTGGCGGGATCCGGGCTGGGGGCGATGCGCTCCCACCGATCGACGCATTCGGCCCACAGATCCGGCACCTGCGACAGGATGCCGATCCGGGCCCGGACGTCCTCCCCGCGCTTGGTGTCGTGGGTCGAGAGGGTCGTCATCGCCTTCGGCCACCGGGAGGCCCGTTCGGCGGCGGCGAGGTGGAATTCGGCGGGGGAGACGCCGACGTTCGCCGGGTTGCCACCCACCTCCTGCAGCGACACCAGCCGGGCGGTGCGGTAGAACAGGCAGTCCTCCACGGATTTCGCCATCACCGCGCCGCACACCTGCTGGAAGCGGGTGGCGGCCTCGCCGCCGGCGATCAGGGCGGCGCCGAGGGCGGCCAGCGCTTCGGACCGTTGCGGTTCCCGCCTCGCGGCGTCACCGATCACGCGCGTCGCGAGCCCGGCCAGCGGACTGTAGTCGGACCGGTA
The DNA here is from genome assembly GCA_004211695.1 of Rhodococcus sp. (in: high G+C Gram-positive bacteria). Classification (GTDB taxonomy): domain Bacteria; phylum Actinomycetota; class Actinomycetes; order Mycobacteriales; family Mycobacteriaceae; genus Rhodococcus_F. The sequence goes on from SEEV01000086.1 coordinate 12,407, forward strand.
CACGGGCATGGCGGCGACGACGTCGACGACGGCGTCGCGGACGTCCGCACTGCTGCAGTCGATGCCGGTTTCGGCGAGGATCGCGCACACGAGGCGTCGGACCTCCGGAGCGAGCGTGATGCCGGCGACCTCGCGTTTTATGGCGGTTTCGTGCTCGTGGAGCCAGGCCGCGTCACCCCGGTCGCCGGTGCGGGACGCCGACAGCGCGGTGAGCGCGGGAGCTCCCGACGGGTCGACGAACACGCCGCCGAGTTCCGCCAGCGCGTCGTAGCCGGTGGTGCCGTCGATCGGGAGGTGATCGTCCAGTGGTTCGGCGTGGCCCAGGATCTTCTCGATGACGAGCCAGCGGTCCGCGCCGATCACACTGCGCAGGCGGTCGAGATACTCGGCCGGATCGGACAATCCGTCGGGGTGATCGATGCGCACTCCGTCGACCAAGCCGTCCGCCACCCAGCTCCGCAGTTCGCGGTGCGAGGCCTCGAACACGCGCGGATCTTCCTGCCGGATGCCGGCCAGATCGCTGACCGCGAAGAACCGGCGGTACCCGATGAGCCTGGAGTCCCACGGGACCAGGCGGTAGGACTGCGCATCGTGCACCGACGCCGGTTCGCCGGCATCGGTGCCGGGGGCGATCGGGAACCGGTGCTCGTAGAACGCGAGCAGCGGCTCGGGTCCCGAGCGGTCGACGGTGAGGGACTCGAGATCGGCGTCCGATCCGAGGACGGGCAGCGCGAGACGACCGCCGACCCCGTTGTCCTCGCTCCAGTCGACGTCGAAGAAGTCGGCGTACTCGGAGCGGCGACCGTGGGTGAGAACATCCCACCACCAGGCGTTCTCACGCGGCTGGGCGACGCCCACATGGTTGGGGACGAGGTCGACGACGATCCCCATGCCGCGTTCCCGCACCGCCTGCGACAGTGCGACGAGCGCCTCCCGGCCGCCGAGGGCGGGGGACACCCGGGTGACGTCGGTGACGTCGTAGCCGTGGGTCGATCCGGTGGTGGCCGTCAGGATCGGCGACAGGTAGACGTGCGAGATCCCGAGATCGTCCAGGTAGCCGGCGATCGCGGCGGCGTCCGCGAGCGTGAAACAGTCACCGCGCAGTTGGACCCGGTACGTTGCCGTGATCGACATCGTCGTCCCCGGCTCACGCGGTCCGGCGCAGCACGACCAGCGACCGTGCCTCGACCTGCAGTGGATTCCCTGCCTTGATCACCGTCTCCTTCGCCCCGGTCAGGACGGCGGTGTCGAGCACCACCGCCCATTCGTCGGCGTAATCGGAGTTGGGCGTGGAGAACTCGATCTCCTCGTCGTGGGCGTTGAAACACAGCAGGAACGAGTCGCCGACCACCCGCTCACCGCGGTGGTTGGGTTCGGGGATGCCTTCGCCGTTGAGGAAGACCGCCAGGGACTTCCCGAAACCGCTGTCCCAGTCCTCGGGGGTCATCTCCTCGCCGGCCGGGGTGAGCCACGCGATGTCACGGGTCTGATCACCGCTGCGGATGGGGGTGCCCTCGAAGAACCGGCGACGACGGAACACCGGATTCTTCATCCGCAGTGCGATCACCCGTTTGGTGAACTCGACCAGGTCGGCGTTGGAATCCGCGAGCGACCAGTCCATCCACGACAGTTCCGAGTCCTGGCAGTACACGTTGTTGTTGCCCTGCTGGGTGCGGCCCATCTCGTCGCCGTGTGCCAGCATCGGCGTCCCCTGGCTGAGCAGCAGGGTGGCGAGGATGTTGCGGCTCTGCCGCCCGCGCAGATCGAGGATGTCCGGGTCGTCCGTCGGCCCCTCGACCCCGCAGTTCCAGGACCGGTTGTGGCTCTCCCCGTCGTTGTTGCCCTCGCCGTTGGCCTCGTTGTGCTTCTCGTTGTACGACACCAGGTCGTGCAGGGTGAAGCCGTCGTGGGCGATGACGAAGTTGATGCTCGCGCCGGGGCGGCGCCCGGTCGCCTCGTACAGGTCGGAGGAGCCGGTGAGCCGGGACGCGAATTCGCCGAGCGTCGCCGGTTCGCCCCGCCAGTAGTCGCGGACCGTGTCCCGGTACTTGCCGTTCCACTCCGTCCACAGGCCGGGAAAGTTGCCCACCTGGTAGCCGCCCTCGCCGATGTCCCACGGTTCGGCGATGAGCTTGACCTGGCTGACGATCGGATCCTGCTGGACGAGATCGAAGAACGCGGAGAGCCGGTCGACGTCGTGCAGTTCGCGGGCGAGCGTGGACGCGAGGTCGAACCGGAATCCGTCGACGTGCATCTCGGTGACCCAGTACCGCAGCGAATCCATGATCAGCTGCAGCGTGTGCGGGTGCCGGGCGTTGAGGCTGTTCCCGGTGCCCGTGTAATCCATGTAGTGCTCGGCGTCGCCGTCGACCAGCCGGTAGTAGGCGGCGTTGTCGATGCCGCGGAAACAGATGGTCGGACCGAGATGGTTGCCCTCGGCGGTGTGGTTGTAGACGACGTCGAGGATCACTTCGATGCCCGCCTCGTGGAACGACCGGACCATCGCCTTGAACTCGGACACCGCGGCTCCCGGTTTCTCCGCCGACGAGTACCCGGTGTGCGGGGCGAGGAAGCCGAACGTGTTGTAACCCCAGTAGTTCCTCAGTCCCTTGTCGAGGAGGGTCTGGTCGTGCATGAACTGGTGCACCGGCATCAGTTCGATCGCAGTGACGCCGAGGTCGACGAGGTGGTCGATGATCACCGGATGCGCCAGACCCGCGTACGTGCCGCGGAGCTCTTCCGGCACACCGGGATGCGTCGCCGTCATGCCCTTGACGTGGGCCTCGTAGATCACGGTGTCGTGGTACGGGTGCGTGGGTGCGCGGTCGGCGGCCCAGTCGAAGAACGGGTTGATCACGACCGTCGTCATCGTGTGACCGAGCGAGTCGTATCCGGGCAGGCCGGGTCCGGCAGTGTCCTCGTTGTCCGGGGCGAGCTCCGCGTCCGTGTCTTCGTCCTCGGTGTCGTCTTGCGTGTCGACGATCTCGACCGCGTCCAACGGTTCCTCGGGTGCGGGATCGGCGGGCGCCTCGATGTCGTAGGAGAACAGGGAGCGGTCGCCGTCGAAGTCGCCGTCGAACGCCTTGCCGTAGGGGTCGAGGAGGAGCTTGCTCGGGTCGCAGCGGTGCCCGGCCGCAGGGTTCCAGGGGCCGTGGATCCGGTACCCGTATCGCTGCCCGGGCACGACCGTCGGCAGGTAGGCGTGCCACACGTAGCCGTCGACCTCGTCGAGCCGCACCCGCGTCTCGGTGCCGTCCTTCGCGATCAGGCACAGATCGACCGCCTCGGCGACCTCGGAGAACAACGAGAAGTTCGTCCCGGCCCCGTCGTAGGTGGCGCCCAGTGGGTAGGCGCTGCCGGGCCACACGGGAATGTGCGTGGTGCCGGTCGACTCGCTCTCGTCCATATCGAGAACACTAGCCCGCGTTCGCCTCGCTCTCAGCTCGACGAGAGCGGGCTATCGGCCCAGGCCGGAGCTCCGTGCGGCAGCAAGCATTCCGGCTGTGATCTTCCGCACGTCGTCGGTGGTGCACACGTACGGCGGCATCGCGTAGATCAGGTTCCGGAACGGCCGCAACCAGACCCCGGCCGCCACCGCGGCGTCGGTGGCGGCCCGCATGTCGACGGGTTCGGAGAGTTCGATCACTCCGATGGCGCCGAGCACCCGCACCTCCCGGACACCGGGGAGGTCCCGGGCCGGTGCGAGCCCGGATTCGAGTTCGCGTCGCACGGCCGCGACCTCGCCTCGCCAGTCGCGGGACAGCAGGAGTTCGATCGACGCCACCGCGACGGCGCACGCGAGCGGATTGGCCATGAACGTGGGACCGTGCATCAGCCCGCCGGCCTCGCCGGCGCTGATGGTCTCGGCCACGTCGGTGGAACAGAGCGTCGCCGCGAGTGTGAGGTATCCGCCGGTCAGGGCCTTGCCGATGCACATGATGTCGGGGCTGACACCGGCGTGGTCCGCGGCGAACAGCTCGCCGGTGCGGCCGAATCCGGTCGCGATCTCGTCGAACACCAGCAGGAGCCCGTGCTCGTCGCAGATCCGCCGCAGCTCCGCCAGGTACCGCGGGTCGTGGAACCGCATGCCGCCGGCGCCCTGCACCACCGGCTCCACGATGACGGCCGCCAGTTCGTCGGCATGCGCCGTCACCAGACGTTCGAACTCCGCGACGTACTGCGCGTCGAAGTCGCGCGGTGGCGGTCCCGCGAACACCTGCCGTGCCAGGACGTCCGTCCACAGGGAGTGCATGCCGCCGTCCGGGTCGCAGACGCTCATCGGGGCGAACGTGTCGCCGTGGTAGCCGCCGCGCCAGGTGAGCAGCCGATGCCGCTCCGGCCTGCCGCGACTGCGCCAGTACTGCAGGCACATCTTGACGGCGACCTCGACGGACACCGATCCGGAATCGGCGAGGAAGACCTTGTCCAGGCTGTCCGGGGTGATCTCCACCAGCAGCTGAGCCAGCCGCGCGGCCGGTTCGTGGGTGAGCCCGCCGAACATCACGTGACTCATCCGACCGAGCTGCGCGGTCGCTGCCGCGTCGAGGACGGGATGCCGGTAGCCGTGTACGGCGGCCCACCACGAACTCATGCCGTCGACGAGTTCGCGGCCGTCGGCGAGGGTGAGGCGGGTTCCGCTCGCCTCGGCCACCACGAGCGGGGTGGTCGAGGCGGGGAACGCACCGTACGGATGCCAGAGCAGCGAGGTGTCGAGGGACGTGATGTCGTCGGCGGACAGGCTCGGAGAGGTCACGGTCTCGACCCTAGTCACCGGAAGGAAAGTGGGCCCACCCGGGTTGAACACCGTTCAAGTCACGTATCGTGCCTTGCGTGAGTACCGACCGCACCTTCACAACCTGGCTCGACGACGTCGAGGACCGGCGGCGCGCCGCGGGGCTGCGCCGCGAGCTGCGTCCGCGCACACCCGGCAACGCGCTCATCGATCTGGCGTCCAACGACTACCTCGGCCTCGTGCGCCACCCGGAGGTCCTGCACGGCGCGATGGCGGCGCTGCGCCGGTGGGGTGCGGGGGCCACCGGCTCGCGTCTGGTCACGGGATCGACCACCGAACACGAACTGCTCGAATCGGAACTGGCCGAGTTCGTCGGCGCCGAGGCCGGGCTGGTGTTCTCCTCCGGGTACACCGCGAATCTCGGCGCCGTCACCGCGCTGTCCGGCGCCGGATCGTTGATCGTCTCCGATGCGGGCAGCCACGCCTCGCTGGTCGACGCCTGCCGTCTGTCCCGGGCGCGGGTGGCCGTCGCGCCGCACTCCGATCTCGGGTTCGTCCGCAGCGCACTCGCCACCCGGTCGGAGGAGCGGGCCCTGGTCGTCACCGACTCGGTGTTCAGTGCGGACGGCGATCTGGCACCGCTCGTCGAACTCCACCGGGTGTGCCGCGAGCACGGCGCGTTCCTCGTCGTGGACGAGGCGCACGGGGTCGGCGTCCGCGGTACAGGGGGCCGCGGACTCGTGCACGAGGTGGGGCTCGCGGGCGAACCCGACATCGTCGTGACGGCCACGCTGTCGAAGTCGCTGGCCAGTCAGGGCGGTGCGGTACTGGCGTCGGAGAAGGTGCGCGCGCATCTCGTCGACGCCGCGCGCACGTTCATCTTCGACACCGGCCTGGCCCCGGCGGCCGTGGGCGCGGCACGCGCGGCCCTCACCGTGCTGCGCCGTGAACCGCACCGCGCCGAGGCCGTCCTGGACCGCGCGAGGGATCTCGCCCGCTTCACCGGTGCCGGGACTCCCGAATCCGCCGTCGTCTCCGTCGTCCTGGGCGACCCGCAACGCGCCGTCGACGCGGCCGCCGCCTGCCGCGAACAGGGGCTGCACGTCGGCTGCTTCCGGCCCCCGTCAGTGCCCGAGGGCACGTCGCGTCTGCGGCTCACCGCACGGGCGACGCTCGACGCGGACGAACTGGCGCGGATCGAGACCGTGCTTACGGACGTCCTGGCCGGAGCCTCGGCGTGAGTGTCTTGGTGGTCACCGGAACGTCGACCGACGTCGGCAAGACGGTGGTCACGGCGGCGCTCGCCGCCGCGGCCCGGGAGGCGGGCCTGTCCGTGGCGGTGTGCAAGCCCGCGCAGACCGGCGTCGCCCCGGGAGAACCGGGCGATCTCGCCGAGGTGACCCGGCTGTCCGGTGCCACGGCGGTGGTGGAACTGGCCCGCTACCCGGAGCCGCTCGCCCCCGACACCGCGGCCCGGCGCAGCGGCCTGCCGATGGTGCGGTGCGCCGACGTGACGGACGCGGTCCGCGCGCTCGACGCCGAACACGATCTGGTTCTCGTCGAGGGTGCGGGCGGTCTGCTGGTGCGGCTGGGCGCCGGGGGCTTCACGCTCGTCGACGTCGCGCGGGCCCTCGACGCACCGGTCGTCGTGGTGGCGGCGGCCGGACTCGGCACGCTCAACCACACCGAGCTCACGATCCGGGCGCTGTCGGCGGCCGGTCTCGCCTGCGCCGGAACCGTGATCGGGTCGTGGCCGGACGAGCCTGACCTCGCCGAGCGATGCAATCTCGACGACCTCCCCGCCGTGACGGGTGTCGACGTCGTCGGCTCCGTGCCGGCCGGCAGCGGCCGCCTCGACTCCGCGTCGTTCGGCGCGGAGGCGTCGACGTGGTTCGACGGCGCCTGGCTGAAGGCGACGCTGACGGCGCGCTGAGCGCGGCCGTCAGGATTCCGCGAGCACCGACAGCACGTTGCCGGCGGGGTCGGTGAACCAGGCGATGTCGGGACCGTTGCCGCGCATGATCCCCTTGTCGTCCTGGTCGAAACCGTCGTACCGCAGGAACCGGATCCCGCGTTCGGTGAGCGCGTCGACGGCCTTCTCGACGTCGTCCACGGCGAAGTTCAGGATGGTGAAGGACGCCGGCGTGTGATCGGGTTTCGGGTAGATCAGCACCACGGGGCCCTTCGGGAGATGCAGGCCGAGCAGGCCCATCTCCTCCTCGGTGACCTCGAGTCCCAGGGTGTCGGAGTAGAACGACTCGGCCGCGGCGATGTCGTCGACGGCGAATCCGCTGAATGCTCTCGCGTGGTTCAACATGTCTGGTCTCTTTCCTCGCCGATGGTTAGGACATCTCGGCCCGCGCCTGCGCGCTGAGCTGGATGATCTGGACGTAGTTGCCGTCTGGATCGACGGCGGTGCCGAACCAGCTGCCGTCCCGGTCCTCGAGCGGGGACAGCCACGTCGCACCCAGTTCGTCGATGCGACCGGCTGCGGCGCGGGCGTCGGTGACCTCGACGTTGAGCAGGACGCGTCCGGGTTCGGGATTCGTGTCACCGACGTCGTCGCGCCGGTCGAGCATGATGTAGAAGCCGTCGAAGTCGAGGAGGTCGTAACCCGGTTCGCCGGGTGTGCGGTCGACCTTCGGCGAGAACGCGGCGGTGTACCAGTCCCGCAATCGCTCGGGGTGTGTGCTGGCGAGCAGGATGCTTCCGATCGTGGCGTCGGCCATGATGTCCTCCGGGTGGGGGTTCGCTTTCGATGGTCCACAGGTATGGACTCGGCCGGCCGTCGAAATTCATCGCAACGGAGTTTCCGAGGTTCCGAAAGTGGCACCGTCCCCCCCGAATATCGGTAGTGTGATTCATGTCACGGCTACATCCGGCTGGGTTGGGAGGGGTCCACATGTCGACCTCCGAAATGCTCGAATTGAATCGCACCATCGACCGCCTTCGGCGCGCTGTCGGTTCGTTGCGATCGATGTACGGCGACGCCGCATCCGTGCGGCGACTGAGCAACGA
>SEEV01000087.1 GCA_004211695.1 Rhodococcus sp. (in: high G+C Gram-positive bacteria)
GACGCCTGGTGGATGCCGTCGTTCCGGCGGCCGGACGGCATCATGCACGTCCTCGTGTCGGAGCGGTCGATCCCGCCGTCGCTGATCGTCGACCAGAACGCCAAGCGGTTCACCAACGAGGCGTCCCCATACGTGTCGTTCGTCCACGACCAGATCGCCGGCGGTCACGACCCCGTGTGGTTCGTGTTCGACTCGAAGGCGAAGAGCCGCTACCAGTTCGGTGGTGTGATGCCCGGTCAGAAGTTCCCGGCCGAATGGTTCGAGACGGGGCTGATGCTGCGCGCCGCAACAATCGGCGAACTGGCGCAGCAGATGAGCGTTCCCGCGGACTCGCTGTCGGCGGAGATCGCCCGGTTCAACGGGTTCGCCCGGGCGGGAGTCGACGCCGACTTCGGTCGCGGAGACAGCGCGTACGACCGCTACTACGGCGACCCGCGGCTGCCCAACCCGACGATGGACGAGGTGGACAAGGCACCGTTTTACGCGGTGCGGATGGAAGCCGGCGACCTCGGCACCAAGGGCGGTCTCGTGTGCAACGAGCACAGCCAGGTGCTGAGCGGCAGCGGCGAACCCATCCCCGGTCTCTACGCGACCGGCAACACGTCGGCGTCCGTGATGGGCAACGACTACGCCGGTGCGGGCGCGACGATCGGTCCGGCAATGGTGTTCGGGTGGATCGGCGCCCGTCATGCAGCCGGGGCGGTGAGCTGAGTGCTTCCGGTCGAATGCCGGCGCTGCGGCAACGCGGTGCTCGTGGAGAAGTACAGCGAGGCGCACACCAGCGTGCAGTGGCTGGACGACGCCGAGCAGAGGTGCCCGGAGTTCGCGTCGCGCGCCGAGGCGGGGGAGCACTCCATGTTCGTTCCCACCTGCGGTGCATTGCGTGGATCGATCGACGACGCGGTGGAGGACGGGCGGGTGGGGTTGTCCCTGCGCAGCTACCCGACTCCCGGCCGCCTGGACTAGAGGGGACAACCGATGTCACGGATGGCAGGCAAGGTCGCCTTCATCACCGGTGCCGGTAACGGCATGGGACGCAGTCACGCGGTCCGGCTCGCCGAGGAGGGCGCCGACGTGATCGTCGTCGATCTGCCGTCGGCCGAGGCCGAACTCGCCGAGACCGGCAGGCTGGTCGCCGAACTCGGCCGGCGGGCCGTCGTCGCCCACGCCGACGTGCGGGATCCGTCCGCGTTGCGGGCGGCCGTCGCCGCGGGGGTGGAGGAACTGGGTGCTCTCGACGTCGTCGTCGCGAACGCCGGTGTCGTCGACAACCCGGGCCCCGCCTGGACCATCGACGACGAGAACTGGAACCGGTCGCTCGACGTCAACCTCACCGGGGTCTGGAACACGGCGGCGGCCGCGGTCCCGGCGATGCGCGACGGCGGCGGCTCCGTCGTGATCGTCAGTTCGACCGCCGGCATCAAGGCGGTGGCCGGGGCGGCCCACTACTCGGCGTCGAAAACCGCCGTGGTCGGGTTGGCCCGGACCCTCGCCAACGAACTCGGTCCGCAGTTCATCCGGGTGAACGTGCTGCACCCCGGCGCCGTCGGCACCCGCATGACGCTGAACCCGGCGACGATGGCACGGCTGCGGCCGGACCTCGACAACCCGACCCCCGAGGACGTCGTTCCCGTCCTCACCGCCAATCACGTCCTGCCCGTTCCCTGGCTGGACTCGCGGGACGTCAGCAATGCGCTGCTGTTCCTCGCCTCGGACGAATCGCGATACATCACCGGCACACAACTCGTGGTCGATGCCGGACTGACGCAGAAAGTGTAGAGATGACAGGTCGAGTGAACGGAAGAGTCGTCCTGGTCACCGGTGCCGCCCGCGGCATCGGTCGGGCGCAGGCGCTGCGGTTCGCGCAGGAGGGCGCCGACGTCGTGGCCGTCGATCTGTGCGGCCCGGTCGGCACGGTGGTGACGCCGCCGGCGAGTCCGGAGGACCTCGAGGAGACCGCGAAACTGGTCCGCGACACCGGCCGCCGGATCGTGACCGCGCAGGTGGACGTGCGCGACGGAGCGGCTCTGGCCGAGACGGTCACGGCGGCGGCCGCAGAGCTGGGCGGGCTGGACTTCGTGTGCGCCACGGCGGGCATCACGTCGTCCGGCGCCGCACTGGAACTCGATGCCGAGACGTGGCAGACGATGCTCGACGTCAATCTGACGGGGGTGTGGCAGACGTGCAAGGCGGCTGCCCCGCACCTGATCGAGCGGGGCGGCGGGGCGATGATCCTGACCAGCTCCATCGCCGGACTGCGCGGGCTCGTCGGCGTCGCCCACTACACCGCGGCCAAGCACGGGGTGGTGGGACTGATGCGGTCGCTGGCGAAGGAGCTCGCGCCGCACGGGGTGCGGGTCAACAGCGTGCATCCCACGAACGTGGACACGGAAATGATCCAGAACGACATGGTGCGGCGGGCGTTCCGGCCCGACCTCGAGCACCCCACCCGGGAGGAGTTCGCCGCGGCCGCCGTGACGATGAACATGCTGCCGATTCCGTGGATCGAACCGGTCGACGTCGCCAACGCCGCGCTGTTCCTGGCGTCAGACGAGGCGCGGTACATCACGTCCGTCGCCCTGCCGGTCGACGCGGGCAGCTCCAGCCGATAATTCCCGAGCTGCTCCGCGCGGTGCGTCGCCCGTGGTATGTAGAACAGGTGTCAGTTTCTGATCTCGAGGCCGTCGCCGCGATCTCCCGGCTCAAGTACGCGTACCTGCGCGCGCTCGACACGAAGAGCTGGGAGGAATTCGCCGACACCCTGCTACCCGACGCCACCGCGAACTACGGTGAGCGTCTCACCTTCGACTCCCGCGACGCGCTCGTCGAGTACATGAAGTCGAACCTCGGAGCGAACACCATCACCGAACACCACTGCGACCACCCGGAGATCGACGTCGACGGCGACACGGCCACGGGGCGGTGGTATCTGTCCGACACCGTTCTGATCCCGGAACACGGCATGCTGCTGCGCGGGGCGGCGTTCTACTCCGACCGCTACGTGCGCGGCGGCGACGGGCGGTGGCGGATCGCGCACACGGGGTACGAGCGCACCTACGAAGCGATGATGTCGCTGGCCGACATCCCGAGTTTCCATCTCACGGCCACAGATGGGCGGACACCTGATGGGCACGCTGGACGGCAAGGTCGCGCTGATCACCGGCGCCGGTCAGGGTGTGGGCGCCGGCATGGCGTTCGCGCTGGCCAAGGAGGGCGCCCGGATCGGGGTGGTCGGGCGGACGGAGGCGAAACTCGTCGACACGTGTGCCGCCATCGCCGACTTCGGCGGTGTCGCCGAACCGATCGTCTGCGACGTCAGCAAGCGCGATCAGCTGGCGCCGATGGTCGACCGCGTCGTGGACGTGTTCGGTGGCCTCGACATCCTGATCAACAACGCCAACGCCAGCGCGCTCGGACCACTCCTCGACGTCACCCCGAAGCTGCTGGACCGGGCCATGGCGGTCGGTCCGGTGGCGACCCTGTTCCTGATGCAGCTGTGCTATCCGCACCTCAAGGCTCGGGGCGGCGGTTCGATCATCAATCTGGTCAGCTCCTCGGCGGTGCGGTGGGACACCAGCGGCTACGGGCTGTACGCGGCCACCAAGGAGGCGATGCGTTCGCTCACCCGCACCGCGGCCAGCGAATGGGGCCCCGACGGCATCCGCGTCAATGCGATCGCCCCGCATGCACTCTCGCCCGGTCTGAAATGGTGGACGGAGAACAATCCCGCGGAGGCCGCCGAGTTCGTGAAGTCGATCCCGCTCGGCCGGATCGGTGACTGCGAGCAGGACATCGGGCGCGCCGTCGTCTTCCTCGTCGGCCCCGACGCCGGCTACCTGTCCGGTGCCACCATTCCACTCGACGGCGGGCAGGCACGCTGGAGTTGACCCCCTCTGCGGGTTACCCCGCGCTTGCCCATTTCCCTCCTATCCGGTAGGAATTGGGTCGTGCATACGACTCACCTGGTGCGACGCCTCACCGTCGACCTGTGCCGTACGTGCGCCAACATCTGTTGTTGCTGACGGTCCGGCGCGCGTACCGCGTGCTGTCCACTCCTCGGTTAACCTCCGGCATCCGATAATTCCTCGCGCATTCTCCGCGTTCGCAGGTCCGGGCCGGCCCTCGACATCTCCGCGAAAGTAATCATGAGCACTGCATTCGAAACCAGAACGGCGTCGCTGACGCTCGACAAGCTCGGCCCGTCGTTCGGCGCCGAGATCCTCGGTCTGGACGTCGCCACCGCCACCGACGACGAGGTGGCAGCGATTCGTTCGGCGTTGACCGAGCACAAAGTTCTGGTTCTGCGGGGCCAGTCACTCGACGTCACGAGCCACATCGAGTTCGGCCGCCGTCTCGGTCAGCTGACGGCGGGGCATCCCGTCCACGACAGCGGCGACGTCGCGCAGGAGGTGTACGCGCTCGACAGCCAGGACAACGGTTTCGCCGACGTGTGGCACACCGACGTGACGTTCATGAAGCGACCGCCGCTGGGGTCCGGGGTTCACGTCGCACATCGCCGGGGTATCCGAGGCGGAGAGCCGGGGAATCCTCGACTTCCTCTACGCGCACCTCACCAAACCGGAGCACATCGTGCGTCACCGGTGGCGCCTCGGCGACCTCGTGCTGTGGGACAACCGCAGCACCGCGCACTACGCCAACCGCGACTACGGAACGCAGCACCGGGTCATGCACCGCATCACGTTGCAGGGTGACGTGCCGGTCGGTCCGCAGTAGAGCAACCCGCGCATTCACCGGGCGGGCGGCGTCCGCAGCGACTAGCGTCACGATCCGTGACCCCGGCATCGGACATCTCACGTCGCAAGTTCCTCGCCTCCGCCGCAGCGGCCGGTGGCGCCGCCTTCCTCAGTTCGTGGGCGGGCCCGGTCATCGACCGGGCGTACGCGCAGGATCCGGGTGGATCGGGGTCGCTGGGGGACATCGAGCACTTCGTCTACCTCATGCAGGAGAACCGCTCGTTCGACCACTACTACGGCACGTTGTCGGGGGTGCGCGGCTTCGACGACCCCTCGCCGACGTGGCAGCAGTACGGCTGGACACCGGGGTTGGGGCCGACGCCCACCGGGTATCTGAACCCGTTCCGTCTCGACACCACCCAGGGCACGCACCTCGACGGCGAATGCATCAACGACCCGACGCATTCGTGGGGTCCGCAGCACGACGCGTGGAACGGCGGCGCGATGGACCGGTGGATGCCGGTGCACATCGCACACGAGGGGCCGCTCAACGGCCCCGCCACCATGGGCTACTACACTCGGGCCGACATCCCGGTGCACTACGACCTCGCCGACGCCTTCACGATCTGCGACCACTACTTCTGCTCGGTGCTCGGACCGACGGACCCGAACCGGCTGTACTGGATGACGGGAACGATCGACCCCGACGGGCTGGCCGGCGGGCCGCTCGTCGAGACGCCGACGGTGATCCCCAGATTCGCGTACTCGTGGCGCACCTACCCGGAGAACCTGCAGGAGGCGGGCGTCAGCTGGAAGGTGTACGCCAACAAGGATCTCGGGCCGGTGTCGAGTGTGGCCCTCGACGGGATGCTCGGCTGCTTCACGCAGTACAGCGACCCGAATTCGGAACTCGCCCGCCGTGGCCTCGATCCGACGTATCCGAACGACTTCCGGGCCGACGTCGCGAACGGCACCCTGCCCGCGGTGTCCTGGATCGTGCCGAACGTCTTCACCTGTGAGCACCCGGCGCTGCCCCCGGCCGCGGGCGCGGTAGGGATCGTCGAGGTACTCGACATTCTCACGTCCAACCCGGCGATCTGGGAGAAGACGGCGCTGATCATCAGCTACGACGAGAACGGCGGATTCTTCGACCACGTCACCCCGCCGACGCCGCCGCCGGGCACCCCGGGCGAGTACCTGACCGTTCCGTTGAACACGGTGTCGGAGAGCGAGAACAATCCGGGACCGATCGGCCTCGGGTTCCGGGTGCCGTCGCTGATCGTCTCGCCGTACAGTCGCGGCGGCCTCGTCGCGTCCGACACGTTCGATCACACCTCGCAGCTGCGGCTCCTCGAGAAGCGCTTCGGCGTTCCCGTCCCCAATCTCACCGACTGGCGTCGCGGCGCCGTCGGCGACATGACGTCGGCGTTCGACTTCTCGTCGGCGCCGAACGCCGGCGTTCCCGCGATGACCGACCCGGAGCCACGCCTGCAGGCGGCGATCGCGCAGTGCGGGCCGAACGTGGCAGCGGGGACGCTCAATGCCGGCGCGCCCTACCCCGTCCCGCCGAATTCGATGCCGGTGCAGGAACAGTCGCCGCTGCGGCGTCGTCCCAGCGGGCTGATCATGTAGCGCACTCGCCTCAGAGGCGTACCGCGCGGCCCTCCTCGATCGACTGCAGAATGGCCAGCGCGGCGGTCACAGAACGCAGTCCGTCGTGTCCCGTAGCCACCGGCCGGCCGTCTCCGTGGACGGCGTCGACGAACGCCCGGATCCCGGGTGCGTACAGGTTGTCGACGGGCTCGAGCGGGACGGACGTGTCGCGGCCGTTCGTCACCATCCGGAGCGTCCCGGTGGGATCGGGGCGCATGCAGTTACTCGCCACGAGAGTGCCTGCCGTTCCATGGATTTCGAATCCGGTGACGGCGTCGGGAACCGTGTACGCGTCGTGCAGTGAGAACAGGGTGTCGGTGCCGAGGACGCCGCTCGTCATCACGGCATCCGCCGGTCCCTCGCTGAGCCCCTGGCAGACTCCGACCGCCGACACCGTGGTCGGTTCCATCCCGGTCACGAAGCGGAGCGTGTCGATGTCGTGCACCGCGAGGTCGAGGGCGACCCCGCCGCCGACGCCGTCGAGACGCCATCCACGCAGGGCCTGGCGCAGCAGGATCGTGTTGGCGACGCGGACGGAGAGGACATCGCCGACTGCGCCCTCGGCCAGCATCTTTCGTGCCGCGCGGTGGACGGGGTGCGTGCGGAGGTGATGGTTCGTCGCGAACACCACCCCCGCGGCCGCGGCGGCGTCGACCATCTTCTGTGCCTGCGTGACGTCGAACGACAGCGGCTTCTCGCAGAGCACGTGCAGACCCGCGTCGATCGCGGCCATGGCGTGTTCGAAGTGCTTGTCGTTGGTGGAGGAGATGTACGCGGCCCGGACGTCGCCGCCGACCGCTTCGCGCAGGTCGCCGGTGGCGGACTCGATGTCGTGGGTCCGCCGGTATTCCTCCGCGCGCGCAGCGTCACCGCTGAGCACGACTGCCGCGGTCTGCCCGCACTCGCGCAATGCGGGGAGCACCCGTGTGGCGGCAATGTTGCTCGCGCCGAGAATCGCCCACCTCATGAGCTTCGGTCCTTCCTCGGGCCGGTGGGTCCGGCCTCTCCTCGGCGGGACTGTACGCCGAGTTCCGAGAGCGCACTACTGTTCACTATGCGAACAGTAGCGAGCTCAGCGGGGGTGGACGTCGACCGTCTCGCTGGAGGTCTCGGGAGCCGCGTCGGCGGCCCCGCGTGCGCGCTGACGGTAGATCCCGATCCCGACCACCACGGCGGCGAGTCCCATCGAGACGTACATCTGGCTCCTCGTCTCCGGCAGCATGAGCATGCCGACGCAGAGCGCGATGATGGCGGCGATGGTGCACCACGTCAGGTACGGGAACAGCCACATCTTCAGCGTCAGGTCCTTGCCCTCCGCCTCGAGCCGACGCCGCATGCGCAGTTGCGACACCGAGATCGCCAGCCACACGAACAGTGCGATCGCTCCCGAGGAGTTGACGAGGAACAGGAAGACGGTGTCCGGGTACAGGTAGTTGAGGCCGACGGTCAGGAATCCCACGACCGTCGAGACGAGAACGGCCTGACGCGGTACGCCGGACGATCCGATCTTCGACAGCGCGGCCGGGGCGTCGCCGCGGCGGGAGAGCGAGAAAATCATGCGACTCGCCGTGTACAGGCCGGAGTTCAGGCAGGACAGCACCGACGTGAGCACGACGACGTCCATGATGTTGCCGGCCGCGGGAATGCCGAACGAGTCCATGACGGCGACGTACGGGCTCAACGCGACGGAGGCGTCGTCCCAGGGGAGCAGCGTCACGACGACGGCGATGGAGCCGATGTAGAAGATGAGGATGCGCCAGTCCGGGTGCTTCGACGCCGGGCAGGGCTCCGCAGATCGCGAGGATGCCGAGCACGAGGAAGATGACGATGGCCGCCACCTTGATCGACGCGAACCAGAACTCGAACTCGCCGAACGACTTCACGGACGCGATGTTCGTCAACGTGAGCAGCACCATCAGGATCAGCGCCCAACTCCACTGCGGGACGTCGGGGATCCAGCGGTTCATGATCACGGCACCGGCCGTCGCCTCGATGCCGAGGACGATGATCCAGAACCAGGCGTAGAGCCAGCCGATGCTGAATCCGGCCCATCGGCCGATCGCGCGGTCGGCGTAGGCCGAGAACGATCCCGTCTCGGGGTTGGCGGTCGACATCTCGCCGAGCATCCGCATCACGAGGATGACGACGATGCCCGCGAGTGCGTAGGCCACCAGAACGCCGGGGCCGGTCTCGCGGATCGCGACCCCGGAGCCCACGAAGAGGCCTGCGCCGATCACCCCCGCGATAGCGATCATCGAGAGGTGTCGCTTCTTCAGCGTGTGCTGAAGTTGCGGATCGGTGGTTCCTGACATGGAGAAAATCCCTTCGGCGCTGCTCCGGATGTGATGTGCGTCGCTGAACCGGGAAAGTGTGTACGAGTCGCGGGGGCCCGCGGAACCTCCGATTCGGTGAAATTCGTGCCGTCCGGATAGACGAAACGGCAGTACCACGCATCTGCGCCTTCTTGACAATGCGGAAACGCTATGGCTACCGTCACATTATTCAACCAGCGGACATGCGTTCGGCATACGAACAATGTATGTCCGGTACCAACCTAGACGGGACATCGGAATGAGCGATCACGCCTTCACCCCGGCGGCCGAGAAGCAGGCACGACGAGCAGCGCTGAGCAGTTTCGTCGGCGCGGTCATCGACTGGTACGACTTCCTGCTCTACGGGCTGGTCGCGGCCCTGGTGTTCAACGAGGAGTTCTTCCCCAACGTCAGCCCCGCCATCGGGACGCTCGCCGCGTTCGCGACGTTCGGCGTCGGATTCCTGTTCCGTCCCCTCGGCGGCGTCGTGTTCGGCCACTACGGCGACCGCATCGGACGCAAGCGGATGCTGATCCTCACCGTGCTGATCATGGGCACGAGCACCGCCCTGATCGGTCTGTTGCCGTCGTTCGCATCGGTCGGCTGGTGGGCGCCGGTCCTGCTCGTCACCCTGCGCGCCATCCAGGGCTTCGCCGTCGGCGGCGAGTGGGGTGGAGCAGCGTTGATGGCTGTCGAGAGCGCGCCGCCGAAGAAGAAGGCGTTCTACAGCAGCGGCGTGCAGGTCGGTTACTCGGTCGGTCTCATCCTCGCCACCGGATTCGTCATGCTCATGAGCAACCTGACCACCGAGACCGCGTTCAGCCAGTGGGGCTGGCGTGTTCCGTTCGTCGCCAGCGTCGTCCTCGTCGGTATCGGCCTGTGGATCCGCGCCGGCGTCCAGGAGAGCCCCGAGTTCGTCGAGAAGGTCGAGAAGATCGAAGAGCAGCAGGCCGCGCAGGAGAAGAAGCGGATTCCCCTGGTCGAGGCGCTGCGCAACCACCCGAGGGCATTCCTGCAGATCATCGGTCTGCGTTTCGCCGAACTCTTCTCCATGTACATCGTGACCACGTTCGCGCTGAGCTACTCCACCAAGGAACTGGGCATGGAGCGCAACTTCATGCTCAACGTCGGTCTGCTCGTCGGTGCTGTGGGCATCGGCACGATCCCGCTGTTCGCGTGGCTCTCGGACAAGCACGGCCGCCGGCGCGTGTACATCCTCGGCGCCCTGATCGGCGCGGTGTGCGCGTTCCCGTTCTTCGTCGTTCTCGAGAACGGCTCGATGGTCGGCACCGTCATCTTCGCCGTGCTCCTCGTCAACATCTCGCACGACATGGTCGTCAGCGTGCAGCAACCACTGTTCACCGAAATGTTCGGAGCGGAGTACCGCTACAGCGGCGCGGGCGTCGGCTACCAGGTGGCCAGCGCGATCGGTGGCGGCTTCACCCCCTTCATCGCGGCTGCCCTGGTCACCGTCAGCGGTGGGTCGTGGCACCTCGTGGCCGTGTACCTCGCCGGCGGCTGCATCGTCAGCGCCCTGATCGCGTGGCGACTGCAGCCCGATTCGGGTGCAGCCGTGTCAGACGCCGCAACACGAGCCAAGCTCGAGAACGCGCACTGAGCCGGTAGGCGAGAGGGCGACGGTCATGGCTGCACCGTCGGTGCGCCGACCCTCGGCGTCTAGCCGAGGGACAGGTCGGAGCCGATCCGCTCCGCGGTGGCCACGAGCTTCGGCACCACCGTCGCCGCGACGTCGTCCCGCGTGTACTGGGTGCCCTGCAGCGAGGAGTTGAGGGCGGCCACCACGGCGCCCGTCCGATCCCGGATGGGCACCGCCGCCCCGCGGATGCCGATCTCGAGTTCGTTCTCCGACATCGACCAGCCGTCGGCGGCGACCGTGCGGACCTCGGCGCGCAACTGGTCGGCGTCCGAGATCGTGTGGGGTGTGAACGACTGGAACTCGGTGGACTTCAGGTAGTCGTCGAGCGCGTCGGCCGAAAGCCCGGCCAGCAGAACACGACCCGTGGACGTCGCGTACGCGGGGAACCGCATGCCCACCGTGATGGAGATGCGAATGATTCTGGGCGAGCGGACCCGCGCCACGTACACCACGTCGGGACCGTCGAGGATGGTCACCGAGATGGTCTCGCCCAGTTCCTTCGCGAGAGTCTCGATGTGCGGATCCGCGACCTGCGGCAGCCGCAGTGCGGCGAGGTACGAGAAACCGAACCGGAGCACGCGCGGTGTGAGCGAGAAGTTGCGGCCGTCGAGTCGCAGGAACCCCTTGTCCACCAGGGTGAGCAGAATGCGACGGGCCGTGGAGCGGGTGATCCCGACAGCCTGCGCCACCTCACTCAGCGTGCGCTCACGGTGCTGGTCGTCGAAACATTCGAGAACGCTCAGACCGCGGTCCAGGGACTCGAGGAAGTACCGTTCCCCCGAAGCCGACTGCTCGGCCACCTCAACAGCCCCCTGATTCGCACACGCCGTCGATGCTACCGGGCTAAAGCCCGGTCTCCGCCGGAAGCCGCCCCGACTTCACAGCCTTGCGCAGCGCGTCGTAGTCCTTCTCGGACTGGTCCGCGTAGAGGCGGGCCCAGGCAGTGACGGCCCGATCGAAGGCATCCGCGGTGCCGAGATATCCGGCGATGAAAGCAGATCCGGGGCTCTGGCTGTGCGCGCGGGCGAGTATCGAGCCGCAGAGCCCCGCGTACTTGGCCGACCGCTCCGGATCCAGGGCCTGCAGGTCGACGGACCCCTTCATGTCGCGGAACTGCCGGATGTAAAAGTCGCGCAGATGACCGTCGGTTCCCTCGACGCTGTGCACCCACCCCAGGAACGGGTCCGACTGCGCCTGGAGGATTCGCTGTGCCCCGACGACCCGGGAACCCTGACCCTTCTCCGCGACCGCACGAATGATCGATGCCGGCGCGGCCGCAACCTTCCCGTGCGTCTCCAGAACCGACCGTGGGGCTTCCTTGGCCTGCAGGAAGAGCGGCTCGCCGGCCGGCCCCTGCAGTAACAACAACCAGCAGCGGGTTCCGACACTGCCCACCCCTACGATGCGCATCGCGTAGTCGACCACCTCGTACTGCGACAGCAACAGTCGGATGTCCGCGCGAACGGTGGCGAGGTAGAGGAGGTAGAGCTCGGTGATGCGGCCCAGGTCGTAGTTCGTGGAGTGCCGGATGACGGGGAACTGGTCGACGATGTGCGGTCGGCCGTCCGCCTCCGTCGTGGTCAGTTTGCGCAGGACCTGTTCGGACGTCCGTTTGCGCGCCTTCTCGGTGACCGCCCGGATCTGCCGCTTCTGCGCGCCCGGGTTGCGCTCGAGGACGTCCGTCTCCTCCTGGTGGTAGTACCGCTCCGTGGCGGTCAGCTGAAACAGCGCCGCGAGAGAGTTCCGATAGGAGCGGACGGCGGCGCTGGTGGAGTCGGCGCACTGCTCCTCGGTGTGCGAGTTGTCGCGCCCGTTGATCCACACGCTCGCGGCGAGCCGGCGCACATCCCACTCCCAGGGAGCCGGATACGCCTCGTCGAAGTCGTTGAGGTCGAACAGCATCCGGCGTTCCGGTGAAGCGAACAGCCCGAAGTTCGCGAGGTGGGCGTCACCGGAGGCGATCACCTGACATCCGGTGACCGGTGAATCGGCGAGGTCGTGCGCCATCATCGCGGCCGAACCCCGGTACAGCGCGAACGGTGAATCGAGCATGCGACCGACCCGGATCGGCACGAGGGACTGCACCCGCGTCGTGTTCTGCGCTTCGATCACCGCCACCGGGTCGCGGTCCGGAAGGACGAACGCACCCTGCGTCTTGCGGGAGAGAGACTCCCGAGCGGCCTTACCCGCCGAACGTCGGGCATCGATCACCGTGGTCGCACCGGCTCGGGAGGACGTGGCCATGGTTCGAGTCTAGGCACCGCCGGCCGTTCTCATGGTCGCCGCGAGAAAAGCCACCTCACGTGAGTGACGATGCGTGCTCGAGGACACTTTGCCACTCACCTGGGGGGAGGATGGACAGCGTGCAGTCGCGCGACGGGAGGACATCCATGGGACAGCGACTTTTCGCGGCTACCGCGGTGCTGGTGGCCGTGACGTGCGCGGCCTGCCAGTCCGAGGGGAGTTCCGCGCAGGTTTCGACGCCCACCGCTGCCGCCGCGCAGTCCGCGGACGAGCCGACCGTGATCGCGTCCGACCTCGAGGTGCCGTGGGGGATAGCGTTCCTGCCGGACGGGACGGCGCTGATCGCCGAACGGGACAGCGGCGCCGTCCGGCATCTGCAGGCAGACGGCGTCACGACCGTGATCGGCGAGGTGCCCGGGGTGGCGGCGCGGGGCGAATCGGGGCTGCTGGGCCTGGCCGTCTCACCCGCCTACGCGTCGGATCAGACGATCTACGCGTACCTGACCACCGACGACGACAACCGGGTGGTCGCCCTCCGTTTCGACGGTCGCGGCCTCGGCGAGCCGACCCCGATCCTGACGGGCATCCCCGCCGGATCGATCCACGACGGCGGCCGAATCGCGTTCGGCCCGGACGGCAAGCTCTACGTCGCCACCGGTGAAGCCGGTGACCGGCCACGCGCCCAGGACCCGTCCTCGCTCGGCGGCAAGATCCTGCGGATCAACCCAGACGGGTCGATCCCGGCCGACAATCCCACCCCCGGTTCACCGGTGTGGTCGCTCGGACATCGCAACGTCCAGGGCCTCGCGTGGGACGACGCCGGCCGACTGTGGGCCACCGAATTCGGGGCGAACACCTGGGACGAGGTGAACCTGATCGAACCCGGCGCCAACTACGGATGGCCGGAGGTCGAGGGGCAGGCGGGCGAAGCGGGCTTCGTCGATCCGGTGATCCAGTGGGCCACCGGCGACGCATCCCCGTCCGGGCTCGCCTTCCATAACGGCTCCCTGTGGGTGGCGGCGCTGCGCGGCGAACGACTGTGGCGAATCCCCGTGGGCGGCGACGGATCGCTCGGCGAACCGCAGTCGCTGTTCGAAGGTGAGTACGGGCGACTGCGCACCGTCGTCGCGACGCCGGACGGTGCCCTCTGGTTCAGCACAAGCAACCGCGACGGGCGCGGCGATCCCGGGGACGGCGACGATCGAATCCTCATGCTGCGCCTGTGAGTACTTGTCAACCGCGGGCGGTTAACAAGTACTCACAGGTCAGGAGGTCCAGGGAACGATCGGCGGCTTCACCCACATGATCTTTTCGTCACGGTGGGCGGGGGTGGCGGCGGGATGGTCGGGGTGACGCTCCGCCCACGCCGTCTTCTGGTCGAGCAGTTCGACCACGGTCAGCCACGTCTCCATGGTGCTCGGCGGGTTCGACCCCGCCGCGCGGGCGAGTTTGCGCAGCGTGCCGTCGGTGAGGTCGAGGAGTTCCTGACCGCTGATTCCGCGATCCCACACGTACCGCGCGAGTCCCATCGCCTTCTCGCGTCGCCGCTTCGCTGCGCCTTCGGTGTGCGCGAAGTCGACTTCCTGAGGTTCCATCGTCTTCCCTTCTCGTGCGCGTCTCCACGGTAGGTCACCCGCATGTCGTCCCGGTATCGTGGGAGGACGATTCTCGCAGCAGACGCGAGTGGACGGCGCGAGCAGAGGGAAGACGGACGATGGGCAGGCAGCGCGGCGGTCGGGCTGTCCGGACATCCGACGGCGGCCCCGTCGCGGGGGTGTATCCGATCGACACGGGTACGTGTGAACTCGCGGAGGACCACCTCAATCCGCACGGCTGGGTACTGAAGGTGAACGGGGTCGAGAGTTCCCACATCGACCTGTCGGATCCCACCCATCTCGATTTCGAGTACATGCGGTGGATCGCGGAGCTGGTCGCGTCGCACTGGGGGAGGGACCAGCGGGTGCGGGCTCTGCACCTCGGTGGCGGCGCCTGCTCGCTGGCCCGCCATCTCGCCGCGACGTATCCGGACGCCCGGCAGGTGGTGGTCGAACTCGACGGCAAGCTCGCGGAGTTGGTGCGCGACTGGTTCGACCTGCCCCGGGCGCCACTGCTGCGACTGCGGGTCGGTGAGGCGCGGGCGGTGACCGAGACGTTGACGGAGTCGAGCCGCGACCTGATCGTGCGCGATGTCTTCGCCGGCAACACCACTCCGCGACCGCTGACGACGGCGGAGTTCACCGGGCACGTGCGGCGGGTGCTGGCGCCGGGCGGGATCTACGCGGTCAACTGCGGCGACACCCGGGACCTCGTCATGGCGCGCCGGGAAGCGGCGACCATCGCCGGCGTGTTTCCGCACACGACCGTGATCGCCGATCCCGCCATGTTGAAGGGCCGTCGTTACGGCAACATCGTGATCGCGGGCAGCGACGTGCCGATCGGCGACGATCCCGCTCTCGTCCGCACCCTGCTGGGTGGCGGTGTGCCGGCCCATGTCTGGGATGACCGGCAGGTGCGGACGTTCGCCGGTGCGGCGCGGGTGCTGCGGGACGCCGATTCCGACGGTTAGACGAGCACCCAGATCAGCGACGCCATCGCGAAGCCGACCACCGACAGGATGGTTTCGAGCACCGTCCACGTCTTCAGGGTGTCTTTCACCGACATGTTGAAATACCGTGACACGATCCAGAATCCGCCGTCGTTGACGTGGCTGGCGATGATGGATCCGGCCGACACGGCGATCACGATCAGCGCGATCTGCGCGGAGGAGTAGTTCCCGGCGGCGACGGACGGTTCGATGACGCCGGCGGTGGTGACGATGGCGACGGTCGCCGAACCCTGGGCGATGCGGAGCGCGCAACTGATCAGGTACGCGGACAGGATGACCGGGAGTCCGAGGGCGTCCATCGAGTCGGCGAGGGCCTGACCGACTCCGGTGGCGCGCAGGACCGCGCCGAAGAACGCGCCGGCGCCGACGACCAGCAGGATCATTCCGACCGGCCGCAACGCTGCCGCAGACATGGAGCCGATCTCCTGCGCCGTGATTCCGCGCCGGATGCCGAGCAGGTACAGCGCCAGCAGGACGGCGATGGTCAACGCGATGGTGGGTGTGCCGAGGAAGATCAGGACCGACAGGAGTGTCGAGCCTTCGTCGAGGACGACGTTGCCGACCGTCGCACCGAGGATCAGCACCATCGGCACGAGGATGATGAACGAGATCAGCCAGAGCGGCGGCGGGTTCTTGTCGGCCTCCTTCTCCTCGGGGATGAATTCGTCCGGGACCTCGATGATCACGCGCTTGCCGATCCAGGTGCCCCAGACGACGCCACTGACGAACCAGGCGGGGATGCCGCACGCAAGTCCCATGATGATGATCCAGCCCATGTCGACGTGCAGCAGCCCGGCCGCGGCGACGGGTCCCGGGTGCGGCGGCAGGAACGCGTGGGTCATGGAGAGGCCGGCCAGCATCGGCATCGCGTACATCACCAGCGACTTACCGCCGCGTTTCGCCGCCACGTACACGAGCGGGGCGAGGATGAAGATGCCGATGTCGAAGAAGACGGGGATGCCGAGCACCAGGCCGGTGACACCCATTGCCAGCGGTGCGCCCTTGGGCCCGAACAACTTCAGCAGCCGTTCGGTGAGGACGTCGGCGCCGCCGGAGCGTTCCATCATCGCGCCGAGGACGGTGCCCAGGCCGATGATCGGGGTGATGTGCCCCAGGATCCCGCCGAAGCCCTTCTCCAGAATGGAGTCGGCCGCCGACGTCGGGGTGCCGACCAGTTCGACCACCGACACTCCCGCGATGAGAGCGACGCCGACGCCGACGACGATCAGCGCGATGAACGGCTCGAGCTTCAGCTTGATGATGAGGATCAACAGCACGGCGATGGATACCGCTGCGAGAGTGAGGAGTCCGGCTGTGTCGTGCTGCAGCCAGTCGACGAACGACGTCATTGCGTCTCCAGGGGAGGTGGGTGGGGGTCGGGCGAGTGTGAGTGTCAGTGGGTGAGCGCGGCGACGAACGATCGTGCGCGATCGGTGATGTCGGTCCAGTTGCCTGCGGCGACGCTGGACGGCGGGACGACGCTGGTGCCCGCGCAGACGGCCAGGGCACCGGCGTCGAGGAACTCGCGGGCATTGGAACCGTTGATGCCACCGGACGGCAGGAGCTCGACACCGGGATACGGGCCGTGCAGGTCGGACAGGTAGTCGGGGCCCAGCCGCTTGGCCGGGAAGATCTTGACCGCGGCGGAGCCGAGGTCCACGGCCATGGCCACCTCGGTGGGGGTGAAGGCGCCGAGGAAGACGGGAACGGACCGTCCCGTAGCGACCTTAGCGACGTCGGGGCGGATGCCGGGGGTGACGAGGAACCGGGCGCCGGCGTCGATCGCGGCCGCGGCCTGATCACCGGTCATCACGGTGCCGACGCCGAGGATGCTGCCCGCCGCGGCTGCGGCGTCGGCGGCGCGGCCCAGATGATGCAGCACGTCCGGTGTGGTGAACGTCAACTCGACCGTCCGGATGCCGCCCTCGGCCAGCGCGTGGCACAGGTCGGCGGCGTCGGGGATGGTCTCCGCGCGCACCACGGTCAGGACCCGGTCAGCACGTAGAATGTCGATCTCGGTCATCGGACTGCTCCTCCTTCTTGGCGGCGCAACGATCTTCCGGCGGTGGCGCCGGTGAGGCGGCCGTCCTCGAGGGCGAGGCGGCCGCGGACGAAAACGTGGGAGATCCCGGACGCCGCCCGGCGCGGCTGAGCGTAGGTCGCGGCGTCGGCGACCCTGTTCGGATCGAAGAGGACGAGGTCGGCGGCGAATCCGCGGCGAACGAATCCGCGGTCGACGAGACGCAACCGGGTCGCGGCTCGGCCGCTGAGGTGTCCCACGCATTCTTCCAGGGACATCAGGCCGAGGTCGCGGCTGTAGTGCCCGAGATAGCGTGCGAACGTTCCCCACCCGCGTGGGTGCGGTTTCGCGCCGACCAGCAGTCCGTCGCTGCCGCCGGTGTGCCGGGGGTGCTGCATGATCGCGCGCACGTTCTCCTCGTGGCCGACGTGCTGCAGGATGCCGCTGCCCAGCTGGTCGCGGATCAGGATGTCGATGCACACGTCGAAGGGGTCGCGGTTCTCGTCGGCGGCGATACCGGCGATGGTCTTCCCGACGTAGCCGTCGAGTTCCGCGTTCTGCACACCACTGATCTCGAGGGTGTGCCACTCGGCGATCACGCCGTGGCAACCGTCGGAGCCGGTGACCTCGAGATGCTCCCGGATGCGTTCGAGGGCAACCGGATCCCGGAGCCGGTCGAGTGTCTGCTCCATGCTGCCTGCTGACGCCCAGCTGGGCAGGATCGCCGACAGTGTGGTGGCGCCGGGAAGGTAGGGGTAGGTGTCGAGGCTGATGTCCGCCCCGGCGGACACGGCTCGGTCGAGCAGGGCCAGCAGTTCCGGGGCGCGGCCCTTGTTGGGTCCGAAGTTCAACGTGGCGTGGGCGAGATGCAGCGCGCACCCGGCTCGCGACGTCAGGTCGACCATCTCGGCGTACGCCTCCATCGCGCCGGCGCCGTAGGAGCGGTGGTGCGGGGAGAAGTAGCCGCCGTACTCGGCGACGGTCCGGCACAGTGCCAGCAGTTCCTCGTTGTCCGCGTACATTCCCGGCGTGTAAGTTAGCCCGGCGGATAACCCGACCGCGCCCTCCGTCATGGCTTGCGCGACGATGCGCTGCATCTCCTCGATCTCCGACGGCGTCGCCGGGCGGTCGTCCCAACCGACCACGAGCGCCCGGACCACCCCGTGCGGGACGAGATACGCGACGTTGGTGGCGATACCGCGATCGAGCCGGTCAAGGTATTCGCCCACGCTGCGCCAGGAGAAGTCGAAATCCTCGGGGTCGGTGTTCCAGCCCGCGATCTTGCGCCGGACCACCGCGAGCACGTCGTCGGTGACGGGCGCGTAGGACAACCCGTCCTGACCGAGCACCTCGGTGGTGACGCCCTGGGTGATCCTCGACGGGTGCTCGGGGTTCAGCAGGATCTGCAGGTCCGAGTGGGCGTGCATGTCGATGAATCCGGGCGCGAGTACCAGCCCCTCGGCGTCGATCACCCGGTCCACGGCGGGACGTTCGGTTGTGGAGTGCGCTGACTCGGGCCAGACTTCGGCGATCCGGTCACCGTCGACGAGGACGTCGGCGCGGTACCGCGGCGACTCCGAGCCGTCGACGACGGTGGCGGAGCGGATCAGAGTGGTCATGGTGTGGGGTTCCTCGGCCGGGTTCAGAAGAAGGTGCGGATCAGGTCGACGACGATCGGATCGTCGGAGTCGTCACCGACGACCGGAATCCACCGCCACTTGTCGAACGCGGTGCACGGGTGGGACAGGCCGAGGCGGACGACGTCTCCGACGCGCAGATCGTGTTCCGGCCGTGAGGGATCGAGCCGCAGGAACGCGTGCTGGTCGTTGACGGCGGTCACTTCGGTACCGACGAGGGGACGCGGTGTCGACCCGAGTTGGTCGGCGACGACCTGCGCGGTGGGGAGGCCCTCGTCGAACGGGACGTCGCGCTTGCCGGCGTCGAGCAGGGCCAGACCGGGCTCGGGGCGGGACACCACCCGGGCCCACGTGTGCATCGCCGACTCGAGTCGTCGCGCACCGGTGTTCTCACCGCGCCCGAAGGGTGTGATGCCGGTGTAGAAGCCGTCGTCGTGGATGATGTACGCGCCGGCGCGAACCACCACTTTCGTTCTGCCGCCCGCGAGTTCGGCGAGCACCTCGGCGACCACGTCGAAGTAGGCGCTGCCGCCTGCGGTCACGTAGACGTCGTGGCCCTGCGGGTAGCGACCTTCGGTCTCGAAAAGGCGGTGCAGTTCGGCCATCGACCGGAGGTACGCCCGGACCCGGGCGAGGGATTCCTCGGAGGCGTCGTGTGCGAGCGCCCCTTCGTAACCGGAGACACCGGCCAGCCGCAGCGCCGGGCTCTCCGCGATACGGTCGGCGACGGCCACTGCTTCGGCCACGGATCGGGCGCCGGTGCGTCCGCCCGCGCCGCCGAGTTCGACGAGCACGGGCAGGGGGCGGACCACCGTGACATCCACGAGCGCCGCGGTCATCGCGTCGACCGTCTGCGGGGAGTCGGCCCACATCAGGACCTCCAGGTCGGGGCTCGTTTCCATCTGCCCGGCCAGCCAGCGCAACGCGGTCGGGTCGACCAGCGAGTTGGCGATCTGCACCCGGCGCGCACCGAAGCGCACCGCCACCCGGAGCTGACCGAAGTTCGCCAGCGTGATCCCCCACGCGCCGCTGCGGATCTGCCGATCCCACAGAACCGGGGACATGGTGGTCTTGCCGTGCGGAGCGAGGTCGACGCCGTGCGCCGCACACCACGCCGACATGGTGTCGAGATTGCCGGCTATGGCCGTCTCGTCGAGGACCATCACCGGGGTGCTGAAGGCGGACAGTCTCGGCTGCGTCGCGAGGAACTCGGTCTTGGTCCGGCCGTGCGCGGCGGAGGGGAGGGCCTTGTCCACGTCGGACAAGCGCATCTCGTCGAGCTCGGCCAGGGCGCCGGAATCGAGGGCGTCCGTTCCGCTGATCGTCATCGTCGATCCTGTCATTCGGGTTCTGTGGGGCTTGCCTTCATCGGAAGAAGGCCACTTGAAGTGCTACGTTGCGCTAGATGCAACGATGATTGCGTTTTCGAGTCACCTATGTCTAGCATTGGCCTGGGTCATCGTCAACGGTCCGGTGTGGCATGCATCGCCCGGACGAGCACCCTCGATACGCCATCCCCGTGCCGGTCCGAGCAGTCGTAGAGGTAACAAGTGCAGGAATCGACCCCCACCCCCGAGTCCGGTGTCGCGTGCCTCGGCGAGGCGATGGTCCTCGTGGCCCCGGACGCGACACTCCACCTGGCCGGTGCCGAGGCGAACGTCGCAGCCGGGCTCGCCGCGCTGGGTATCCCGGCAGCCTGGGTCGGCCGACTCGGCGACGACGACTTCGGTGCCCTCATCCGCACCGAACTGCAGGCGAGGGGCGTCGACGTCCGCGCGATCGAGGTCGATCCCGGCAGGCCCACCGGGCACTACTCGAAGTCCACCGCCCTCGACGAACACGGTGAGCCGCGGACCGACAGCCTGTACTCCCGGGCGGGTTCGGCGGCGTCGGCCATGGACCCCGGTTTCCTCGACACCCCGGCGGTCGCGGAACTGTTCGGCCGGGCCCGCGTGGTGCACAGCAGCGGAATCACCCCCGCCCTGTCCGATTCGTGCCTCGCGCTGATGCGCAGGCTGCTCCGCGACAGGCCGGGAATCTCCGGCGTGGTCAGCTTCGACGTCAACTGGCGCGAACAACTGTGGCCCGAAGGCGACCCTCGGATGGTCGTGGAACTGGCGAATCTCGCCGATCTCGTTCTCGTCGGCGCGGACGAGGCCCAGCGCGTTCTGGGCACCGCGGATCCGCACGAGTTGCGGCTCATCCTGCCGGCACCCGCCACCGTCGTCGTCAAGGACGGAGCGCACCGGGCGCTGGCCGTAGACCGGAGCGGGCGCAGTGTCGCCGTCCCCGCGCTCCGCGTCGACGTCGTGGAACCGGTCGGCGCGGGTGACGCTTTCGCTGCCGGGTACCTCAGCGGGATCGTGCGCGGCGAGGACCAGTCGCGGTGCCTGCGCCGCGGGCACATCGGTGCCGCCGCCACCCTGACGGTGGCAGCGGACTCGGCGCCGCCGCCGCCCGCCGACGTGCTCGACGCCCTACTCGCGTGTTCCGAATCGGACTGGGCGGCAACGGTCGTCACCGCCGACGGCTTCTCCCTGGAGAAAGTGGAGTGAACGAATGAGTCAGAGTGTCTCCCGTGCCCTGCACCTGCTGGTGCAACTCGGCAACGGTCCCGCCAATCTCGACCAGCTGGCCGAATCCACCGGCGTCCACAAGACGACCGTGCTCCGGCTGCTCCGAACGCTGTCCGACGAGCGGTTCACTTTCCGCGACAACAGCAACCAGTACCACCTCGGATCCCGCATCTTCGAACTCGCCGCGCAGGCCACCGATCAGCGGGAGGTGCGGCGCATCGCGTCACCGCACCTCGTCGCGTTCAACCGCGAATACGGGCGCACCACGCACCTCGCGGCGATGGAGGGCGGAGACGTCGTGTACATCGACAAACTCGAATCGCACGATCAGATCAGGATGTACTCGCGAATCGGTCTGCGGGCCAACCTCAATTCCACCGCGGTCGCGAAGGTGATTCTCGCCGACCTGCCGGATTCGGAGTTGCTGCCCATCATCGACTCGATGGACTTCACCTCGCGCACCGCCAACACCATCACGACTCCCGAACGCTATCTCGACGAGATCCGCCTGGTGCGAGAGCAGGGCTGGGCGCACGATCAGGAGGAGAACGAGCCGTCCGTCAACTGCATCGGCGTGCCGATCCGCGGTGCGTCCGGCCGCGTCGTCGCCGCCGTCTCCGTCTCGGTCCCCGACGTCGTGCTCAGCTACGAACGCGTCCTCGACCTCCTCGAACCCCTCCAAGCAGTGGGCGCGCGGATCTCCCGCGACTGCGGATACCGCGCCCAACCCTGACCGTCCCCCGTCCGATCGAAAAGTAACAACCCACAGGAGAATCGACATGACCGAGACCACCGTCGTCCGCACCGAAGGCGCCCCCGCCCCCGCGCACACGTTCAGCCAGGGCATCAAGAAGGGCAACCTGCTCCAGGTGTCCGGGCAGGGCCCGATGGACCCCGTCACCAACAAGTACATCGCCGAAGGCGACGTTCGTGAGCAGACCCGCCGCACCCTCGAGAACGTCAAGGCCATCCTCGAAGCCGGCGGCGCGAGCGTCGAGGACGTGCTGATGTTCCGCGTCTACCTCACCACCCGCGACGACTTCGCCGCGATGAACGACGTGTACGGAGAATTCATCGCGGAGAACGTGCCGAGCGGGCAGCTGCCGTGCCGGACCACGGTGTTCGTCGACCTTCCGCACGAGGTCATGCTCGTCGAGATCGACGCACTGGCCGTGACGGGATAGGCCGCTACGCGGTGACGAGGTGCCGGCAGCTCATCCGCGGTGACACGGGCAGTTCGGTGTAGACGGGCTCGGACGTGTCCGATGTCGGCACCTCCAGATAGAGGTGGCTGCCGTCCGCCACGACGCCCTGCGGTTGCAGGCCGATCAGCTTGGCCACCACGTACGTGGCGCTGAGGCTGGTGACGTCGCGGATGATCCCGAGCCGCAGCAGCGACCTCGTCTCCGCGATCGCCTCCTGCTCACCGGCCCGCAGGACCAGTCGCAGTCCGGGCGAGACGGCCTGCGCCGCCACCGACACCGCAATGTTGTCCAGGTCGTCGGAACCGACGGCGGCCAGCGCCAGGGCGCGGCCGACACCGAGTCGTTCGAGGAGTTCACGGTCGCCGCCGTGGCCCACCACGGTAGGGATGTTCATCGACCGCACGAGCCGCAGGTTCTTGGCGTGCGGGTCGCGCTCGACGCCCACCACCGCGACACCGAGAGCCTGCAGCTCCCGGCAGAGCCGCAGCCCCACCTGGCCCAGACCGACGACGATGACGTGCCCGGAGCGGGGCAGGACGCGGCTGCCCACCAGTCCGACCAGGCGGGGGCCGAGCAGGCGCTCGATGATGCCGGCGGTGAACATCGCCGTGAACACGACGGTGAAGAGCATCGCCACCGACGCGAACACCGCGTAGGCGGGGCTGCCGTGGGTGTCGGCTCCCGGACCCACGGTGGTCACCACCCGCACCGCCTCGTTGAACGCGTCGAGCGGTGCCACGTGCTGACCGAGAATCAGCCACAGCCAGTCGGCGAACAGGACGGCGAGGAGCCCCGCGAGACCGCCGAGGAGGATGCGCGTGCCGATGTCGTGCGACCGCAGCAGTCCGGTCGCGCCGGTCGCCGCCACTCGCCACCAATTCCGACGGGGCAGGTCGACGTGCGCGCCCTCGGGGTGGCCGTCGATCATCCGGACCGTCAGCATGTGCTCGCCCGCGTGCCGGGCCGCGACGATGTCCGGCTCCAGGCACGGTCCGGCGAGCGTGGGCGCGGCGAGGTCTGCCGGCGACGTCACCTCGCACTGCGGCAGCAGCTGGGCCAGCTGGTCGGCGACCGTGCGGTCGAAGATCGTCACCATCAACGGGATCGACGCCGAGATGTGCGCGGCGGCCAGCGCGTAACGCAACGCGACCACGTCGTCGCGCACCAGGACCGCAATCCCGCGGGGTTCGTCCGCCATGGCCAGACGAAGCTCGTCGTCGTCGGGGGCGACGAGATGACGTACCTGAAAGTCCCTTTCACGGAGGGACGCACAGACGCGTCGGGCCACGGTGGTTTCGCCGATGACGAGATATGAGTCGTTCACGTGTGGTCCTTCCGGCTCGGGATCACGAGAGCGTACCCGAGAAGAACCGCGGATCCCACACGAGAACGTCTACCGGTCGGTAGCCGGCGATTCCCTGGAACGCGTTATCGGCCAATGTTTTCCGATCCCGCCGCCCTACCCGTCGGTAGGGGCGCCCTGATCACGACCGGGGGCAGCCGCGCCCCCGCGCGGGAACACCGCGCCGGCGTCAGTGGTTGGGTGAGATTATGAGCCTCGATGCGAATGACGACCGACGTCCACTTCTCGACCTCGTCGCCTCACACAACCGTGCGGTCCTCGCGACGATCAAACGCGACGGCCGGCCGCAGCTGTCGAACGTGATCTACGCCTGGGACCCCGACACCCGGACGGCGCGGGTGTCGGTGACCGCCGATCGGGCCAAGACCCGGAACGCCGCGCGTGAACCCCGGGTGTCGCTGCACGTCAGCGCCACCGACTTCTGGAGCTACGCGGTGATCGAAGGCGACGCGGAACTGAGCGCGGTCGCGACGGATCCGCACGACGCGGCGGCGGACGAACTCGTCGAGGTGTTCCGCCAGGCGGCGGGAAAAGAGCACGACGACTGGGAGGATTTCCGCCGGGCGATGGTGTCCGAGCGCCGGCAGGTGCTCCGGGTCCGCGCGACGAACGTGTACGGCATGGCCCAGCTGCCCTGAGCCGGCGAAACGTAGCTGTGGCAGCCGGTCGTGGCCGGTGGGACGATTGAGACATGCGCAGGATGCGGTGGCCGGCGGCACCACCGCCCGCCACGGAGGGAGTCGTGGTGCACGGGCCGGTCGAGCTCGTGACGAGCCGCGATGTGAGCCTGCGCCTGTCGGAGGTCGTCGCCCACCCGACGGGGATGCTGCTGCACATCGACCTGACGGCGAGAGGCCGATCGGCCGATCTGGCGCGCCACGAGACACGCCCGCTCGACGATCCCGACGATCCGTCGGCGCGGTGGTCGTACCTCGCGGTGAACGTTCGAGTCGACGACGTGGAGGGTGTCGCCGATCCGCACCACCCCCATTCGCCGTCGAAGCCGGACGCCGAGGGCGCATCCGAATACCACTCCGCACCGCACTACTGGATCAGCGACTACCCGGAGTCGGGAACGATCACGCTGACCGTCGGGTGGAAGGAGATCGGTCTTCTGCCGAGAACCCGCACGATCACCCTCGGCCCGAATCCGAGCATGCGACCCGCACGGTAGACAGACGAAGGTGCCCCTCGGCGCCGTGAAGCGTCGAAGGGCACATTCGCCTTGCGAGGGGAACACAGATCAGGGCAGGGGAACCCAGGTGCCGAAGAACCAGAATCCGTGCGGGCTCGGCGCGGGAGCCTGCTGCTGCTGAGCGTGCTGGGGCTGCGGCTGCGGCTGCGGGGCCTGCTGCTGCTGAGCGGGGGCGGGGTTGTGGTTCACCGGGTCGGCGCTGGCAACGCCTGCCCCGATGCCGAGGGCTGCGAGGGCGATACCACCGGTTGCGACGGCCTTGGTCACGACGGACTTCATGCGGTTCCTCCTGGAACGTATCGGATGCGGTATCAGGACTTCCTGACACAGATCAGATTGCTCCCCGTCCCTGCCACAACTCTTCGCTCAGCCTGTCAATCTCCTGAAGGTCAGCGAGGCTGCTCCGCCAGCTTGGCCGCGATGACGCCGTTGAGCCGTTGCAGACCGCTCGGGGTGATGCCGTGGATCTGACCTTCGATACTGCGGACGACATGGGTGTCGCTGAGGACCTTCTCGCTCGACTGGATCAGAACCGTTCCGGCGCCGGTGAAGTCGAACTGCCGTTCCTCCCCGGAATTGATTCCCATCATGTGGGCGCCGGCGGCGAGGAAGTTGCTGATCCACCCCTGGTCGTAATGGTGGCTCGGGGACGGGCAGTCGGCCCAGCCGACGAGCGCCTCGGGGTCGATCCGCAGCGGAGGTTCGGCGAACATCACCGGACCGTTGGACGACGCCAGGAACTTGCCGGTTCCGATGAGCGTCAGGAATCCGGGCACGATGGACTGGTTCAGGGCCAGACCCGGTTCGAACGCAAGGAGATTCGACGCCCGGATGGTGAGGTTGCCGTCGTCGAGGTCGTAGGAGTTGATGTCGTAGCCGCGGTCGCCGATGATCAGCTTCCCGAACCCTTCGGCCACCGCGTAGTCGCCCATGTACAGCGGCGCCGAGAACTGGTTGGCCACCATGTGCAGTGCGGCGCCGTGCAATCCGTGGGTCAGGGCCTGGAACTGCATCTGGCCGTAGTACGCGATCATCGCGCCCTTGCGGATGAACCACGGCGCGGTGAGGTCGATGCAGAATGCGTAGCTGTTGTCG
Source organism: Rhodococcus sp. (in: high G+C Gram-positive bacteria) (assembly GCA_004211695.1). GTDB lineage: Bacteria > Actinomycetota > Actinomycetes > Mycobacteriales > Mycobacteriaceae > Rhodococcus_F. The sequence continues at coordinate 26,257 of SEEV01000087.1, forward strand.
GGAATGTTGTCGCTGGCGCCGAGAGTCGACGGGTTGTGGATGGCGGTCACAGTTTCTCCTCCGAAGCCTGAACGTAGACGATGCCCTGACCCGTGCACTGCAATTGCATTGCTTCCCCGACCCCGCGTCCCATGGCCTCACGCCATCCGACGGCCGACTTCAGCTCCACCTGGACGCTTCCGTACGTGCCGACGAACGCGTCGGGGTCGACGAACACGGGATTCGGTCCGCCCACGGGAAGTTCGATGAAACCGCCGTGTGCGAGCAGCACCGCCGACCCGTACCCCGACAGTTGCGTCGTGAACATCCCGGTACCGGAGAGTGCGCCCGCGGCGGCGCCGCGCAGGGCACCGAGCATGCCGCGCCCACCGCCGCCGCCACCCTGACTCGTCACCGAGACCACCGAACTCTGCAGTCCCGCATTGTGAGCGAGCAGCCGGGACGCCTCGACGCACAGCGCACCGCCCTGCGACATGTCGACGACGTGCACCTCGAGTCCGGCGTGGCCGTAGTGCACCTCACCCTGACCCTGCGCAAGCATGGTGCGTTCGTGTTCGCCCTGCATCATGCGTCCGGCCATCCGGGTGAATCCGCCCATGCCGGCCATCGACTGCGAACCCGGCACCTGGTGCGGCGTGAACTGGACCTGACCCGTGTAGAACAGCATCGCGCCGGTGCGGGCCACCACACCGCCGGCGGCGCCGACGTCGACCTTGACGACTTTCGAGTTCACCTTCGAGAAGACCATGGTGTTCACCGCTCTGCCGGTTGAATGGAGACGACGCCGTGACCGTCCCACCTGAGGGAGAACGCCTCGCCGTTGCCCTGACCCACGGCGTTGCGCCACGACACGTCGGTCACGAACGACTGCGTCACCTGCCCCCGCGCCGAGACGAACGCGTCGGGATCGACCACGAGCGGGTACTGCGGCGACACCTCCAGGTGGACGAGCGGCCCACCGGCCGACAGCAGTGCCACCTGGCCCTGCCCGGAGACGGTCGTGGTGAACAGGCCCTGACCGCCGACCCCGCCGCGCAACCCGGTGAAGGTGACGTTGGTGTTCAGGTTGCCGCTCAGCGCGAGCAACTGCTGCGACTCCACCTGCAGGGTCTCGTTCGCCAGGTCGACGACGGAGACGTACTGGCCGCCGACGGCGAGATACACGACACCGTGACCGGAGCATTCCATCAACGACAGCGCCTCGCCGGTCGCGCGCCGTTTCATGCCGGCGAGCACACCGTCACCGCCGCCGAAACCCGCCGACTTGAAACCGACGTTGCCCTCGTAGGCGATCATCGAACCCTGTATCGCCCGGATGGTGGTCCCGGCGAGTTGCGCCTCCACCACCTTCGTGGACTTCTCGAGCAGCCGCCCCATGGGTGCCCTTTCCAGTGTCGAGCGGCAGTGCCCGTGACCGAGTCACGAGCACTGCCGCTGGATGTGAGTACAGGCAGAACCTAGCCGACGGACACCGTCTTCTGCTCGTCCACGTCGTCCTCCAGGCTGCCGCCCGCTGCGACCGCCTTGCGGTTGCGGACGATGCTGGAGATGAACGCGGCGCCGATGAGGGCGACACCGACGAGTCCGGTGATGTTCTCGTTGACGTGGTAGCCGATGGACACCAGCAGGATCACGGCCAGTGCGCCGATGGCCCAGTGG
>SEEV01001037.1 GCA_004211695.1 Rhodococcus sp. (in: high G+C Gram-positive bacteria)
GCCAAGGCCGTAGCCACGTGATACGGCTGGCAGAGGACGGTGCGGACATCATCGCGGTCGATGTCTGTGGGCCCGTCGACGGTGTTCCCTACGACATGGCGACCATGGCGGATCTCGAGGAGACCAAGCGTGCCGTAGAGGCACTGAACCGCCGGATCGTGATCGCCAAGGCCGACGTTCGCGACATGGAAGCCATGACGTCGGTTGTCGACGACGCTGTGGCCGAGTTAGGCCGGCTCGACATCGTGTCGGCGAACGCCGGTATCGCGGGGCCCTTCGCAAACGCCGAAAACCTCTCAGGCAGTTGGCAAACGACGGTCGATATCAATTTGAACGGCGTGTACAACACCGCGCGAGCGGCCATCCCGCACATCAAAGCCGGCGACCGAGGCGGTTCGATCGCGCTCACCAGTTCGACCGCGGGCCTGAAGCCGTACCTGAACGCTGCGGACTACGTTGCCGCGAAGCATGGGGTGAGGGGTCTGATGAAGGCCCTGGCGCTCGAGCTCGCCCCCCACTTCATCCGAGTCAACAGCATCCACCCGACGCAGGTCGACACCCCGATGATTCAGAATTCGGCCATGTGGAAGTTGTTCTGCCCCGACCTCGAGAGCCCGACCAAGGCCGACTTCGAAGCTGTCTCCCTCGCCACTAACGCGATGCCGGTGCCGTGGGTGGAGTCGATCGATGTCTCGAACGTATTGCTGTTCCTCGCCTCCGACGAGTCCAGATTCACCTACTCTAGGCAACACAACACGCCGGTCTGAGCGGGAACGATGCCGAACCCTATGGGGCAAGGAGCGCCGCCTGGTGCCGGAAAGCTCGACAACAAGATTGCATCCATCACGGGCGCGACCCAAGCGTAGAGGGTGCAGTCCTGCGATCCGGTTGGCGCAGGAGGACGCCGACATGATCGCGGAGGACGACCGGTGAACGTCGAGTCGGTGACCAGTCCGGGCTGGCGTTCGTTCGGTCGCTGGGTTTGTTCGCGCATTCGGACAGCGCCAGGTGGCCGATCGTCGCGAGGACCGTCCCCGACCCGCTGCCGGCCAAAAGTGGCGTGTGTCCCATTGTCGCGAAGCGACCCGATGGAAGTCCAGAATAGGGCTGTTTGGCGAACTCTCGGTAACACGGGACCGCGCGTCACAAGGGGAGTGGCGTGGCCGGGGCGATTCGTGCGAGTCAAGTCGTTGCTGTCGGGGGCAACCTCACTTGGCGCTCCGCCGACCTACGGTCGGCTGACGATCCGTACTTCCTAAATTGGACGGGACATGTCAGTATGGTGGACGTCACACAGGTGGCGGTGATCGGCAGTTGGCCCGCGACTCACCTGGTCCGAGCAGACCAGCTCGGGCCGAATGCCATCACATCGGGCGCTGCAAGGCGCCACGCATCGACCTGAAACTGGAGCGTCACACATGGCGGGACGTATGGACGGCAAGGTCGTCTTCATCACCGGCGCGGCCCGGGGTCAGGGCCGCGCGCACGCGGTCCGCCTCGCGGAAGAGGGCGCCGACATCATCGCAGTCGACATCTGCGAGTCGATCCCCACGGTGGTCCAGTACGGC
>SEEV01000459.1 GCA_004211695.1 Rhodococcus sp. (in: high G+C Gram-positive bacteria)
GGAAAGGCCGCCGTTGACGGGGAGGGAGTGCCCGGTGGTGAAGCCGGAGTCCTCACTTGCCAGGAAGGCCACCGTCTTGGCTACTTCGTCGGGGCGGACGAGGCGCCCCATCGGGTTGGATGCGCCGAGGTGACCTATTTGGTCGGTCGTCAACTGCTTGGTCACCTTCGTTTCGTCGACCGTGGCGGGCGCGACGAGGTTCGCGGTGATCCCGTGCGGCGCCAACTCGAGCGCGATGTACCGGACGAACTGGTCCAGCGCCGCCTTGGCGGTGCCCAGTGTGATCATCCCGGCGCGGGGCTGGCGAGATAACCCTGTGCTGAGGTACACCAGACGACCGTAGTGCCGGGACATCATTCCCGGCACTACAGATTTGGTGACAAGGAATGCGGCGCGAAGCTCGCGGTCCAGCTTGCCGCCGAGTTGTTCCCAGCTCAGATCGGCAAACGAAGTGACATCGAAGGGGATCAATGCGTTGTGCACGAGCACGTCGACCCGGCCCCATCGCTGTTCGGTTTCGTCGACCATCGCTGCGACGTCACCGGGTGCGGTGACGTCGGCTCGGCACGCCACCGCCTCGCCTCCAGCCGCGCTGATAGCCGCCACTACTTCTTCTGCCTGGGGAGCACTCGAGCGATAATTGACGACCACCCGAAACCCCCGCTCCGCGAGGACTGACGCCGTCGCCGCACCGATTCCGCGGCTGGCTCCGGTGATCACGGCCACACGATGCGTCATTTGTCGACCTCCTTATTCGGGCCACACGACAATAGGATCATCCTTCCGGCAGCGTGGTCCACACCAGCAGGAAGCGAGCAGGTCGAAGTGACCATTTCGTCGAGCCGGGACGCTGCGTTCGCGGTACTCCAAGTCGCCAGTCGATTTCATCCGGGACTCCGTCACCGGAGCGCCGTCGACTGGGGTGAGTTGCACACGTCGACAACCACGGCGGCACCGGGAGAACCCCTCTTCGGTAGGTGCGTCGACGCCGGGCTTAGGCGGGGCTGCTCGTCGTGGTCTTCACCGTCAGCCACTCCTTGACCTGAGGGGACCTGTGTTTTCACGCACGGAGTTCTTCATCGCCGTCCTTTCCCGGAGCGTTGGGAGTCGGACCGATCACAAGCGGAGACGTGCCTGCCGTTACGACCACCAAAGGACCGCTATATAAGCGCGACACGTAAACGACACACCGAAGTTGTCCGTGGTGGCGTCCCGTGCCAGGACTACGGATATTATTATGAATTTCTACGCCGATTTCGTTCTTCACGCCACCGACCAGTTGCTAATCGATCCTGAAACCCTTACCCGATGGTGGACTCGAATTACGGACCGATCCCCAGCACACGCGTAGGGGCATATGCCCCCCACTTCGTTGGCGTGCCTGCAGGCCGACAACCCACGACCTCACCGTCGTTGCGTAGACACAAACCCGCAGGCAGACAGCTAAGCGCGTGCCTGCACATGGGTGCCTTGCGCATACCGTGCCCTGTAGCAATCCAACTTCTTCACCGTCAGCTTCGGCGCCGAGAACATCGAGGGCCCGAATGCCCCGGACGACCTTAGTACCTATCCAGTCTCCCCGATCATGTCCCAAAAATACTGCTGCACAGTGCTTCTGCAGGAAACCCGATAGCCTGTGGGCGTACCACGGAAACGGCGAACACCCCGTCCGCGGAACCTGGGTGCGGGCTCACGTCCGGGGTGTTCGGGTGGATTCTCGCTAGTCGGTGACGCCTTCTGCACGAGCAGCGGCGGCGACTGCCTCCGCGACAGCGGAGGCGACGCGAGGATCGAGCGGGCTGGGAACGATTTTGTCTACAGCCAGCTCGTCACCGACGACCGAGAGGATTGCCTCGGCGGCGGCGAGCTTCATACCTTCGGTGATCCGGCGGGCACAGGCATCGAGCGCACCCCGGAACACCCCGGGGAAGGCCAGCACATTGTTGATCTGGTTCGGGAAATCCGAGCGTCCGGTGGCCACGATCGCCGCATGCTTGCCGGCGATGTCCGGGTGGATCTCCGGGTCCGGGTTCGACAACGCGAACACGATCGAATCCTTCGCCATCGTCGCGATCAGCTCCTCCGGCACGGTGCCCGCGGACACCCCGAGGAACACATCCGCCCCGTTGAGGGCTTCGGCGGTGCCGCCGCGGCGGCCGGCCGGGTTGGTGCGCGCGGCCAGGTCGACCTTGACCTCGTTCAGGTCCTTGCGGTCGGCCGAGACGATGCCCTTGGAATCGAGGACGGTTACATCGGCGATACCCGCGGCGAGCAGGATGTTCGCGCAGGCCACACCGGCGGCGCCGGCACCGGAGATGACCACCCGCAGATCGTGGATGTCACGGTCCTGCACCGTGACCGCACCCTTGAGCGCGGCCAGGACGACGATGGCGGTGCCGTGCTGGTCGTCGTGCATGACCGGGCAGTCCAGGGCCTCGATGACCCGCTGTTCGATCTCGAAGCAGCGCGGCGCGGAGATGTCCTCCAAGTTGACCGCCCCGAAGCTCGGGCGCAGCCGGATCAGGGTCTCGACGATCTCGTCGGGGTCCTTGGTGTCGAGGACCAGCGGGATCGAGTTCAGGCCCGCGAAGTTCTTGAACAGGGCGGACTTGCCCTCCATCACGGGAAGGGAGGCGCGGGGGCCGATGTCGCCGAGGCCGAGGACCGCAGTGCCGTCGGAGACGACGACCACGAGGCGGCTGGTCCAGGTGTACCGGTCGGCGAGGGTCTCGTCGGCGGCGATGGCGCGGGACACCTGCGCGACACCGGGGGTATAGGCAATGGACAGATCCCGCTGGGACTCGATCGGAGCGATCAGCTCGACGGCCAACTTGCCGCCGAGATGCCCTGCGAAGATCTCCTCGTCGGTCAGCTCGACCGTCTGCGGGGTGGTGGATTCTGACACGATGGTCATTTTCTACTCATTTCTTCGTCGCCATCGACGCTTAGCGGCAGCGTGTCGTTGTAGTGATCAATGTGGGCAGTGTGAGCTGCATACGGACGTTCCAGCTCTTGAGTGCGGCGGTCGCTGTGTGGTGCACGGATTCGGCGACCATGGCTCGAATTCACTTCTCGATCAGGGCGGCGCCGACGTCGGTGACGTCACGGGGAGTGAGGGGTTCGAGGGGGTGGCCGACGGCGATAGCGCCGAGCGGTTCCCAGTCGCCTGGCAGGTCGAGGGCATCGCGGGTGACGTCGGCGGCGAAGATCGTCGAACCGATCCAGCAACTCCCGATACCCTTCGTGGCCAGCGAGACCAGCAGGCCTTGGACCGCCGCGCCCACGGCGACCGTGAACATGGTCGACTCCGCTGCCTGTCTGCGCTGGTCGGCATAGGTGTGGGCGCCGTCCGGGACGCAGAACGGAATGATCAGCTCGGGCGCCTGGAAGAGTATGTCGCCCTTGGCTACTCGCTTCTCGATGGTGTCCGGTCCGTGCCCGTCGGCGGTGAGGTCGGCGCGCCAGCGGTCCCGCAACCCGGTGAGGAGAGCGTCCCGAACCTCCCTCGTCCGCACCCAGACGAACCGGACGGGTCGTGTGTGGTGCGGCGCCGGCGCGGTGAGGGCGTCGGCGATCGACGCGCGGACGGCGTCGGGGTCGACCGGGTCGGCGGAGAACCGGCGGATGGAGCGGCGCAGCAGCAGCGCCTCGGAACGTCCCATCGCGAGGGACTCGGCGGTGCCGAGCCAGAACAGGTCCTCCGTCCCGGGCCGGACGATATCCTGCGCGGTCGAGCCGTCGTCGTTCGGCCGGAGTCCTCGGATCACGGCGACGGGGACGCTGCCCAGCTTGCCTTTCACGAGATCGCCCGCCGCAGCGATCTCATCGGCCATCGCAACCTCGGTGACAAACAGGTCATTGCCCTGGGAGTCGCGCGAACCGGCGTAGGAGTGCACGACGGACAGTCCGGCCGCGCCGATCGCGGCGTCGATCTGGCCGTTGCGCCACGCCCGTCCCATGGTATCGGTGACCACCACCGCGACGGTGACACCGAGCGCGGCCTTCACCGCGCCGCGCAGGGTTCGGGCGCTGGCGTCCGGATCCTCCGGTAGCAGAGCGAGTTCGGCGCCGTCGACGTTCGACCCGTCGATCCCCGACGCCGCCTGCACGATCCCGAGCCGGTTCTCGGTGATGAGGATGGGGCCCCTGCGTGCTACGACCCGGACGGCTTCCTGTTCGACGAGGAGGCGCCGAGCGGCTTCACGGGCATCGGGATCGGTCGGGGAGGACACGATCCGGCCCTCCACCTTGGACACCACCTTGCTGGTGACCACGAGGACGTCGTCGTCCTCGAGCCACGGCGCCGCCGCGACGATCGCGGCAGCCAGGTCGTCACCCGGCCGGAACTCGGGCAGGCCCGCGAGGGGCCGGATCTCGATCGCGCCGCCGGGCGCATGATCGGCCGGTCTTGCCGGTTCGGTCATAACAGGGCTCCCATCAGGTCGAGTGCGGTGCGGACCATCGCCGCGGTGACGTCGGGGTCGGTCATGATCAGCGGGACACTGCGCACCTCGACGCCGGGCACGTCCGCGGTATCGGTGTCGTGGACCAGCCAGCCGTCGAGGATCCCGGTCCCGGACCGCGCCCCGTACCACCGGCCGATCGCCTCCGCCGACGTCTCCACACCGATCACGTCCAGGCATTCGTCGGCCATGCCGCGCAACGGTTTTCCACCGACGATCGGAGAGATCCCGACCACCTTCGCCGCGGTGGTGCGCAACGCACCCTGGATGCCCGGCACCGCCAGGATCGCCCCGACACTGACCACCGGATTCGACGGTGCCAGCAGCACGATGTCGGCGGTCTCGATCGCCTCGAGCACCCCCGGCGCCGGGGCGGCCTGCTCGGCGCC
>SEEV01000460.1 GCA_004211695.1 Rhodococcus sp. (in: high G+C Gram-positive bacteria)
TGTCAAGGACGTCGTCGCCAGCGTGCGGTCCGGCCTCGCCGATCTGTTCTCCCTGCCCGAGGGCTACGAGGTGGTGCTCGGCAACGGTGGCACCACCGCGTTCTGGGATGCCGCCGCCTTCGGCCTGATCCGGGAGAAGTCGCTGCACCTCACCAACGGTGAGTTCAGTTCCAAGTTCGCGTCGGTCGCCAAGAACAACCCGTTCATCGGCGACCCGATCGTCGTCTCCGCCGACCCGGGCAGCGCTCCCGAGCCCGTCTCGGACCCGTCCGTCGACCTCATCGGCTGGGCGCACAACGAGACGTCCACCGGTGTCGCGATCCCCGTCTCGCGTCCCGCGGGCTCGGAGAACGCACTGATCGCCATCGACGCCACCTCCGGCGCCGGCGGTCTGCCGGTGAACGTCGCCGACGCCGACGTGTACTACTTCGCCCCGCAGAAGTGCTTCGCCTCCGACGGCGGACTGTGGATCGCGCTGATGAGCCCGAAGGCCCTCGAGCGCGTCGCGGAGATCAAGGATTCGGGACGCTGGACCCCCGACTTCCTGTCGCTGCCGATCGCCGTCGACAACAGCTCCAAGGACCAGACGTACAACACCCCGGCGGTCGCGACGCTGCTGCTGCTCGCCAACCAGATCGAGTGGCTGAACAGCCAGGGCGGCCTGGACTGGGCTACGTCGCGCACCGCGGATTCGTCTTCGCGCCTGTACCAGTGGGCCGAGGCGAGCGAGTACGCCACGCCGTTCGTCACCGATCCCGCCCACCGCTCGCAGGTAGTCGGCACCATCGACTTCGACGACAAGATCGACGCCGCCCAGGTGGCGAAGGTCCTGCGCGCCAACGGCGTCGTCGACACGGAGCCGTACCGCAAGCTGGGCCGCAACCAGCTGCGCGTCGGCATGTTCCCGGCCATCGATCCCGAGGACGTCTCGCAGCTCACCAAGAGCATCGACTGGGTCGTCTCGCAGCTCGGCTGAGTTCCGGCACCCACGTCCGTCAGCCCCCGGCACCTCGGTGCCGGGGGCTGACGGCGTTCCGGGTCAGTCCGTGTCGAGGAAGCGGTGGAACGGTGCGAGCGCCTCGTCGCCGAGATGCGGCCCGCTGACCTCGATGTCGACGCTCGCGGAGTCGAGCACGTCGCTGCAGCCGAGTGTGAACCGTGGCCCGTCGGCGAGGATCCGGGAGAAGTCCGCGGACGAGGCCGCGTACACCACCCGCGTGATTCCGGCCCACACCATCGCCGCGCTGCACATCGGGCACGGCTCTCCACTGGCGTACATGGTCGCGCCGACGAGGTCGGCCGTTCTCCCTTCACCGCAGGCGGTGGTGATCGCGTCGAGTTCCGCGTGCTCGGTGACGTCGGCGGACGTCGCGACGGAGTTGGCGCCCTCGCTGATCACGTGGCCGTCGGCACCGACGGCCACCGCACCGAACGGTCTGTTGCCCGCGTCGCCCGTCTCATCGGCGAGTTCGATGGCTCGCCGCAGGTGGGCGAGGTCCACGTCGTCGACATCGCTCTGGCTCATCGACTCAGATCCACTTCTGTTCCGACGCCCCGTTCCCGGGCTCTGTCGATCAGTATGCGCGCCGCGGCGAGGTCCTGGAGGCCGATCCCGACGGAGTTGTGGCGCACCCACCGCGTTGACGTGCAGGCCCTCGCCGAACCAGGCGCCCCCCACGATCGGGTCCCGCGACGGGGTGAGGGTGCAGAGGACGTCGGAAGACCGGGTGACCGCCTCGGGGGTGTCCATCGGCTTGACGGAGATTCCGAGACCTTCTGTCCGGCTGCGGAATTCCTCGACCGTCGCGTCCGAGCGCGACCACACCAGCACTGTGTCGACGTCCGACACCCTCGTGATCGCCCGGACGTGTTCGACAGCGAGGGTTCCGGCGCCCACCAATCCCAGCACCCGGCTGTTCCGGCGGGCGAGGTGTTTGGTGGCGACGGCGCTCGCGGCGGCGGTGCGTACGGCGGTGATCAGGCGGCCGTCGAGCAGGGCCTCGCATTCGCCGGTGTCCGCGGAGGTCACGAGCATGGCGGACCGTTGCACGGGCAGCCCCCGGGCGGCGTTGCCGGGAAGGTCGACGAGCATCTTCACCGCGGCCGCGCCCGCCGACTGCGCCGCCGCGACCATCGGGATGAAGGCCGCCGACTGCAGGGTCATGGCGGGTGGGGCGGGTGCGGACGCCGTACCCACTGCCAGGTCGGCGTGCACCCGTTCCACCGCGGCGAACACCTCGGCGCGGTCGATGAGGCCGGCCACGTCGGAGTGGGAAAGAATCAGTGTCACAAGAGTTTCCTCGCTGGGAGTTCGGTCAGGACGTGCGCGCGAACGCGACGGTCAGGTTGGCCGGTGAGCGACTGTTGCGGATGAATCCGCTGACCGCGACGATCGCGATCACGTAGGGCAGCATGACGAGCAGTGCGAACGGGACGCTGACACCGAGCGCCGGCAGCGCGAACTGGAGGGCCTGCGCGATCCCGAAGAACACGGACGCCCAGATCACGCCGAGCGCGCGCCACCTGCCGGCGATCACGGCCACGACGGCCAGGTATCCGATTCCGGCGGTCATGTTGTCGCTGAACGACTGCACCTCCGACAGCGCGAGTTGCGCCCCGGCCAGTCCCGCCGTCAACCCCGCGACGAGCACGCACAGGTAGCGGACCTTCCGCACGGGCAGACCACTCCAGTCGGCCGACTTCGCGTCCTCCCCGACCGCGTCGACGACGAGACCGGCCCGGGTCCGGCGCGACAGGGTGACGGCCAGCAGTCCGACCACCACGAAGCAGAGGTAGCCGAGTGCCGTCTGCGAGAAGAGAGCCGGTCCGAGGATCGGGATCCGGTGCAGCAGCGGGATCTCGAGGACGGCGAATCCGGGGGCGTTCTGCCCCTTGCCGTCGGCGAGCAGCAGTCGGGCGCCGTACGTGGTGGCGCCGAGGGCGAGGGCGTTGCTCGCGATGCCCACCACGATCTGGTCGGCGCGCAGTGTGACGCTGAGCAAAGCCTGCAGCACACCGAACAGCAACCCGGCCGCCAGTCCGGCCGCGAGCCCGCCCACCGAGGATCCGGTGGTGACGGCGCCGAGGACACTGGCGAACGCCCCGGTCAGCATCATGCCCTCGAGGCTGAGGTTGAGTACCCCCGCCCGCTCGCTCACCAGTTCCCCGCTCGCGGCCACCAGGATCGGGAGTGCGAATCCCACGCCGCTGACGGCGATGTCCGACACCGTGTTCATCATTGCTTCGCTCCAGCCAGGTCGGGAATCCAAGAAGCAGGGACACCGCGCCGACGGCGAGCATGGAACCGCGCGCCAGGAGTCCGACGACCAGTCCGGAGAAGCCGTAGCCGGAGGAGAAGCCTTCGACGAGCACGAACGGAGCCGTCGCGACGAGGATCCCGCCCGCAAGTCCGGAGAACGCGCCCGCACAGGACAGGCTGAGGAACCGCAGCCGCCCGACCGGCAGTCCCAGCCGGGCCGACGCGTCCGGGTTCAGGCCGACGGAGCGGAGCCGCACTCCGATCGCCGTCCGGCGCAGGATCACGCCGACGATCAGCACCGCGACCACCGCGATCCACAGTGCGATCGTCCCCGGTGAACGCTCGATCCCCAGCAGCGGCAGGTGCGCGGATTCGACCAGCGGCGCGGACTGCGGCAGCGTCTCCGAGGACGTGACGGGCTGGCGAAGGAGGCTGGGCTCGTGCACCATCAGCAGCACCAGCGCGAGGCCGACGAAGTTCAGCAGCAACGTCGTGATGATCTCGCTGGTGCCCCGGCGGACCCGCAGGTACGCCGCGATCGCGGCCCACAGCCACCCGGCACCGGCCGCCGCGAGGAGGACCGCGGTGACGGCGATCGGTGCTGGGGTGCCCTCCCCGAGTGTGGTGCCGACCGCGGTCGCGGCGATGCCCCCGACGCACAGCTGGCCCTCGCCACCGACGTTCACCAGCCCGGCCTGGTGCGCGACGGTGAATCCCGCCGCGACGAGAGCCAGCACCGCGGCCGTGTTGATCGAGACGCCGATCGCGTAGCTGCTGCCGAACATCCCTTCGGACAGCGCCGTCGCGGTCTCGGTCACGGTGGCGCCCGCGGCGGCGGCGAGGAGCAGACCGACGAGTCCCGCGACCGCGATCGCGGCGACCGCCACCGGAAGCGGGTGGTGCGACCAGGTTCTGAGTCGATTCATGCCGCCGTTCCCGTCATCAGTTCACCGATGCGCTGTCCCGCCGTCGCCGTCGCCGTGTCGACGGGCCCGAGCAGGGCCCCTCGGTAGCTGACGAAGATGCGGTCGCAGAGCGCGAGCAGTTCGGGGATCTCGCTGGACACAACGAGGACTCCGTTTCCCGAGGACGCACAGCTGCGGAGTTGGTTCAGGACGAATTCGACCGCTCCGATGTCGAGTCCGCGGGTGGGCTGCGCCGCGACCAGGCACTGCAGGTTCTCCGTCGACAGTTCGCGGGCCAGCACGACCTTCTGCTGGTTGCCACCCGACAGCGAACCCATGGCCGTTGCCGGTCCGGGTGTTCGCACCGAGAACTGCTCGATCAGCTCCCGGGCCGCGGCGTCCATCCGGCGACGATCGAGCAGGCCCATCCTGCGGAAGCGGCGCAGCCGGCCGAGGAAGAGGTTCTCCGCGAGGGACAGTGGGGCCACCATCGCCTCCCGGTGGCGGTCCTCCGGCACCACGCCCAGACCGAGCCGGGTGCGTTCGGCCGGGGAGGCAGAGGTGATGTCGGCGTCGCCGAGCGTGACCGTGCCGGCGTCGGGGCGGGTCGCTCCGGAGAGCACGGCGACCAGTTCGCTCTGACCGTTCCCCTCGACGCCCGCGATCCCGACGATCTCACCGGCCCGCACCTCGAACCCCACGCCGGACAGGGCGAGGCTGCCGTCCGCCCGGGTGGCGCGGACGCCGTCGACTCCGAGGACGACCGGGCCGGTTGCCCGCCGCTCGGGAACCGTGCCGCCGTCGCTCTCGGCGCCGACACCCGCAGCGAGCACGGGGTTCAGTTCCGACACCGGCCGTCCGACCATCGCCGTCGTCAGCTGGGGAATCGTCAGCTCCGACATGCGCCCACCGCCGGCCACCTCGCCGCCGCGCAGCACGGTCGCCGCGTCCGCGACGCGGGCCACCTCGCCGAGTTTGTGGGTGACGAGGACGACCGCCTTACCCGCCGCCGCGATCGCCTGGCACGTCTTTATGAGGGCGTCGATCTCGCCGGGGTCGAGCACCCCGGTCGGCTCGTCCAGCAGGATCAGGGTGGGGTCGGTGAGCAGGGCCTTCACGATCTCGACCTTCTGCCGCGCACCGATCGGCATGGCGGAGACCACCGCGTCCGGATCGATCCGCAGGTGGTAGTCGTCGGCCAGCCGGTCGAGGCGGGCCCGCAGGTCCGCGCGGCGCAGTCGCAGTCCCCGTCCGGTGAGCAGCAGGTTCTCGGCGACGGTCATCGTGCCGATGAGGCTGAAGTGCTGGTGCACCATGGCCACGCCGTCCGCCATCGCGGCGGCGGGCGAACCGGGCGTGTATCGGCGACCGGTGAGGGTCATCGTTCCGGTGTCCGGTCGCAGACCGCCGTAGACGAGGTTGCAGAGTGTCGACTTCCCGGCGCCGTTCTCCCCGAGGATGCAGTGCACCGTTCCGGGTTGCACGGACAGGTCGACGTCGTGGAGGGCCCGGACGTCGCCGAAGCTCTTCCCGATTCCCGTGAGTTGCAGTGCTGGTGCGCTCATGTCGTCCGCTCTCAGTAGGGCTCGACGGCGCCGGTGGCCAGACCGGTCTTCGCCTTGTCGAGTGCGTCGGCGACGGCGGGGTCGCCGCTGCACAGCAGGAAATCGGTGCCGCCGTTCGGCGAGGTGAGGCCGAACGCCACGTTCTCGGCCTGCCACGTTCCGTCCAGGGTGGACCGGACGGCGTATTCCACCTCCTTGCCGATGTCGGTGTGCACGTATCCGACGTAGGCGGGGTTGGAGCAGTCTCCGGGGATCGGCCCGCCCACCATCAGTGCGCCCGACTGTGCGGCGGCCTGTTCCAGACCGGACTTGCCGAGGTTCACGATCTGTCCCACCGTGCCCGCGCCCGCACCGTAGTTGGCCAGCGCGGCCTGCTTCGCCTTGGCCGGGTCGTTGAAGTCGCCCAGATACTGCGGGGTGAGGACCCGGGTGCCGGGCCGGGCGAACTCGGCGCCGTTGCCGAAGGCCTTTGCGGCATTGACGATGGCCGGCAGTTCGACTCCGCCGACGAACGAGACGGAGGGTGTCTTCGACGCGGTCGCCGCGACGGCGCCGCTGAGGAACTCGGCCTCCGCCTGCTGCGGGTCGTAGTAGGCGAGGTTCGGCAGCGGGGTCGCGTCGGCGGGCCCGCCGATCTCGACGAACTTCACGTCGGGGAACTGGGGTGCCACCTTGCGGACGTCGGCGTCCGTCTGTCCGCCGAGCGAGACGACGAGGTCGTTGGCGGTCGCGAACCGCACCAGGGCCTGCTGGTAGTCGGCGGCGGCGACCTGTTCGACGTAGCTCAGTTCCACGCGGTCGCCGAGGGTTTCCTCGAGGCGCTGGTAACCGAGGTATCCCGATTCCATGAAGCCCGTGTCGGAGACGGATCCGGGAAAGAACACCCCGACTTTCAGCGTGTCGCCGGAGGCGGTGTCGGCTTCCGAGGACCCGCAGGCCGTGAGGGTGGCCGCGAGAGTCGCGGCCGCGCACAGCGCGGGGACGAGGGTTCGGGCGGAGAAGGTCGTGTTCACGCGCTGGACTCCTTGACTCAGGAACCGCCACAGTTAGCGGTATACCGTTATTTGAATCTTGGAGGCGCATCATTTCCGCCGTGTTACACAGAAGTAAGGACCCACATCCACCCGGAGGCGGCGCGCGACCGCGCTCTACGGTGGCTGACGTGGCCACCACGACGACAGGAGACCGGGTGAACGGCGCAACCGACGTGTCGGCTCCGAAGTCACTGCGCGAGACCGCGTACGAAGAACTCCGCCGGCGCATCGTCAACCTGCAGCTCGCACCGGGCCAGCGCCTGATCGAACGCGACCTCGCCGCGGAACTGCAGGTCTCCCGCATTCCCCTGCGCGAGGCCCTGCAGTTGCTCCAGACCGACGGGCTCGTGGTGATCGTCCCGCGGCGCGGAGCCATCGTCGCCCCGTTCGGCGTGGACGAGGTCCGCGACCTCTTCGACGTCCGCGAAAGCCTCGAGGTGCTCGCGGCCCGGCTCGCCGCCCAGCGGGCGGAAAGCGACCACCTCGCCGCCCTCCGCGACCAACTCGCTGCGGCGCGCGCCGCCACCGCCCGCGACGACAAACCCGCCATCGCCGCCGCGAACGCCACGTTCCACGCCGTCATCGTGCAGATGTCGGGCAATCCGCTGCTGCAGTCGATACTGCAACCTCTCGCGACGCGGGTGCAGTGGTTGTTCCACCTCACCAAGGAACGCGATCCCGGCCAGCAGTGCGACGAGCACGCCGAGTTGTACGACGCCATCGCGGCGGGCGACGCCGACCGTGCCGCCGAGGTCGCCTACCGGCACGTCGCGTCGGGTCGCGAACCCAGCCTCGAGCTGGCGGAACACTGGTCGGCACCGGCGATCGACCCGGTCGAGGCCACCCGGACGAGGCAACGCACGCCCCGAAAGACGGGCCGTTCGCGAAACGACGAAGCGTAGCGCGGGTGCGACTTCCGGACGGGATTTACCCGCGCGTGTCCTGCCGCACGGGCTGTCACGAATGAATTACAGTTGCCCAGGTGCAAAGTCGCGAGCCGGCGCGATAAGGAGGTCAACGTGCGAGAGCTTCGAGTGATCGGTCTCGAGCCAGATGGATCGCACGTCGT
>SEEV01000461.1 GCA_004211695.1 Rhodococcus sp. (in: high G+C Gram-positive bacteria)
GAGCACCGACATGAACAGACGTCACACTCGCCGCATCTGCCTGAGGAGCTGCATCCAGATTCGAAAAGGTGGGGCACACACCCGTGAGTCCCAATGACCACCTACAGTCACGGAGTCGCAGGAACCGGGTACACGTTCGACGGTCTCGTCGACCTCATGGCCAAGGCGACACCGCTCCGCAGCGGTGACGAACTGGCCGGGTGCGCGGCGTCGTCCGACGCCGAACGCGCCGCCGCGCAGTGGGCGCTGGCCGACGTCCCCCTCGGCACGTTTCTGAACGAACTCGTCGTTCCGTACGAGGACGACGAGGTCACCCGGCTCATCATCGACTCGCACGACCGGGTCGCGTTCGGCGAGATCTCCCACCTCACGGTGGGCGGCCTGCGCGACTGGCTCCTGGACGTCGCGGCGCGGGACGGAGCGGCCGAGACGTTCCGCCGCGTCGCCCCGGGTCTGACCCCGGAGATGGTCGCGGCGGTCAGCAAGATCATGCGCAACCAGGATCTCATCGCGGTCGCGCGCGCGGTCACCGTCACCGCGGGGTTCCGGACGACGCTCGGTGTGCCCGGGCACCTCGGAACCCGGCTGCAGCCCAACCATCCCACCGACGACCCGCGCGGAATCGCGGCCGCCACGCTCGACGGCCTGCTGCTCGGCTGCGGTGACGCCGTCATCGGAATCAACCCGGCCACTGATTCGCCGCACGCCACCGCCGAACTGCTGCACCTGCTCGACGACATCCGGCAGCGCTTCGACATTCCCGCGCAGTCCTGCGTGCTGTCGCACGTGACCACCACGATGGGACTGATCGAGGAAGGCGTCCCCGTCGACCTGGTGTTCCAGTCCATCGCCGGGACACAGGGTGCCAATTCCAGTTTCGGCGTGGACATCTCGCTGCTCCGTGAGGCCAACCAGGCCGGCCGGTCGCTGAAACGGGGCACCGTCGGCGACAACGTCATGTATCTCGAAACGGGTCAGGGTTCGGCGCTCAGCGCGGGGGCCCACCTGGGGACGGGCGGCCGCGCCGTCGACCAGCAGACACTCGAAACCAGGGCGTACGCGGTGGCCCGGGATCTCGAACCGCTGCTGATCAACACGGTGGTCGGTTTCATCGGACCGGAGTACCTGTACGACGGCAAGCAGATCATCCGGGCCGGGCTCGAAGACCACTTCTGCGGCAAGTTGCTGGGCCTGCCGATGGGCGTCGACGTCTGCTACACCAATCACGCCGAGGCCGACCAAGACGACATGGACACGCTGCTCACCCTCCTCGGTGTGGCCGGCGCGGCCTTCGTCATCGCGGTGCCCGGCGCCGACGACGTCATGCTCGGATACCAGAGTCTGTCGTTCCACGATGCCCTCTACGCCCGTCAGGTGCTCGGACTCAGGCCGGCACCGGAATTCGAGGACTGGATGCGCCGGCTCGGCATGGTCGACGACGCGGGCCGGGTCCTGCCCGTCGATGCTGCCGCGTCGCCGCTGCGAGCACTGACGGTGGCACGATGACCGATCCTGTCGTGCAAGACTTCTGGGCCGAACTTCGGGCGACGACGCAGGCGCGTATCGGTCTCGGCCGTACCGGCGACGCCCTGCCCACACAGCGCGTCCTCGAGTTCCGGTCGGCGCACGCCGCGGCGCGCGACGCCGTCCACCAACCCCTCGACGCGGAGGCGCTGGCCGAGCAGGTCGAAGGCGTCGGCCTGGGCAGGCCCGTGGTCGTGACCAGCCAGGCGTCCGATCGAAGCGAATACCTGCGCCGGCCCGATCTGGGTCGCACGCCCGCAGACCTGTCCGCAGTTCCGGCGGGGACGGCCGAGGTGGGGTTCGTCCTCGCCGACGGGTTGTCGCCGCGGGCGCTCACCGATCACGGCGTCTCCCTCCTGTCCGCGTTGGTCGACGAGTTCGGGGGAACGTACACGCTGGCACCGCCGGTGATCGCGACCCAGGCCCGGGTGGCGCTCGGCGACCACATCGCGCAGGCCATGGGCGTCCAGACGCTCGTCGTGCTGATCGGGGAACGGCCGGGACTGTCGGTCGCCGACAGCGTCGGCGTCTACCTCACCCACCTGCCGCGGCCGGGACGCACCGACGCGGACCGGAACTGTGTGTCCAACATCCACCCACCCGAGGGGCTCGGGTACGAACTCGCCGCTCGCGTCGTCGCGGGCCTCGTGTCCGGCGCCCGGAAACTGGGCCGGTCCGGAGTGGACCTCAAGGACACTTCGCGCGCGGATGCGCTGGCAGCCCCCTCGGAGATCCTCGAACTGTAGTCGTGTTATCTAAAGGGCGGCAGGTCCGACCGGGCCTGTGGAGAACCGCCCTGGACGGGGTGTGACGAGGAGAGATCTATGGCCTTCGCTGGCAATGTGGACGAGTTGGCCCTGCTGCAGGCGGTCCGGTTGAAAGAGCAGGTCAGCGCCGCTGTTCTGGCCGAGCATCTCGGCGTGAGCGCCGCGTCCGCGCAGGCCGCGTACGACGCGCTGCTCACCCAGGGCAAGGCGGAGGAAGTCGCGGAGGGCCGGATCGGTCTGACCGACGCCGGACTGTCGGAGCTCGAAGACCAGCTCGACGCCGAGCGGGTGTCCATCGACGAGGACTCCATCGCGGAGGTGTACGAGAGCTTCGTGCCGTTCCACGAAGAGTTCGTCGGCCTGATCGAATCGGCCGACGCCGAGCAGCTGGCCGACCTGGACCGTCGTGCGTCCGTCGTGTTCGACGACCTGTCGGCGTTCGTACCCCGGCTGTCCCGTTACCAGGACCTGTTCGCCGACGCGCTGGCGAAAGCGGCTGCGGGGGAGTCGAAGTGGATCTCCGAGCCCGTGATCGACTCGTACGCCACCGTGTGGACCGAGTTGCGCAAGGAGCTGTTGGGGGCGTCCGGCACCGCCGAATGACGTGACACGGGTCACCACCCCCCCATTCGGGGGTGGTGACACAGTGAGCCGGATCACTACCTTTTCTCCCATCCCGGATACGCCCACCAGGGCGTTCCCATGGACCACGGAGGAATCGAGTGACCACAGTCTCCACGTCGGGCGGGGGCGTACCCCACGCCCCCACACCGGTGCGCCAGGGCGGTACCAGCGTCCGCAAGGTGGCCATCGCGAGTGGCATCGGCACGACCATCGAGTTCTACGACTTCTTCATCTACGGCACCGCCGCTGCCCTCGTGTTTCCCACGGTGTTCTTTCCCGCCCTCGGCTCCACCGCCGGGACGGTCGCTTCCTTCGCGACATTCGCCGTGGCGTTCATCGCCAGGCCGGTGGGCGCCATGCTGTTCGGTCACTACGGTGACCGGATCGGCCGCAAGAAGACGCTGATCTCCACGCTCATCCTGATGGGCGTCTCGACCTTCATGATCGGATTGCTGCCCGGGGCGGCGACGATTGGGGTCGCGGCACCGATCCTGCTGGTGCTGCTGCGTTTCGGTCAGGGATTCGCCGTCGGCGGCGAGTGGGCCGGTGCCACCCTGCTCACCGCGGAGTATGCGCCGCCCGGCAAGCGCGGCCTCTACGCGATGTTCCCGCAGCTCGGGCCCGCCGTGGCGTTCATCCTCTCCAGCGCCACGTTCCTCGTCACCGGCACCGTCCTCGGCGACACCAACGAGGTCTTCCTCGATTACGGGTGGCGTATTCCGTTCCTGTTCAGTGCCGTTCTGGTCGGCATCGGCCTCTACATGCGCCTGGCGATCGAAGAGACACCGGTATTCCGTGCGGCCCAGCAGGCCGAGCGTGCCGACGCGGCACCGCGGACCCTCCCGCTCATGGACGCGTGGCGTTACCAGACCAAGGAGATCCTCCTCTCCGCCGGTGCGCTCGCCACACTGTTCGCGTTCTTCTACATGGGTACAGCATTTCTCACCAGCTACGGCACGAAGACGCTCGGGTTCAGCCGCCCGTTCGTGCTGACGGTCGGCATCGCGTCGGCGGTCGTCTTCGGATTCACGATCGTCGTGTCCGCGCTGTACTCGGACCGGATCGGGCGCCGGCGCGTCATCATGATCTCCTGCGGACTGGCCGTCGTGTGGGCTCTCGCGCTGTTCCCGCTGCTCGACACCGGTTCGCCCGCCGCGTTCGTGATCGGTGTGATGGTCACGCTCGCGATCTTCGGAATCGCCTACGGCCCCTGTGGGGCTCTGCTGCCCGAGATGTTCCAGACGCGGTACCGCTACACCGGCGCCGGCCTCGGATACAACCTCGCCGGCGTGCTCGGCGGCGCCGTGCCGCCGCTGATCGCCGCACCGCTGGCGTCGGCGTACGGCAGTGCCGCGATCGGGGTGCTGCTCGCGGTCCTCGGCGTGGTGAGCCTGCTGTGCACGAAAGCCCTGGTGGAAACCAAGGACGACGCACTCTGACAGGGCTGGTGAGGGGTGTCCGAACTTCGCACAGTTATCGGCGCCCCTCGCCGCGCACTATGCCCTGGATCACGTCAACCAAGAGTAAGTTCGACCGCGGAAGGGCCTTCGGGTCTGCCCGTCCCGTAGGCCGCCCGAAGGGGCGCCTGGAGAGGAAGAGCGATGACAACCCCGCTTCCCAGCTACACCCATGGCGTGTGGGACGCCCCGATGCTGGGCGACACCATCGGAGACAACTTCGATCGGACCGTGGCGGCCCACGCCGATCGTGACGCCCTCGTCGACCGGCCGTCGGGGCGGCGGTGGACGTACGCCGAGCTGGCCCGCGACGTCGACGCCGTGGCGGTGGGGTTGCTGACGCGGGGCATCGGGAAGGGCGACCGGGTGGGGATCTGGGCGCCGAACTGCCCGGAGTGGACGCTGATCCAGTATGCGACGGCGAAGATCGGCGCGATCCTCGTCAACATCAACCCCGCCTACCGGGCGCACGAGTTGAA
>SEEV01000462.1 GCA_004211695.1 Rhodococcus sp. (in: high G+C Gram-positive bacteria)
TCGCTGCGCCGCGCCCGGCAGGCGGACAGTCTCGAGGAAGTCCTCAACGACGAGTTCCGGGTGTCCGTCGCCTGCCTGAGCTCACCCGACCTCGTCGAGGGCATCCGGGCGCAGGTCGTCGAGAAGGACCGCAACCCGCGGTGGTCGCCCGCCACCATCGACGAGGTCGACGAAGAGCAGGTCGACTCGTTCTTCGCGCCGCTCGGCGACCTCGAACTCGGCCTCACCCCACCCACGACCACCGGAGACAACCTGTGACCGACTACGACACCATCCTCCTCGACCGCAAGGGCCGAGTCGGGATCATCACCCTCAACCGCCCGAAAGCGCTCAACGCGTTGAACTCTCAACTCATGGGCGAGGTCGTGGCGGCGGTGGGGGAACTCGAGCGCGACGACGAGATCGGTGCCATTCTGATCACCGGTTCCGACCGGGCGTTCGCGGCGGGCGCCGACATCAAGGAGATGCAGCCCAAGTCGTACATGGACGTCTACCTGGACGACTTCTTCGCGGCGTGGGACCGCCTCGCCGCGGCCCGCAAGCCCACGATCGCCGCGGTCGCCGGGTACGCGCTCGGCGGCGGGTGCGAGCTGGCGATGCTCTGCGACATCCTGATCGCCGCCGACACCGCGAAGTTCGGTCAGCCGGAGATCAAGCTCGGCGTCATCCCCGGAATCGGCGGCTCGCAGCGGCTGACCCGCGCGGTGGGGAAGGCCAAGGCGATGGAACTTTGCCTGACCGGCCGGACCATGGACGCCGAGGAGGCCGAACGTGCCGGGCTGGTATCGCGGATCGTGCCCGCCGCCGACCTGCTCGACGAGGCGCTGCAGACGGCCACCACCGTCGCCGAGATGTCCCTTCCGGTCGCGATGATGGCGAAGGAAGCGGTGAACCGCTCGTTCGAGACCACGCTCACCGAGGGCGTCCGCTTCGAGCGTCGGGTCTTCCATTCGACCTTCGCCACCGAGGACCAGAAGGAAGGCATGGCCGCGTTCGTCGAGAAGCGCACACCCGTCTTCACACACCGCTAGGCCCCACAAGCGACGATCATCCCGCACTGGGCTCCGGTGCGGGATGATCGACGCAGTGCGGCGCACTGTGGATACGGTGTGACGACTGACTGGTAAAGAAAGTGCAGGACCTCACCGACGAGGCGTTCGGTGCCGTCGACCTCGTAGGTCAGTCCGAACAGGACCTAGGTTCACCTGATCCTGTCGCAGTTCGTACCAGGCGGTGGTTCCGAGGGTCTGTCCGGTCAGATCGAGCAAGTCCGCTGGGTTGGCGGTATGGGTGGTAATCGTCACCGAGGGTTTGCGGTGCGTCGACTTTCGGGGCCGCTGCGGTCGGCCAGCCAGCTGATGCGGTCCGGCAACCACGAGTCGGTGCACTGCTCGGCCGTCCGCACCCAGTCTTCGGCCGTGTCCTGATCGACTTGGCCGATCCGGAACGACGCCCTGGGGTTGCCCGGCGGATTGACCAGTGCCGCGATGTGGCCGCTCGACGAGAGGACGAACCGGTTGTCCTTGCTGCCGAGCAGTCGGGCACTGCGGTAGCAGGCCTGCCAGGGTGAAATGTGACTGCCGAAAACTCAGCTCGACGTCGTGACGCGTTTCTTACAGGCAGCGTCGATTGACATCCCGAGCACACGTGCACCGACCGCACCCCTGGCGTCCCAGGACACCGACGCCGTGGTGGATGCCGAAGGCGGCGCTGGGCTGTGCCGCAAGGTCGCCCGACCGGCCCCGCTCGGCGTGGTCAAGGGACAACTGCGGACACCGGCTATTCGGCAGTCCACCGGCTGCTCACCGTCCACGCGAAGTGATCGAAGCCGGAAACTGCCCCGCATTGGAGGTCATTCACCCTGTTGGCGGCCAACGCGGCGGAGGATCATGGAGACAGACATGACACTGCAGGAGGACCTCATGACGCACCAAAACGACCCTCTCGCGCACGCCCAGCACACGGCACATGAATGGCTGAAGGTTGTCGCCGATCGGCTCGGGACCGAGGATCGCAACTACACCTACCGGGTTTTGCGGGCATGGTTACATCTGGTTCGCGACCGGCTCACAGTGGACAGCGCAGTGCATCTCGCCGCCCAGCTGCCCGAGTTCTTGCGCGGAGTCTATTTCGAGGGCTGGGTACCGAGCAAGGTGCCCATCCGATACGACACCACGGGGTTCACCACCCTGTTCGCATACGAAGGCGGCATCAGCCCGGCCGACGTCCCCGCCACCGCCAGTGCAATCTCCGCCGGGCTGGGTGCGCTGTTCTCGCCCGGGCAACTCGACCATGTGTTCGCACAGATGCCGACCGGGCTCCGCGGCGAACTCGCGAGCGAATCCCCCACCCCGTCCGCCGCGCCGCGAACCTCCGCTGAGCATCTCCGGCTCAACGCCATGGAGGACAGGCTGCAGGCACTGACCGACGCAGTTTCGGCGCTGGCCCACGGCCTCGAAGAACTCCCGACGGAGGAACCGCCCCGCAGCCGGGCGGCAACTGCAGCTCAGGAAGCGCACCGAATCCTGATGGTGGCGGGTACGACCAAGCATTAACCCGCCCTGTTGTCGGCCCCGAACGCCCTGGAGGACGTGGAATACGCGTTCGATCGGCAAGTGTGCTGAGCTGCAGCTTCACCGACCGCCGGCCATGAGGTACTAGGGCGGCTACGCGACAAGCTGCGAGAAACCGGATATCGATGATTGTGACCGCCCGCGCCACCGACCGCGGTGACCCGCTCACCCCGCCGGCGGACGCGTTCTTCGACACGGTCACCGACCTCCCCGTCCTCACCACCGAGACCGCCACGGCACTGTTGAGCACCCGCCTCTCACCGGACCCGGGGGGTGTTGCCCACCGAGATCGCCGGGCTGGTCGGCGAGAACCCGCGGCGGCTGATCGTTATGGTGGTCACTTCACCTTTGTAGCGATCGGGCTATGCTCGAGGTTGGTTCGGGAACACCCACGACCTGCCCGATGGCGGGCACCGAGGGGCGATGCAGGGGCCAACCATGGCCGTTGATCCACTGGCCACGCAACGTGACCTGACAACACGGATAGCGGCGGAGCTCGCCGACGCCGGATTCGAGGCCATACACGAAATCGGTCACGGCGGCTTCGGCGTCGTCTACCGCTGCCGCCAGCCTTCTCTTGATCGGATGGTCGCGGTCAAGGTACTCACCGCGGACCTGGAGCCGGACAACCTCGAACGATTTCTGCGTGAGCAGCGCGCCATGGGGAAGCTGTCCGGGCACCCGCACATCGTCAGCATCTTCGGCGTCGGCGCCACCGATTCCGGCCGACCGTACTTGGTGATGCAATACCACCCCCGTGGCTCACTCGACGCGCGGATCCACCAATCCGGCCCTGTCGACTGGGAGTCCGCGGCACACATCGGCGTCAAGGTCGCGGGTGCGCTCGAGACTGCGCACCGTCACGGCATGCTGCACCGCGACGTAAAGCCAGGAAACATTCTGCTCACCGACTACGGCGAGCCGCAGCTGACCGACTTTGGCATCGCGCACATCGCCGGCGGATTCGAAACGACCACCGGCGCGATGACCGGCTCGCCGGCCTTCACCGCGCCGGAGGTGCTTCAGGGTGATGCGCCGAACCCTGCCGCGGACGTCTACGGCCTCGGCGCCACTCTGTTCTGTGCCATCACCGGTCACGCGGTCTTCGAGCGCCGCAGCGGGGAGCAGGTGGTTGCACAATTCCTGCGAATCGCGCGGCATCCCATTCCCGATCTGCGAGCCGAGGGCATCCCGGGGGATGTATGCGAGGTGCTCGAGCACGCAATGTCTCGGGATCCTGCCACCCGACCGCCGACCGCCGCCGACCTGGGCGAACTGCTCCGCGACCTGCAGGGCCATCACGGGCTGGCGGTCGACGAGATGCCCGTACCGATCTCGGCAGGGACGAGGCCGCCGGTACCGGGGACCGGACAACACAGCGGCCCGCAGCAGGGTGCGCCGCGGCCCCGGCTCACCCCAACCGCTGTACGGACCGCCGCGTGGCGGTCGTCCACCGTGGCGATCACCCCGCCCGCCGCGGCGACCAGATTCAGCCCACCGGAGCGGACCGGGCAGCTGGTACCGCGCCTACGCCTGCTGGACCAGTTGCGGGCCGGGCAGCGGCGGCGGCTGGTCGTGATCCACGCGCCGACCGGATTCGGTAAGAGTGCGCTTGCCGCCCAGTGGGCGGACGCACTCGCCGGCGAGGGCGTTGCGGTCGCGTGGCTCACCGTCGATCACGACGACAACACCGTCGTGTGGTTCCTGGCGCACCTGATCGAGGCGATCCGGGTAGTGCGCCCCGATCTGGCCCGCGAGCTCGGCGCGGCGCTGGAGGAGCACGGCGACGATGCGGAACGCTACGTACTCACTTCGCTGATCAACGAGATCCACCAGCGAGGCGAGCAGGTCGCCGTGGTCATCGACGACTGGAACAAGGTCAGCAGCGCCGCCACCCGATCGGCGTTGGCGTTCCTGCTCGAGAACGGCTGCCACCATGTGCAGATCGTGGTCGCCAGCCGAACCCAGTCCGGTCTTCCTCTGAGCCGCATGCGGGTCCACGACGAGTTGGTCGAGATCGACTCCACCGCATTGCGATTCGACCGAGGCGAGTCCAGACGCTTCCTCGTCGACCTGGCAGGACTGGACCTTGATCGCGGCGACGTGGAGGAGCTCACCGAATCGACCGGCGGGTGGGCGGCGGCGCTGCAACTGGCGTCGCTGTCGCTGCGTGACTGCGACGATCCCACCCTGTTGATCGCGCATCTGTCCGGCCGACACCATGCCATCGGTGAATTCCTGACCGAGAATGTGCTCGCCTCCCTCGATCC
>SEEV01000463.1 GCA_004211695.1 Rhodococcus sp. (in: high G+C Gram-positive bacteria)
TCCACCAATTTCGTGTGCTCTGCCCGGTAGCCCTCCCGTGCAGTGGTTCCGCTCAGTGCCATCCTGCCGCCTTCTCGTCTTGACGCCCGTGCCGAGTGAGTTAATACTCGATAACTGAAACTAAGATAACTGTGATTAACTGAGTTGTCCAGACCACTCCCGGAAAAGAGCGAGGCGATGACCACAGACGTCGAGGGCACCGAAGCGCCGACCACGCGCCGGGAGCAGATGAAGGCGGATCGTCGCCGCCAACTGCTCGACGCGGCCGCCCGCCTCATCGCCGAACGAGGCTTCCTCGGCGTTCGCCTCGAGGATCTCGGTTCCGCAGTGGGAATCAGCGGACCCGCCGTGTACCGGCACTTCCCCAACAAGGACGCCGTCCTCGTGGAACTGCTCGTGGGGATCAGCACGCGACTGTTCGAGGGCGGGTCGCTCGTGGTCGCCGAGGCCACCGCCCCGGAAGAAGCCCTCGAGGGGCTCATCGATTTCCACCTGGACTTCGCGCTCGGGGAACCCGACCTCATCCGCATCCAGGACCGAGACCTGGAGAGTCTGCCCGCCGACGCCCGCCGAGAGGTCCGCCAGACGCAGCGACGCTACGTGGAGATCTGGGTGAAGGTGCTTCTGCAGGTGGATACTTCGCTCGACGAGACGGACGCCCGCACCAAGGCGCACGCCACGTTCGGACTGATCAACTCGACCCCCCACAGCGCCGATCCGTCGACCCCCTCGCGCACCCGGAAAGTGCTGCGCGACATGACGCTCCTATGCCTGCGCCCGTGAGTACTTGTCAACCGCGGGCGGTTGAGAAGTACTCACGGGCGCAGCATTACACTCGCTTCTTACTCGTCATCGAGGTGTACCCGAGCGTCAGCACGGCCGCCGCGGCGATGCTGATGACCCACCGGATCCAGTCGATCCCTCCGGTGTCTCCCTTGTCGAGGAGTCCTTCCCACACCCAGTAGCCGATCAGCGCACCGACGATGCCCAGGACGACGGTGATGACCCAGCCCATCGCCTGCTTTCCCGGAATCACGAGACGCGCCAGAACGCCGATGACCGCACCGAAGATGATGGTGCCGATGATGTTGCCAACCATGGCCCTTGTCCTCTCAACACGCAATTCATGGTGCGAGCGGAAGGTCACCGCTCCTTTCGAACATAACCACCTGGACAGCCGTTCGACAGGGCTTCGGCAAATCGTTGCCAAAAGGTTCATGCCGACGTACCGCTGCGCACCCGCTCCGGTCAGCGGATGCCCTGTTTCCGCAGGGCCACGGACACGGCGGCGGCCCGGGTGTCGACACCGAGTTTCGCGTAGATGTGGGCGAGATGGGTCTTGACCGTCGCCTCGCTGATGAACAGGGCGCGGCCGAGTTCCTTGTTGGTCATGCCCTTGGCCAGCAGTGTCAGCAGTTCCGCCTCCCGGGGCGTGAGTGCCTCCTCGGGGCGCTGCATCTGCTGCACAAGTCGCGACGCGACGGGCGGCGACAGCACACTCTGCCCCGCCGCTGCGCCGCGCACGGCGGCGAAGATCTCCGGGGGTGTCGAGTCCTTCAGGACGTACCCGGTGGCGCCGGCGTCGATGGCGCGCACCACGTCGGCGTCCGTGTCGTACGTCGTGAACACCAGCACCGGCAGGTCCGGATCGACCTGCCGGAGACGGCGGATGGCCTCCACCCCGTCGATGCCCGATCCGAGGGCCAGGTCCATCGTCACGAGCTGCGGACTGAACTCCCTCACCGCGTCGACCGCCTCCTCCCCGGTGCCCGCCTCGGCGATCACCTCGATGTCCGGCTGCGAATCGAGAAGTGCACGCAGCCCGGCTCGGACGACCGCATGGTCGTCGACCAGCAGCACGGTGACGGTGTTCATCCCGCAGTTCCCCTCGCGCAAGGTATCTGGGCGGCCACCACGGTCCCTTCGCCCGGAGCGCTCTCGACGGTGAACGTGCCGCCCAATTGCTCGACGCGCCTGCGCATCGCGCGCAGACCGTATCCGCCGCGAGCCGACGGCGATCCGGCGGGCGCGGGATCGAATCCCCGGCCGTCGTCGAAGACGTCGAGGGCGACCGCGCCCGGCAGGTACGTCAGCGTGACACCGACCGTCTCCGCCTCGGCATGCAGCGCGACGTTGGCGACCGCGCTCTGGGTGATCCGCAGCAGCGCATGCGCCACCTCCGCAGGAATCGCGATCGGAGTGCCCACGATCCGGAGCTCCGCCCGGGGGTGGTGCGTGCGCGCGGCGGCGAGCAGTGCCGAGTCGATCGGCTGGGATTCGAGGTTGGGCGCCGCGAGATGATGCACGAGACTGCGAGTTTCCGCGAGATTCTCACGCAGCGTTCCCGTCGCCATCCGGACATCCTCGCGCGCCCGGGCTTCGGCCGACGGGTCGCCCTGCGCCCACGTCTGTTCGGCCGCCTCGAGCCGGAGCAGACTGCTCGTCAGTCCCTGGGTCACGGTGTCGTGGATCTCGCGGGCGAGTCGCTCGCGTTCGGCGAGGACTCCGGCCTCCCGCTCGGTCTCGGCGAGTCGTGACCGGGTGTCCGCGACCTGGCGAAGCAGACTCACCCGCTCCCGGCTGTCGCGCTCGATCTGGCTGTACGCCATGACGATCAGCGCCCCGGTGCACAACGGTCCCACCAGCACCGCCCACTCGGTGCGCCCGGAGAAGTTGAAGAATGCCAGCGACGTGAGGACAGCGAGCACGCCGACGACCGGGTACGCGATCCGGCTCGCGTAGGCCCTCGTGCAGAGGAAGAACATGGGAAAGGCGCACCAGGCGAAACTCGGGGCGAGCCAGACGAGTACTGCCCACGTCGTCAGGACGGGCAGGACCCAGGGTTCCCACGCGCCGCCCCTCCGCGCCACGACAGCGGTGAGCGTGTACAGCGCGGCGAGCGCAGCGATCAACGCGAGCACCACGACGAATCGCCCGCTCACACCGTGGTACGTCAGGTACCGCGCCGTCGACGTCGCGAGGAGCACGTAGAAGGAGATGTGGATGGCGGTGGCGAGCGGGCCGCGCAGGCTCGCGCCATCCGACCTGTCCACTCCGTCCACGGGTGTCGTCACGTCGATGAATCCTACGGATCGGCGGCGGGACGCGTATCCACCGTTCGGATGATCTACCGGCGCCGGACGGATGAGCGCCGAACCGCCGTCGGACCGATGCGGTCACCGGCGCCACCCGACCAGGCTGGTCACGTCAGCCCGTCACCTCCCGAGAGGCCCACCGATGCGCACCTTCCACCGCCTGCCCCGCACTCTGGCGATCACCATCCCGCTCACGGCGATCGTCGCGACGTCGGCGTGCGCGACGTCCGCGTCCGACGAGACCGCGACGACATCCACTCCTGTCGCGGCCGCCGCCGCACCGGCCCCGATCGACGGCGCTGCGAACGGTGTCGTGACCCAGAACCGCCTCGGCATCGCCCCCGCACAGGCTGCCGCGCAAGCCGCCCTCGCGAGGTGCCAGGCCGACGGGCTCGGCTCCGTCACCGTGTCGGTGGTCGATCGCGCCGGAAACGTGCAGGCCATGCTGCGCGGAGACAATGCCGCCCAGCACACGGTCGAGGCGGCCCGGCAGAAGGCGTACACCGCTGCCGCGTTCGGCGCGAACACCAGCGACCTGAGCGAACGAGCCAAGGGCGACGGCGCGACGGTCGCCGACCTGCCCGGAACATTGTTCCTCGCCGGCGGGGTGAGCGTGAAGTCCGCCGGCGCGTCGATCGCGGGTATCGGCGTCGGCGGCGCTCCCGACGGGATGAAGGATCAGGCCTGCGCGGCCGCCGGTCTCGACGCGATCGCCGGGGCGCTGGGGTAAGAGCGCGACACGGGTCAGGCGCGGCCGATCAGGTCGAGGGACTTCTCCCGCATCTCGACCTTGCGCACCTTGCCGGTCACGGTCATCGGGAACTCGTCGACGACGTGCACGTACCTCGGGATCTTGTAGTGGGCGAGTTTCCCGGTGCAGAACTCCTTCACCGCCGCCGAATCGAGAGGAGCCGCGCCGTCCTTCATCCGCACCCACACCATCAGTTCCTCGCCGTACTTCGCGTCGGGCACCCCGATCACCTGGGCGTCGAGGATGTCGGGATGGGTGTACAGGAACTCCTCGATCTCCCGCGGGTAGACGTTCTCGCCGCCCCGGATCACCATGTCCTTGATCCGCCCGGTGATCGCGACGTACCCGTCGGAATCCATCACACCGATGTCTCCGGTATGCATCCACCGGCCGGCGTCGATCGCCTCCGCCGTCTTCTCCGCGTTGTTCCAGTACCCGAGCATCACCGAGTACCCCCGGGTGCACAACTCCCCCGGCTCACCCCGCCGAACGGTCAATCCCGTTGCCGGATCAACGATCTTGACCTCGAGATGCGGGCCGACATGGCCGACGGTGGAAACGCGCTGGTCGATCGTGTCGTCCGAGCGCGTCTGCAACGACACCGGCGCCGTCTCGGTCATGCCGTAACAGATCGAGACCTCCGACATGCCCATCTGCTCGATGACCTGCTTCATCACCTCCACCGGGCACGGCGAACCGGCCATGATCCCCGTCCGCAGACTGGACAGGTCGAACGACTCGAAGTCGGGGTCGGCGAGTTCGGCGATGAACATCGTCGGCACCCCGTACAGCGACGTGCACCTCTCCGCCTCGACGGCCTGCAGCGTCGCCTTCGGATCGAACGACGGCCCCGGGATCACCATGGTGGCGCCGTGACTCGTGCACGCGAGGTTGCCCATGACCATGCCGAAGCAGTGGTAGAACGGCACCGGGATGCAGACGCGGTCGTTCTCCGTGTAGTGGCACAACTCGCCGACGAAGTACCCGTTGTTGAGG
>SEEV01000088.1 GCA_004211695.1 Rhodococcus sp. (in: high G+C Gram-positive bacteria)
CTCGCATCCGAGATCGCCCGAGACAGCGACCGATTCCTGACCATGTTCCGCACACTCAGATCCTCGATGGCGATCACTTGGTTTTCGCGCACCAGCCGAGTGGAGAGTGTGTGCAGATAGTCACGACGCCGAGCGGCGATCCGGCCAACAATCTTCGCGACCTTCAGCCGGGCCTTGGCCCGGTTACGGGACCCCTTCTTCTTCTTGGCGAGCACCCGCTGCGCCCTCGCCAGCCGCTCACGGTCCCCGCCCTCGTGGCGCGGGTTGGTGACCTTCTCCCCCGTCGAGAGCGTGTAGAGGCTCGTGATCCCGGCGTCGAGCCCGACCACCCGATCGGTCGGCTCGAGTTCGGCGATCATGTCCTCGACGAGAATCGAGATGTGGTACCGACCACGAGCATTACGCGACACCGTCACCCGAGACGGTACGGCCCCCTCCGGTAGCGGCCTCGACCACCGAATGTCCAGCGGGTCGGACTGCTCGGCCAACCGGATCCGCCCGCCGCGGTAGGTGAAGCAGTTCGCGTAGTAGGTCGCCGAATCCTTCGACCGGCCCTTCCTCTTGAATTGCGGGTAGCCGGTCTGCTTGCGCCAGAACCTGTCGAACGCGCCCTGCAACTGCCGCAGCGACTCCTGCAACGGCCCCTTCGACGGCTCCGACAACCACGCGGTCTCGGTATCCCGCTTCCATCCGGTCAGCATCCTCGAGGTGTCGCTGTAGCTGACCCGCCGCCGCCCCCGCGACCAGGCACGCGACCGCTCGCCCAACGCCCGGTTATAGACATACCGGGTGCACCCGAACGTCCGAGCAAGCTGTTCCGCCTGCACCGCAGTCGGATAGAAACGGTACGTGAACGCCCGCTTCACCACCCTCCCCGCCATAACCAGACACTAGCCACCCGGTCCGACAAAACCAGATCGGCTATCCCGGACCCGAACGACCGGGTTGCGCCGAAAGACTCACGGATCAACTCACAGGCCCCAATCGATTCACTTTACGCCCGACCACTACCCGACAGCCGCGGATAGTCTTCCGCGCGCAGCTGCGAACTCGCGGGAAACGCGGCGTGCCGCCCACCACCTCCGCGATGCGGTGAACGGCACGCTCGCACGGCGACGCGCGAACTCTGTACCCAGTTCAGAGTCCTGTCCACGCGCGCCGCCGGGTTCACGGGCGCGATGCCGCGATTTACAGGGCGCCGAGGGCCTCACAGGCCTTTCGCACACCTTCGCCGTAGGCGGGGTCGGCCTGGGTGCAGTTCGCGATGTGCCGCTCGATGGTGGCGACCGAGGCTCCCGTAATGGCACGAGCGGTGTTCTCGAACAACACAGTCTGCTGTTCGGCGTTCATGGAGCGGAAGAGGTTGCCAGGCTGTTCGAAGTAGTTGTCGTCGTCTGCCCGGTAGTCGAACCGGTCTGCGACGGCGCCCACTCCGAGCGGACGTTCGGCGTAGTTGCGCTGGTCGGCGAATCGGCCGTGGGAGTTGGGTTCGATGCTCGGGACGCTGCCCTGGTTTCCGTCGACGCGCATGGCGCCGTCGCGATGGAAGGAGTTGACGTGCGTTGCGCCACGCGGGCTGTTGACTGGGATCTGGTGGTGGTTGACGCCGAGTCGGTAGCGGGCGGCGTCGCCGTAGGAGAACAGTCGGCCTTGAAGCATGCGGTCCGGGGAGAATCCGATGCCGGGAACGATGTTCGCCGGGGAGAAGGCGGCCTGCTCGACGTCGGCGTGGTAATTCTCCGGGTTGCGGTTGAGTTCGAGTTCGCCGACCTCGATGAGGGGGTAGTCCTTCTTGGACCAGACCTTGGTGAGGTCGAACGGATGGTAGCGGTAGGTATCGGCGTCGGCTTCGGGCATGATCTGCACGAAGAGGGTCCACTTCGGGTAGTTGCCCTCCTCGATCGCGGTGAAGAGGTCGCGCTGCGCCGACTCGCGGTCGCCGGCGACGACGACGGCGGCTTCTTCGTCTGTGAGGTTCTTGATGCCCTGCTGGGTGCGGAAGTGGAATTTCACCCAGGAGCGTTCCCCGGCGTCGTTGACGAACGAGTAGGTGTGCGAACCGAATCCGTGCATGTGCCGATAGCCGTCGGGGATGCCGCGGTCGGACATCACGATGGTGACCTGGTGCAGCGCCTCGGGGAGATTGGTCCAGAAATCCCAGTTGTTCTCCGCCGAGCGAAGGTTGGTCTTCGGGTCGCGCTTGACCGCGTGGTTGAGGTCGGGAAACTTGAGCGGGTCGCGGAAGAAGAAGACGGGGGTGTTGTTTCCGACGACGTCCCAGTTGCCTTGCTCGGTGTAGAAGCGGACAGCGAATCCGCGGATGTCGCGTTCGGCGTCGGCGGCGCCGCGCTCGCCGGCAACGGTGGAGAATCGCATGAAGATTTCGGTCTGCTTACCGACTTCGGAGAATACGGCGGCGTTGGTGTGTGCCGTGATGTCGTGGGTGACGCGGAACGCGCCGAAGGCCGCGGAGCCTTTGGCGTGCATGCGGCGTTCGGGGATGACTTCGCGGTCGAAGTGCGCGAGTTTTTCGAGGAGCCAGACGTCTTGCAGGAGCACTGGACCGCGGGCGCCCGCGGTGAGACTGTTCTGGTTGTCGGGCACCGGTGCACCGGCGACTGTGGTGAGTCCGTTCGGATTGGTCATCGATTTCTCCTGTCTGACACCCGGGGCTGGGCGGGCGAATATGGTTCGGCGAGAGCATCCCTCAGGGACGAGCGCAGCGGTGTCTCAATTTGACATACCGCGGTGCGGGTTCGTTCAGAGCACGATTCCGAACTCGCGGATCCTGCGGTAGATCGTTGCTCGGGACATGCCGATGGCGGTGGCGGCGGCGGTCTTGTCGCCGGCGTGAAGCGTCAGGGTGTCGACGATCGCGTCACGCTCGAGCGCCTCCAACCTGGTCAACGTTCGGCGTGTTGTGGAACGGCATGCGGGAGGCAGGGTGTCGACTTCGACGACGCCGGACCGTTGCCGCCGGTAGATGTCCGCAAGCACATTCCTCAGTTGGGTGACGTTTCCGCGCCACGCCAGCCGCGCGAGTTGGTTCAAAGCGGCGGGCGCGAGGGTGAGGTCGGTGGCTCCCAGGGTGTCGAGCAGGCTACGCACCAGATCGGGAATGTCGTCCAAGTGGTGCCGGAGGGGTGGCACCGTGACCGACTTGGGGAACATGCGCAGCAGTGGGCTGATATCGGTCGAGTCCTGGGGATACCGCGTGAGCGCCACCCACGGTGCACGGGGTGACCCCTGCAATGGAAGGTCCTGCAGCAGGTCAGCGAGTGCGGCGCGATGAGCCTCGTCCAGCGTGTGTACGTGCAGTATCGCCAGGTCGGATTCGCCGTCCAGTTCGCGGGAGGCCTGGGCGAGGACGTCGTCGGCGCCGAGTTCGGTGGCGTCCAGAACGGCGAGTCCGCGTTCCGGAACGAGCTGGTGTGCCGCTCGAATCACGGCGGTTTTGCCCACGCCGGGTTCCCCGTCGAGAACGAGCCAGTCCTGTCGACGGCTGGCCTCGACAACTGCCTGGACCGTGTGCCGCCAGAGCGGGCTGGCGCCGGCGAGCGAGGGCGGGGTGGGCGCGTTGACCTCGAGGAGGGAAAGGTGTCTGGCAGGAACCTGTTTCGTGATCCGCACGATCCCTCCGGCCAGGCTGTCGCCGGCGAATGCCGGCTCGTAACTCAGGCGTGCCATCGTTCCACTCGGCAGGTCGGTGAGGATGGTGACCGGGTGCGTTTCGCCGCCGATGTCTCGGGTGCGTTCGAGAATCGCCATCTGGTCTGGTGAGTCGAATTCTTGTCTGGTCTGCGAGTTCATCATCACGACCTCTTCGCCGACGGCGATGACCGGCCGGCCGGAACGCCGGCATGCCGACCGATAGGCACTGAAGAGTGCCCGGTCCAATTCCGATGCGTCGTCGAGCATGCGCTCACGGAGGCGGGCTGCGCCGAGCGTGGCGAAGGACAGCAGCAGGGCGTTGGAGTTCTGCGCGGCGGTGGTCAGGTCCACGACACCGAGAATCGCTCCGGTGATCGGGTGCGTCACCGGAGCTCCCGCACAGGAGAAGGACCGGAGCGGACCACTGAAGTGCTGGTCTCCGTCCACGAGGAGTGGTCGACCGACTTCCAGCGCGGTGCCGATTCCGTTGGTGCCCACTCGAGATTCCGCATAGCGGTAGCCCGGGGCCAGGTCGACTCGGTCGAGTGCGGTGAACAAGGTGCGATCGCCACCGGTTCGGGAGAGAACGATGCCGTTGGCGTCGGTGAGGATCAGTGAGACCGGCTCGTTTTCGATGCCTTCCGTCAACGCGGGCATCACGGACCGCGCGGCTCGCTCGAGCACCGTATCGGTGGGCGCACGATCGACGTACTCGGCGGTGGGGCGGTCGTCGTCGCCCAATGCGTGTCGAGAGCGCGACCAGGACACCCGGAGCCAGTTTCTCGGACGAAGGTGGTCCGGTCCCGTAGGCGCCCCGTCGGCCGGAACCAACTCGGAGTTCGACATCGGGGTTGTGCGGTGGAGCGACGTGCTGGACGGCTGTGGGATCACTCTGGTCTCCCGTGTCGGTTGATCGAGGGGTGTGAGGGTCTGCCGCGGCGCGGGGTCAGTGTAGGCAGCCGCCCCCCACCTCGATGTGACATCCGTCTCACACTGAGACGGTTGAGAGCTGAGTCACGGGGTTCAATCGATCGCACGACATCCCCACAGCCGGCACCCGGCCGGCACCCGATTCAGGAGGCGCACATTGAGTAGGCAAAGCCTGACAAAGGCCCACGCGAAGATCACCGAACTGTCATGGGATCCGACATTCGCAACCCCGGCCACCCGGTTCGGAACCGACTACACCTTCGAGAAGGCCCCCAAGAAGGACCCTCTCAAGCAGATAATGCGGTCCTACTTCCCGATGGAGGAGGAGAAAGACAACCGCGTGTACGGCGCCATGGACGGTGCAATCCGCGGCAACATGTTCCGCCAGGTGCAGCAGCGGTGGCTCGAATGGCAGAAGCTGTTCCTGTCGATCATTCCGTTCCCGGAGATCTCGGCCGCCCGGGCGATGCCGATGGCCATCGACGCCGTGCCCAACCCGGAAATCCACAACGGGCTTGCTGTACAGATGATCGACGAGGTTCGTCACTCGACGATCCAGATGAACCTCAAGAAGCTGTACATGAACAACTACATCGATCCCGCCGGGTTCGACATGACGGAGAAGGCGTTCGCGAACAACTATGCGGGCACCATCGGCCGGCAGTTCGGTGAAGGGTTCATCACGGGTGACGCGATCACCTCGGCGAACATTTACCTGACCGTGGTCGCCGAAACCGCGTTCACCAACACCCTGTTCGTGGCCATGCCCGACGAGGCCGCCGCCAACGGTGACTACCTGTTGCCGACGGTCTTCCACTCGGTGCAGTCGGACGAATCGCGGCACATCTCCAACGGCTACTCGATCCTGCTGATGGCGCTCGCCGACGAGCGGAACCGTCCACTGCTCGAACGCGATCTGCGGTACGCGTGGTGGAACAACCACTGCGTCGTCGACGCCGCGATCGGCACCTTCATCGAGTACGGCACCAAGGACCGCCGCAAGGACCGGGAGAGCTACGCCGAGATGTGGCGGCGGTGGATCTACGACGACTACTACCGCAGCTACCTCATCCCGCTCGAGAAGTACGGTCTGACGATTCCGCACGACCTGGTCGAGGAGGCGTGGAAGCGGATCACCGAAAAGGGCTACGTCCACGAGGTGGCCCGGTTCTTCGCCACCGGCTGGCCGGTGAACTACTGGCGGATCGATGCGATGACCGACAAGGACTTCGAGTGGTTCGAACACAAGTACCCGGGCTGGTACTCGAAGTACGGCAAGTGGTGGGAGGAGTACAACCGGCTCGCCTACCCCGGCCGCAACAAGCCGATCGCATTCGAGGAGGTCGGGTACCAGTACCCGCACCGGTGCTGGACTTGCATGGTGCCCGCCCTCATCCGCGAAGACATGGTCGTGGAGAAGGTGGACAACCAGTGGCGGACCTACTGCTCGGAAACCTGCTATTGGACCGACGCCGTCGCGTTCCGCGAGGAGTACCAGGGTAAGCCGACTCCGAACATGGGACGGCTCACCGGGTTCCGTGAATGGGAGACCCTGCACCACGGCAAGGACCTCGCCGACATCGTCTCCGACCTCGGGTACGTCCGCGACGACGGCAAGACCCTCGTCGGTCAGCCGCACCTCGATCTGGACGACCCGAAGAAGATGTGGACCCTCGACGATGTGCGGGGCAACACCTTCCAGAGCCCGAACGTGCTCTTGAACCAGATGTCCGACGCCGAACGCGACGCCCACATCGCCGCATACCGCGCAGGCAGCACCGTTCCTGCCTGACCCGGCTCGGTGGGCGGCGCCTGATCACTACGGCGCCGCCCACCGCAACCAGCACAATTCTTTCAAGAGTCCAGGAGATGGCCCGTGGCCGACAAGCACCGTATCAACTTCGAGCCCGTCGACATCGAGATGGAAGTCGGCGAAGACGAGTACATCCTCGATGCCGCATTCCGGCAAGGCATCCACCTGATGCACGGCTGCCGCGAGGGGCGGTGCTCGGCCTGCAAATCGTTCGTCCTGGACGGCGATATCCAGATGGAGAACTACTCGACGTTTGCGTGCAACGACGCCGAGGTCGACGAGGGGCACGTACTGCTCTGCCGCTCAACCGCATACAGCGACTGCACGATCGAACTGCTCAACTTCGACGAGGACGAACTTCTCGGCGGCATCCCCATCCAGGATGTACTCACTCAGGTCACCGGGATCGAGTCGATGACCAAGGACATCGTCTCGCTGCGGTTGCAGCCCGTCGAACCCGCCGCATACGAGTTCAGACCCGGCCAGTACGCCGACATGAAGATCCCGGGGACCGAAGAACACCGGTCCTTCTCGATGGCAACGACACCATCGACGCCCGACCACATCGAATTCCTCATCAAGAAGTACCCCGGCGGAAAGTTCGCCGGCCTGCTCGACAATCACATCTCGATCGGCGACGAGATCAGCTTGACCGGCCCGTACGGGTCGTTCACCCTCAAAGAAGGTCACGTCCTGCCGATCGTCTTGATCGGAGGCGGAGCCGGGATGGCCCCGGTCCTCTCGCTCCTGCGGCACATGAGCGAGACGCGCAACTCCCGCCCGGTGCACTTCTACTACGGTGCCCGCACTCCCGCCGACCTGTTCTACGTCGACGAGATCCTCGACCTCGGACGAGAATTGACGGACTTCACGTTCGTGGCCTGCCTGTCGGAATCGCTGGACCCACAGCCCGCGGGGTCGATCGTCGTCGAAGAAGGCAATGTCACCGACGTGGTGAGCCGCTGCGAACCGGACATCAGCAAGACCGAGGTCTACCTTTGCGGACCACCACCGATGGTCGACGCTGCGCTCGCTGTGCTCGAGGCCACCGACACCCCGCACGACCAGATCTTCTACGACAAGTTCACCAGCCCCGCCTTCGAGTAGGCGCCCCGAGGAATCCACCATCCTGCTTCACCGACAGAACTGAGAAACGAGATGACCGCAACCTCCGAGCCCAAGCAACGGAGCTTTCCGAAGATCGAGTTCACCGACTCCGAAGCCGGTGCGCTGGAGTTCCCCAGCTCCCGCAGCCGCTCCTTCACCTACTACACGCCGGCCAAGAAGCGGTCGACGATGTACGAGGA
This sequence comes from Rhodococcus sp. (in: high G+C Gram-positive bacteria), assembly GCA_004211695.1. Classification (GTDB taxonomy): domain Bacteria; phylum Actinomycetota; class Actinomycetes; order Mycobacteriales; family Mycobacteriaceae; genus Rhodococcus_F. Next base: position 7,702 of record SEEV01000088.1, read on the forward strand.
CGTGACCGTCGACGTCCAGCCCGACCCCGACCGCCACCTGTCCCAGGGCTGGATCTACGGATTCGGCAACGGGCCGGGCGGATACCCGCAGGACTGGACGGCCGCGAAGTCGTCGAACTGGCATGCCTTCCTCGACCCGAACGAGGAGTGGGATCAGACGATATTTCGTAACAACTCCAAGGTCGTCCACCAGGTCGAGTTGTGTCTGTCCAACGCCAAGCGCGCCCGGGTCTACGACGCCTGGAACACTCCGTGGTTGACGTTCGTCTCCCGCAACCTGGGTGCGTGGATGCACGCGGAGAACGGGCTGGCGCTGCACGTGTTCACCTCCATCCAGCGTTCCGGGCCGACCAACATGATCAACACCGCCGTCGCGGTGAACGCTGCCCACAAGATGCGCTTCGCCCAGGACCTGGCGTTGTTCAATCTGGATCTGTCCGAGGCCACCGAGGATTTCGACGGCGCCGCGCACAAGGAGGTCTGGCAGTCGGCGCCCGAGTGGCAGCCCACCCGTGAGGTCGTCGAGCGGCTCACCGCGGTTCCGGATTGGTGTGAGCTGCTGTTCGGCTCCAACATCGTCTTCGAACAGCTGGTCGGTTCGCTGTTCCGCACCGAACTGGTCATGCAGATCGCCGCCGGCAACGGCGATTACATCACGCCCACGATCGTCGGCACCGGTGAGCACGACTACGACCGCGACCTCGCTTACACCCGCAACCTGTTCCGGCTGCTCACCCGCGACCCCGAGCACGGGGAGTCGAACAAAGAGCTGTTCGGCACTTGGTTGGCCACCTGGGTGCCCCGGTGCCTGAACGCCGCTCGGGCGCTGCAACCGATCTGGTCGCAACCGGCCGACAAGGCCGTGACCTTCGCCGACAGTCTCGACGCCGCTACATCGAAGTTCCGTTCCCTGCTCGAGGAGATCGGGCTCGACATCCCCAAGGAGTTGGACAAGTGAGCATGCAATTCGGATCGTCCACCGAGTTCTCCAACATGTGCGGCGTCACCTTGATGAACACCCCGATCGGCCGCGTCGTCGCCGAGGTGATGGGGGCCAAGGACGGCGTGGAGCTGACCGAGTATCCGTCGATGATCCGCGTCGACGGCCAACGCCTGCTCAGCTTCGACTACGAGGAGCTTACCGACGCCCTCGGCGAGGAATTCGACGGCTCCATCTTCGAGGAGATCAGCTCCACCCACTACGGACGCATGGTCCATCTCGACGACAAGACCATGCTGTTCGCCAGCCCCGAGGACGCCGCCGAATACATCGGCTTCGATCTCACGGCGAACTGACCGTGGCCGTCCGGGGCCTGCTCAATGCCCCGGACGGCAACCCACCTGTAGGAACAGAACCAAGCGAGGGAATCGATGTATCAGAAGGACGGTCAGAAGTACTTCATCGTGGACGCGCATGTAGCCCTCTGGGACGGCCGCGAGTCGAACCAGAAGAACGTGCACGGCAAGCAGTTCATCGACTGCTTCTACGACTACCACAAGAACCTTAGTCCCGAAGAGGTCGTGTGGGACTACGACACCTACACGTACTACGGCGCCGACCGACTGATGCAGGACCTCTTCGTGGACGGATACGTCGACCACGCGATCTTCCAGCCGGCGTTGCTGAGCGAGTTCTACCACAACGGATTCGGACAGACCGAGGACGCGTTCGGCCTCACCCGGAAGCACCCCGACAAGCTGACCTACAACCACGCCTACGATCCCCGTCACGAGGAGGCCGGTCTCGAGCAACTGCGCAAGGACGCCGCCCGGATGAACTTGCAGGGCGTCAAGTTGTACACCGCCGAGTGGCACGGCGACTCCCGCGGCTACAAGCTCGACGACCCGTGGTCACGGCGCTACCTCGAAGAGTGCATCAAGCTGGGCATCAAGAACATTCACATCCATAAAGGCCCCACGATCCGCCCCCTCGATCGCGACGCCTTCGACGTAGCGGACGTCGACAAGGTCGCGACCGACTACCTGGACCTGCGTTTCGTCGTCGAGCACGTCGGCCTGCCGCGGCTCGAGGACTTCTGCTGGATCGCGACCCAGGAGTCGAACGTCTACGGCGGCCTCGCGGTGGCGTTGCCCTTCATCCACACCCGGCCCCGGTATTTCGCGCAGATCATCGGCGAGCTCCTCTACTGGATCGGCGAAGACAAGATCCTGTTCAGCAGCGACTACGCGCTGTGGACCCCGAGGTGGCTGATCGAGCAGTTCGTCGACTTCCAGATCCCCGAGGACATGCTCGGCGAGTACGCCCCGATCACCGTCGAGCAGAAGAAGAAGATCCTCGGCCTCAACGCGGCAGCGCTCTACGACATCGATGTTCCCGCGGACTTGCAGCTGCCCGAGCCGGCGGGGCAGGAAGGTGTCGAGGTCGCGGCAGGAGCGAAGGAGGTCGTGTCATCATGACCACCCTTGCCGTCTGCGCGGAGGAGGACATCCTCGCGGCGCTCGCGACGGTCACCGACCCGGAGCTCGACGAGCCGATCACCGAACTCGGCTTCGTCCGGTCGGTCACCCTCGACGACGCCGGCGTCACCGTGCATCTGCGGCTGCCCACCGCGTTCTGCTCGCCGAACTTCGCCTACCTCATGGCCTCCGACGCCCTCGACGCCCTGCGCCTGATCGAGGACATTCGCGAGGTGCGGGTGCTGCTCGACGACCATCATGACAGCGACAAGATCAACGCCGGCCTCGCGGCCGACGCCGGATACGTCGGGACGTTCGGCTCCGAGGCGCAGGAAAGTTTGCACGAGCTGCGCCGGACATTCCTGTCCAAGGCGCACTCCGCGGCGATGGAGCGGTGCGTCGAGGCGCACCTGAAAACCACCGACGTGGGGGTCAACGAGATCTACCGGCTCACCCTCGCCGACCTCGCTCCAGGAAAGGCGAAGGCCGCACTGCTGCGTCGCCGCATCGGCATCGGGTTGAGCCTCTGCCCGGCCAGCCGGGTGTTCGTCGACGACGACGGCAAGCGCATCCCCCCGGAATCGGTTCCGATGCGGCTGCGTTTCGCCAAGTCGGTGCGCATCTCGATGGAAGGCAACGCCCACTTCTGCCGAGGCCTGCTCGCCACCCGCTACGCCGACAGCGAATCCGTCGGCGCCACACCGCGAATCACCGACCTCAGAACCAGGAGCCCGAGATGAAGGCCGTGCAAGTGGTGGGATACCACACCAAACTGCAGCTCACCGACATTCCCGAACCCACGATCGAGGGCCCGCTCGATGTCATCGTACGGATCGGCGGCGCCGGCGTGTGCCGCACCGACCTGCACATCCTCGAAGGGCAGTGGGAGGAGAAGTCCGGTGTCGCTCTGCCGTACACGATCGGCCACGAGAACGCCGGCTGGGTCCACGCCGTGGGCGACGCCGTCACCAACGTCGCGGTCGGCGACAAGGTGATCTTGCACCCGCTCATCACGTGCGGGTTGTGCCGGGCGTGCCGTTTCGGTGACGACGTCCACTGCGAGAACAGCACGTTCCCCGGCATCGACGTCAACGGCGGGTACGCCGAATACCTGCGCACCACCGCCCGCAGCGTGGTCCGGATCGACGACTCGCTCGAGCCGGCCGACGTCGCCGCGCTCGCCGACGCGGGCCTGACGGCGTACCACGCGGTCGCCAAGGCCGCGAAGACGACCCGGCCCGGAGACGTGTGCGTGGTGATCGGAGCCGGCGGACTCGGCCACATCGGCATCCAGGTCCTGAAGGCGATCTCCGGTGTCACCGTGGTCGTGCTCGACCGCAACCCCGCCGCCGTCGAACTCGCCGTGAAGATCGGCGCCGACCACGGAATCGTCGCCGACGGCACCCACGTCCAGCAGGTGCTCGACCTCACCGGCGGACACGGCGCCGAAGCCGTCGTCGACTTCGTCGGTGAGGGCGGCGCGACCCGGGAAGGGATCGCGATGCTGCGCCGCGCCGGGAACTACTACGTCGTCGGATACGGCGAAAACATCGACGTCCCGACCATCGATGTGATCTCCACCGAGATCAACTTCATCGGAAATCTCGTCGGCTCCTACAACGACCTGCAGGAGCTCATGACCCTTGCCGCCCAGGGCAAGGTCACGTTGCACACCACCCGGTACCGGCTCGAGGACTTCCAGCAAGCACTCGACGATCTCGATGCCGGGCGAGTACGCGGCCGGGCGATTCTCGTCCCCTAGCCGCATCCCTCCGCGAAAGAAAGTACGAAAGGAACATCAGCCATGGCAAAAGAGCTGCGGTACAACACGGACGCCCGAGCACGACTCGAGCAGGGCGTCAACGCCCTCGCCGACGCGGTCAAGGTGACCCTCGGCCCCAAGGGGCGCAACGCGGTGCTCGAAAAGCTCACCGGGCCGCCGACGATCACCAACGACGGCGTCACCATCGCCCGCGAGATCCAGCTCCGCGAACCCTTCGCCAACATGGGCGCCCAGCTGGTCAAGGAAGTGGCGATGAAGACCAACGGTGTGGTCGGCGACGGCACCACCACCGCAACCGTGCTCGCCCAGGCCATGGTCCGCGAAGGGTTGCGGTCCGTCGACGCCGGCGCCAACCCCATGCGGGTACGGCGCGGCATCGAACGGGCCGTGTCCGTGGTCGTCGACTCCCTCCGCGAGCAGGCCTCCCAGATCGGGGGGCAGAGCGATCTGCAGCGGATCGCGACCCTCGCCGCCAGCGACGACGAAGTGATCGGACACGCCATCTCGAAGGCCGTCGACTACGTCGGCAAGTCCGGAGTCGTCACCACCGAGGAGAGCGACACCCTCGGGCTGTCGGTCGACATCGTCGACGGCATCGAGTTCGATCACGGCTACATCTCCGGCTACATGGTCACCGACCCGGAGCGAATGGAAGCGGTGCACACCAATCCGGTGATCCTGCTGACCAACAAGAAGATCACCCAAGTCCAGGACATCATGCCGAGCATCGAGGTGGCCAAGCGAGCCGACCGGCCCCTGGTGGTGCTGGCCGAGGACGTCGACGGACCGGCCCTGCAACTGCTCGTCGGCGGCAACATGCACAAGACGATGCAGTCGGTCGTCGTCCGGGCCCCTGGTTTCGGGCACCGCCGCGTCGCCGAGCTCGAAGACCTCGCCGTGGCACTCGGTGGGCACGTGATCGCCAAGGACACCGGCATCGAACTGTCCGAAGTCAGTGTCGAGCACCTCGGTTCGTGTGACCGCATCACCGTGACCGAGAACGAGACCACGATCGTCGGTGGCCACGGGGACCAGCGCCTGCTCGACGCCCGCATCGCCCAGCTCGAGTCCCAGCTCGAGCGCGCCAAGATCGAGGCCGACCAGGAAAGCCTCGAACTGCGCATCGCCCGGCTCACCGGACGAGTTGCCGTCATCCGCGTCGGCGGCGCGACCAGCGTCGAGCTCAAAGAGCGGATGCTGCGCGTCGAAGACGCCCTGGCCGCCACCCGCGCCGCAGTGGAGGCAGGGATCGTCTCCGGCGGTGGCACCGCGCTGGCGCAATCACACCGGGCACTGACCGATCTCGACCTGGCCGGAGACGAAGCGATCGGGTGCGACGTCGTACGCCGAGCCCTCGCCGAACCGCTCCGCTGGATCGCGATCAACGCCGGATTCGACGGCGACGAGGTCGTCGAAGTGGTCGCCGGTCTGCCACTCGGGCACGGATTCAACGCCCTCACCGGTGAATACGGAGACATGTTCGACGACGGGGTGATCGATCCGTTCAAGGTCACCCGTGCCGCACTCGAAAGCGCGGCCTCCATCGCGGCACTGCTGATCACCACCGAAACCGCTGTCGTGGAGGAAGTGATCGGCAATCCCGGTGCCATCATGGCACCCGGCTTCGGCGATCTCGCCGAAGGCATGATCCGCCCGTCGAACATCTACTGAAGCAGCCAGTGGGTCACCGCCGCGACCGTCCTGCGCGGCGGTGACCCACTCCCCCGCGTCCCAGCGGTGAGGAATTCGCCCGAAAGAAAGTGAGTCACTGTGATTTTCATCGTCGTGAAGTTCAAGGTTCTCGACAAGAACCAGAACGACTGGTTGCTCGTCACCAAGGAGTTCACCGACGCGACCCGGTCCGAACCCGGCAATCTCTGGTTCGAATGGCACCGCAGCGCCGACGATCCCACCGAATTCGTGCTGATCGAGGCCTTCAAGGACGGGCAGGCCGGCTCCGACCACGTCAACACCGACCACTTCCGCAAAGGGTTGGACGCGATGCGCCCGGCACTGAGTGAGACACCGCGCATCATCCACACCGACCTCCCCGGCACCGACTGGTCACACATGGGCGAACTGGAGATCAGCCGGTAACGCGGTGTGGTGCACAACCTGACGGAATACATCACTGTGGAAGGACAAGGCATGACCGTGGTGACGACCGGTCCCGTCGCGGCACTGGTCGCGGCACTGGGAGATGCGGTGGTGACCGACAGCGACACCATGATCGCCTACACCCGCGATCAATCATTGCTCTCTCCCTCCGGCCATCCGATCGCGGTCGTCCGCGCCCGGACCACCGACGACGTCGTGACGACCCTGAAAACCGCCCACCGATACGGCATTCCGGTCGTGACGAGGGGCGCGGGCACCGGCCTCGCCGGCGGAGCCAACGCGATCGACGGCTGCATCGTGCTCAGCACCGAGAGACTCAACCGCATCCTCGCCATCGACCGACAATCCCGCACCGCCACGGTCGAGCCGGGAGTGGTCAACGGTGACCTCGCCGCCGCGGTGGCCGAGCGCGGACTGTGGTACGTCCCCGACCCCGGCAGTCGCGACATCTCCACGATCGGGGGAAACCTCGCGACCAACGCCGGCGGCGCGTGCTGCGCGAAATACGGGGTCACCGGCGACCATGTCGCCCGGATCACGGCGGTGCTCGCCGACGGCCGAATCATCCACACCGGCGCCGCCACCCGCAAGAATGTCGCCGGGTTGAACCTGACTCAACTGCTGGTCGGGTCCGAAGGCACCCTGGCCGTCATCGTCGAGGCGACCATGCGGCTGCGCCGGACACCGGCACACACGGCCACCGTCGTCGCCGCCTTCGCCGACTCCGTCCGTGCAGTCGACGCGGTGATGGACATTCAGGCGGTGGCCGACCCGAGCCTGGTCGAACTGATGGATCACACCACCATCGCGGCCGTCAACGACATGACCCACATGGGCCTCGACAACACAGCCGGCGCGCTGCTACTGATCCAGTGTGACGGCGACGCGGCCGAGGCGGAAGCCGAGCGCAGCGCGGACGCATGCCGCGCTGCCGCGGCCACCGAGCTGTATGTGAGCACCGACCCCGCCGAAGGTGACGCCCTCATGCAGGCCCGCCGTGTGGCGCTGACCGCCTTGGAACGCCGCGGCAGCACCTTGCTCGACGACTTGGCAGTGCCGGTGCCCCGGCTACCCCACATGCTCGACGCCATCACCCGGATCGCCGACCGCCACCGCCTGCTGATCGGTACGTTCGGACACGCCGCCGACGGCAACCTGCACCCCACGATCGTCTTCGACGCGGCAGATCCGGATGCCGCCGACCGGGCCCGCCAGGCCTTCGACGAGATGGTGACGCGGTGCTTGGCGCTGGGCGGATCCATCACAGGCGAGCACGGCGTCGGCGAGCTCAAACGGCGTTACCTCGAACCCATGGTCGGCTCGGTCGAGAGGTCCTTGATGACAGGGGTCAAGGCAGTGTTCGACCCCACCGCGATTCTGAACCCGGGTCGAGCGATATGACGATGACACCGCATGCCAGATCACCTTCACCTGCGACGAAAGGCCACGACGATGACAGCGACACCGGGACGACGGCGCGGCCGTCCCCGCACTGAACCCGGCCCGCCCCCGGTCCCGAGTACCCTCACGATCACCGACCTCGCCTGCGTCCTCGCGGTACTCACCGGCACCCGTCCGACCCCGCCGAGCGCGCGCGTCGAAACCACGCACAGCCCGTCGCACTGACCTCCACCCCGTCTCATATTGAGACCCGTCTCACATCGAGACGACGTACGCTCGACTACGTGAACGGTGGAGAATCGGGGCGTAAACACAGCATGACCAGCAAGGATTTACAGAAGGCGCGAGAGCTGTTCCTCGCCGACAACGACCTCGACAGCACCGTTCGCCAGCCCATCTCGTACTCGTGGCAGCGATCGAAGTCGCTCAAGGTACGCCCGGATCAGCTCGACCTCCCGTTCGTGCGAGAGCCGAATCTGGACTGCCCTCTCGTGGCAGCAGCCGAACCCGTCTTGCGGCAGCTCGCGGACGGCCTGGTCGACGAACCAGTGAGCGTCATCCTGACCTCGGCTGACGGAGTGATCTTGACCAGGATCACCGCCAGTCGACGACTCAATCGCACACTCGACGACGTCCAACTGATACCCGGTTACAGCTACTCGGAAGAATTCGCCGGCACCAACGGCATCGGCACCACGCTCGAAACCCGTCAGCCCACCCTTGTGACGGGCGCCGAGCACTACGCCGACTGCCTCGGGCAACTGGCATGCGCCGGTGTCCCGATCACCCATCCGATGTCCGGAGCCCTCGTCGGTGCACTCGATCTCACAGGCTGGGTAGAGGACGGAGGCCCGCTGTTGGCCACCCTCGCCAAATCCGCCACGGCTCAGATCGAAGGCCGCCTCCTGGCACAGGCCAGTGCGGACCAGACCGCATTACTCAACGCCTACCTGAAGGCCTGTCGGCGGTCACCCCAAACGGGAGTGTTGGCGCTCGGAGACGACGTCGTTCTCGTCAACCGAAAACTACGTGTGGCACTGGATGCCCAGGATCAGGGTGCGTTGCTCGAACACGCCGTCGATCTGAGCGGCGCTCCCGCCACCCAACGCCACATTGTCGCCCTGCCCAGCGGGCAGACGGCCCGGCTGTCATCGATCGAGGACTTCGGGCTCGGGGCCCGGAGGCAGATGGCCCTGTTCTACGTACATCTGCTCGAGATACCCACATCAGCATCCCCTGCTCTCGAGAGCATCCGCGTCCTGCCCGGAATCACCGGTAGCAGCGCGTCCTGGCGCCGCAGTTGCCAGCACATCGCTCGCTGCGCGCGCGAGCAACAGTGGGTCACCGTCTCCGGCGAAGCCGGAAGCGGCCGCGGATCAGCCCTCAAAGCTGCTGCCATCGAACATATTCCCATCCGCACACGGATCTTCACGGCGGCCGAACTCGCGGGCGACGGCGCCGCCCTGTCGGCACTCGAACAGGAACTCGGTCAAGACCGATTCAGCGTCATCCTGCGCGACATCGATCTCCTCGGCGAGTCACAGCAGCGCATAGTCGCCGATCTCATTCAAGGACGCGAGCACGCCGGATGGATCGGCGCGACCATCGGCGGCACCGAGCACAACACCGATGTCGACACACTGATCCTTCCCCACTTCAGCCACACCGTCACCATGCCCGCGCTGCGTCATCGCATCGACGATCTTCACAGCTTGGTTCCGCATCTGCTGAGACAGCTCGGTCGCGGCGCGGACTTGTCCCTCTCGCCTGCGGCGATGCGCCAACTCTGCAAGTACAGCTGGCCCGGAAACGTCACCGAGCTCCGGCAGGTTCTGCACGAGGTGGTCCAGCGTCAGCGCTCTGGTGTCGTCGAGGTCGAGCAGCTACCCCCGATGTGCCGAGCGCTGAGCCGACACACACTCACACAGATCGAAGCCCTCGAACGCGACGCCATCGTGCGCAGCCTCGAAGAGAACCACGGCAACAAGAAAGCCGCAGCAACAGCTCTCGGCATCTCACGGGCCACCATCTACCGCAAGATCAAGGAATTCGGCATCGACGTCTGAAGTCGTCCGCGCCACCAGTGTCAGGAAATGAGACATCCGCCACACCGTAGCCGGCGGATCATGAGGTCAGACAGAGAATTCCACGCGGATCAGCAACTCGTTGACGGGCAACCATTTTCGAGTGCGCGTACGCGACCGGGACAGACGTGAGGACGACCCATGATTACGAACCCGCTTGGCGCGGATACCCACTCGGTATCCCCCCGCAGCACCACCTCCCGGGTGTGGTTGGTCGCCGCGCTGGCGCACACCTGCGAACCCGCCGACCGTCCCACGGTACGTGACGATCTGATGCGGACCTGGATTCCGGAGCCGGGCAGCGGTTACCGCACCCACGACGGCCGTCGCCGGGCGACCTGGGCGCAATTGCACTCCCGGTTCGATCTCGTCGAGGTGACCCCGTGACCACCTCCTGCGCGATCCGGTCCGCGCCGGGTTTCCGCCGCCCATCAGGGGTCGGACCGTCCCGCGCGAGCACGCTGGGTGATCGACTGGCCCGGGAGGACGCTGCTGAGGATGCGCGGCGCTTGTCCCCCGACGACCGGACGACGTGCCCGCTGCACCGACGGTGGATCCACCAATGCGTCGCGTCGCCGACGCACGTCAACGCCGTCACGCGACACAGGTGGTGCCGGCAGTGCGCCGTCCCCCTCACCGTCACCGTCGACGAATTCGCACAGACCGTCACGATGGTCTGCCCGTCCTGTGGTGACGGCGGCAGCCCGGCCACCACAAGACTGGTGTCCGCATGTTGCGCGAGCCTCGGCGAGGCGTCGAATCATCGCACTTCGCGGACAGGCGCGTAGTGCTCTACGACCGGGAAGGGATCGTAGAAGTGGTGCAGCAGGTCCTTCCACTGCTGATACCGGCTCGATTGACGAAAACCTTCGGTGTGGTCTTCGAGTTCTTCCCACTCGACCAGCAGGAGGTAGACGTTCGGTCGCTCGAGGCCGCGTGACAATCGCAGTCGCAGGAATCCGGGCATCGCCGAAATGATCGACTCGGCCTGCCCGAATGCAGATTCGAATTCCTCGGCCCTCGCGGGTGCCACGGACAGCAGTGCGTGCTCCAAGATCATTCAGCACACTACCCGGCGGCGGGCCTCGAGAACAGCTCGCGGTGTGCGGCGACGTACTGCTCGACCGACTGCGCGGGCTGCCCGGTCACGTCCTCGACGTCGGTGGTCAGCCGGTTGTAGCGATCGTCGCGGTGCAGTGTGGCAACTGTGAGGAGGTGTTGCACGGTGTGCGACGAGATGCCGGGCACAGCGCCCATCAGTTCCACGAAGTTGCGGTAGGGCAGATCGGATCCCGCGACCGGCCGACCCAAACCACGCGTGTACTGCTCGGCGAGGCCATCGATGTCCAGAACGGCGGGGCCGGTCAGCTCATAGACACGCCCGAGGCGGCCTGCTGGATCCTGAAGTATGGCAGCGATGACGCGGGCTACGTCGGTGGCGGCGACGGGCGAGGTCCTGCCGCTACCGAACGGCAAGGCCAAGATGCCGCGTTCGGCGACGGAACGGCTCGCCACGACGGTGAACAGCGGATTGTCCAGGAAGACCGTGGGTCTGACATGGATGACGGGCAGACCGGACCAGTTCATGATGCGCTCGGCGAGCCAGTGCAGTCGTTGGTGCCGAGACTCGTCGGTGCTGGTCGACGTCATCTGCGACACGGTCATCTGCGACATGTTCACCAACGCCTCGAGACCGCCCCGCTCGTCGGCGATCGCGCAGACGACAGCGGCGGCCTCCAGATAGTCCGCGGAGACACTCATGTTGAAGAACATCCGCGTCACGCCCGCCAATGCCGCAGAGACGTCGCCAGGGCTGGTCAGATCGCCAACGACAATCTCTGCTCCCAGCTCCCGTAGCGCGTCGGCCCGGCCGTCGTCGCGATGAACCATCGCCCGCACGGGCTCGCCACTGCGCAGCAGCAGCTCTGCGACCAGGCGGCTGATACTGCTGTAACCGCCGCCCACACCGGTCATCAGGAACGGCGCCCGGTCACTCATGACCGAATCTCACTGTCCGCGTCACTCAGGCGCCACGACTGCCCTGCCGATACCGAAATACGCGCCATAGCCACCGTGAACCTCCTGGTTCTACCGGCCGGTGCAACAAACACATAGAAGCGCGCCTGCGCACGCACTCCGGCGTCGACCTACACTTCTACGACATTACGACAAGACGGCGCACGTCAGCTACCCATCGAGTACGACACGGATTCGTCGGACGGCACTACAAGCGACCGCTGTCCACGGCCCGAACGTAAACATGCGGCTGCGGCCGAGAAGTAAGCGTCACGACGCAGACGTCGGCATCGCCACCGCCCCTCGCGAGCACCCCGTCCGCGGAACCTTGGTGCGGGCTCCGGTCCGGGGTGCTCGACGGATTCTCGCTAGTCGGTGACGCCTTCTGCACGGGCAGCGGCGGCGACTGCCTCCGCGACAGCGGGGGCGACGCGAGGATCGAGCGGGCTGGGAACGATCTTGTCTACAGCCAA
>SEEV01000464.1 GCA_004211695.1 Rhodococcus sp. (in: high G+C Gram-positive bacteria)
GACGTCCGGCCTCTGGGCACCGAGCTCGAGCGGTCGTACGAGGTGTACGTGCGCGGCAGGCTGAAGTTCCGCGTCCAACAGATCGTCTACGTCGCGTTCTCCCTCGACGAGACGGTAATGGGCTTCGCGTTCCCAAGGGAGGAGCGGGCGGCACTCGTCGCGGGCGAGCCGCACAAGTTCCAGATGCCGCCCGCGGCGGACATGCGCTTCAACTGGGTTCACGCCGACCTTGCGGCACTGGACCCGGCCGAGGCGCGCGAACTCGTCGTCGACGCCTGGCGCATGGTCGTCCCCCTAAAGGTCTCCCGCGCCTACGATCTCGCGAATCCCGACGGCCCGGGCTGACTGAGGCCAGTGCGTCCCATGGGCACTGTCAACTTGAGGTCGCCTGGACAATCTACTAACCACATAAGCCGCATTCGTCACACGCGACCTGGTGAATCGCGGAGGCGAACCGGCGAAAATCGCCGTCGGATTGCTCAGGGTGACAGTGCCGTCGGCGGTGCGGATTCCGACAAGTTGGCGAGAATCGTCCGCTGACGCGATCGTGAATATCCGCAGGTCGGCTCGCTCAGAATCCGAAAATTTTGGGTGAGAACCAGCTCACCCCTGTTTGACCAGGGTGAACTGCATGACGTCGACGCGTCCGCTGCGGAACTGGTCGGCGCAGCCGGTCAGGTATTTCATGTACCGCTGGTAGGTCTCTTCCGAGGCGATCCTCACTGCGTCGTCGTGACGGGCGGCGAGCGCCCAGGCCCACCGGTCCAACGTGCGCGCGTAGTGCGCCTGCAACGGCTGAATCTGGTCGACACCGAACCCCGCCCGCTCCGCCGGTTCGGTCACCCAGTCCGGTTCGGGCAGTTGACCACCCCGAGGGATCTCTCGAACGATGAACACGGCGAAGCGCACGTAGGCCTCGGTGACGGGGATGCCCATCTTCTCCAGGGTGCCGCGCTGGTAGGCGATGATCGAGTGCAGCAACATCCGCCCGTCCGCGGGCAACAGGTCCCGGCACCTATCGAAGAACGCCTGGTAGCGGTGGCGGCGGAAGTGCTCGAAGGCACCGATGCTGACGATGCGGTCCACCGGCTCGTCGAACTCCTCCCAGCCCTGCCGGCGGACCTCCGCGGTCCGCGGCCCCGGCAGACCGGACACGAGCTCGGTGACGTGCCGGTATTGGTTGTCGCTGAGGGTGAGGCCGATGACGTTGACACCGTACTTTTCGAGGGCGCGCAGCATGGTCGAGCCCCAGCCGCAGCCGATGACGAGCAGCGTCATGCCCGGCCGCAGGTCGCATTCGCCGAGCGCGAGGTCGATCTTGGCCCGTTGCGCCTGTCCGAGCGTCATGTCCTCGCGCTGGAAATAGGCGCAGCTGTAGGTCAGGCTCGGATCGAGGAACAGCCGAAAGAAGTCGTCGGACAGGTCGTAGTGGGACTGCACCTGCGTGACGAAGGGCTTGAATTCCGACATTCCAGATCCTGACCTCAACCCGTCGGGAAACTCGTCGGCCGACTCACCGACGAACGCCGCGCACCCGCGGCTGCATGAACCTCACGTCGCTGCCCCACGACCGGCCAGGCGAGTGGCAGCGACGAGTTCGTCGGCCCTCTCTACGGTGTCACTGAGCGATAGGCCCATACCCGAATGGCGCAGCGGCCTCGTCACGTATGGCCCTTGCGGTCGGCGGCGACCCCGAAATAGTCACCGCCCTTGGGTCGTTGGTCGTCGGTGCCCCAATCGCGGTCGCGGGAGACGGGCACCATGTGCGGTATGTGCTTGCGGCAATGGAGATATGCCTCGTCGACCTGCACCAGGACCCACCGCTCGGCGGCGCGACCGCGCACTCGTTCGGTCGGCAGGCCCGGCTGGGTGCGGCGCAGTTCGTCGTCGGCGACGATGCGCGCCGTTCCGTTGACGTGCAGGCCGATCAGGTCGTCGGCGAAGTCGGCCATGAACAATCCGATGTGCGGGTTCTCGACGATATTGCCCAGGCTGGCCATCACCCCGTTGCCCCGGTATTCCGGGTACCCGAGCAGGTCGGCGGAGAAGACATGAATGAAGCCGGGCGGTCCCGCCCGCAGCGACACGTCACACGAACCGTCTGCTGCCGCAGTCCCGATGAAGAGCAGTTCCATCCTGTCGATGAACTCGATCATCGCCGGATGCAGGACCCGGCACATCTGGTGGGCATAGAACCGCTCCGCGCGGCACTCGGTTCCCAACTCCTCCTGCATGACCTGTTCGCCACGGGTCCCTCGCGCCGGGGTGTCGACCTCGGCGCCTCCGAGCACGGTGTGATCGGCGCCGGACATCTGCGTCTCCCTGATCTCCCGAGAAGCGTGTTGCTGCGTAACCGCTGTATCAGCATCACCCCGGGTACCAGGCGCGGACAGCGACCCCAGGGGTGAAAAACCCTCACCAAGGTGTGAACAGTTCGCCCCGGCTACCTCCGCGACCGCCTGTCGCGTCGTCCCGCCCGGATCAGCCGGGCCACAACCCGCGTGCTCCAGCCGCCACGGGGAGGACGAGGGCAACCCCGAAACCGGTGGAGATCGCAGGAATCCAGCGCTGACACGCCTCCGGAAAACCGCAGGTCATCAGGCGGTGCAACCGACACGGAAGCCGGGAACCTACATCTGCACGGTCATTAAGGATTGTCATCGGTATGCACTGGTGGTGTGACATAGCGTGGCCGAAGACCACTGCGGCACGGAGTGTAAGCAGGGCGGGGAAGTGGGTTGTCGCGTCCAGCTTCGGGCTTGGACTATTCACACGAGTTCTCTTCCGCCGCTTCGCAATCAGGCTTGTCAAAGTGGGCGCTTGACCGGCACCACTCGACGGGTGAGACGCGTCACAATTGGTGATCGTTAGCCGAGTGCAGTACCGGACAGGACGCGAAGTCAGTCTCAGCTCTCGTCTGGTGGGGCGGCTTCGATACCATCATCGTCGGCGAAGACCAGAGTGCCATCATCGGTCGCAACGGCCCACCGTCGTACCGGCGCCCACTCGTGACCAGCACTAACATCTGCTTCGGCGGCGTAGTCGTCGACCACCACACCGAGCACCCACGCCGAACGGGCGCCACCGCCCGCCCGCACCCGGACCCGCGCACCCGGCACGATCGGGCCATGATCCTTCTTCGGGGTGCCGGGCATAGGAATGATTGTCGCATCCCCACCCCGCGGCGTCGCCCGCACGAGCATTCACCGAATAGTGAGTGCACACGTGCGACGAAGCCCATGCCTCACGACCCGGGCAGCGTGTACCTCAGCCCGCTCCCTGCGCCACCGCGCCGCGTCTGCGATGCGTTGCACCACGGCGACCGTGACCCCGCGATCGGTGCCCGCGTCCGGTCGAGGCGCCGAGCGTCCCCGCGGTCAGCGTCGCCCGCAACTCCCGTATCCGCAGCCCCGACAACACTTCGAAGGACTGCGCCCGCACCCCGCCGGACCACAAGACTTCCACAACCTCTGGTTCGTCGTCGACGAACGCCGACAACCACCGTCCGACCGCCCGACAATGACCGGCCTTGACCTCGACCGCCGAACGATGATCACCAGGAGAGCGGCACAGCAATGCCCGTCCCGGCGCAAACCCATTCTCACCCAACCACAACCGGGTCTGTCCCGCGCATGTGACGGGCCGGGTCGTCGAATACACCACAACGAACCCCAGCCCGGCCACCGCCTCCACCACATCCCGTCCCGACTCGACGACCGCCGCCTGCCCGACATTGTCGAAGAACCGCTGCCACGCCTGCCGGCGGCTCCCCTCCGAGTCACCGGTCAACAGGTGGGCGAGTTCCGACAGGTCCGCCAAACCACCATCGACGTCGAACATCACCACCCGCTCGCTACCGCTCACTTCCCCGACACTAATCACCTAACCGTCTGACATCCCGGCGCCACGCCCACCCCGACGAAGACCACCGGGACAACCACGCGCCGCGCCCCCTAGAGAGCGGTAGAGAACACAACAACCGGTGTCAGCGCACTATGGGCGGCGGACCTTGGATCAACATTCCGCTACTTCGACGCAGCGGACCACGGACCCCGTTACCGTCTCGGAGTATGGGACCACCTTCCACGGGCCCAGTCCCTGGCCGCACAACACCCGCGCCATCCGAACGCGGCGACCTCGGCATGTAGCGATCGCCTACCTCGGCCAGGACGCACCCGACCTGCTGCCACTGTGTGCCGGCGACGTCCAGGGCCGCAGTGCGCGCACATGCCACCTCACCGGCTGCGCTCGCACACGACGTCGAGGCCGGGGTGAGGGTCCTGTCGTCGCCGAACCGGCACATAGGCGTGATCGTCACCAACCGGCGGGCGATCATCGGCTCCGCCAGCGCATCCCACAGCTCCACCATCGCCGACGAGGCCGCGGCCGGCTCCAGCGCGGTGACGTCATGCTCCAGATCACCGAAAACAACGAGTGGCTCTACCCGCCCAGGGTCGTAGACTCCGACCCGATCGCGATCCCCCACACCCACAAAGCCGTTGGGTACCACTCCGCACCCGAATCGGCCTGGAACCGATCGCGGTGACCGACGCGCAGGCACAGCTCGTCGACCTCGGGCACCCTGGTCGCCGACTGCGCACCGACCACCGCATCGTCTCCGCCCGCCTGCGGTCCGCGCTGCTCCGACTCTGGAACCTGTGAACCGATCCATACGTTTTACAGGCGTGACCAGGGTGTACGACAGGTGTGTGCTGGCGGTGCCGCGGGTATTCGATGTCGATGGGGTCGAACGTCGGCGACTTCGCGTACGAGGCGAGGCTGGCGGGGCACCTGGTGGAACTCCT
>SEEV01000465.1 GCA_004211695.1 Rhodococcus sp. (in: high G+C Gram-positive bacteria)
AATCTGCCCCTGGGCTCTGCGTGAGGGTTTGATCCTCCGCAAGCTCGATACGGAAATGGGCGGTGAATTGATGGTGGGTGCTCGATGACCGAGGACAGTCAGCAGATCTCTGTGTCAGAGCTGCTCAAACGCAACGGACAGCAGGTGGAGTCCCGGGGCGGGCGGCGTCGTCGCGGCGTCAAGGGGGGAATCTCCGTTGCCGAACTGACCGGTGAAATTCCGGTGGTCCGTGACGTGTCCGAGTCGCGGGCGCTCGAGCCCGAACCGGAACCGGAACCGGAGCCTGCTCCTCCTGCCGCGCCCGAACTGCCGCGTCGGCCTGCGCCCGCCGCGCGCCCGGTGCGCGCAGACGAGCGCACCGCGGCCTTCAAGGCGCCGGTCGACGATGACGACGATGACGACGAACCCATCGCGAGTCGCCCCGCGGGACGTGGCCGCGGAGTGGTGTCGGGCGGGACCTCGCGCGACCACCAGGGGGCCTGGGTCAGTCGAGCGACCCGGCCGGCGCCCGAGGCGGCCGCGCCCACACCGGCGCCGACCGTGGCAGCCCCGGTCGTGAAGAAGCCGGAGCCTGCCCCGACCGTCGCCGCTCCCCGCGTGAAGCCGGCGCCGAAGGCCGACCCCCCCGCACCGGCGGAGCCGGTGAAGTCCGCCGCCCCGGCGAAGCCAGAGACGCCGGCGAAGCCCGAGACGTCACCGAAGTCCGGAACACCCGCGAAGCCGGGTGTCGCCGCCCCGTCGAACGGCGCATCGAAGTTCGTGAAGGCGGCGAAGCCCGAGGCCTCCGCCAAGGGGAAGCCGGAGCCGGGACTGCTGTCCGGGTCGACGCTGGCCGGCGACCTGATGCGCCAGTCCCGGGACAAGGATGTGGCGAACGCGGGCGAGGAGACGGAACTCATCGAGGCCGCCACCGGCGAGGCGGCGACCGCGACACCCGAAGGTGACACGGCGAAGCCCGAGAGCCCTCGCCGTTCCCGCAAGGAAGCGAAGGCAGAGAAGGCGGAGGCCGAGAAACCGGAGAAGGCCGGACAGAAGGACGAGGCCGGTGAGAACTCCACTCGCGAGTGGGCCGTCCTCATCGCTCAGGGTGTCGTCGCCGTGATCGCCGGGGCCCTGCTCTTCAAGGGTTTCGAGAAGCTGTGGGACGTCTTTCCGTGGGTCGCACTGATCCTGGCGCTGCTCGTCATCGTGGGCCTGGTCGCGATGGTCCGCGTCCTGCGCCGCACCGACGACATCACCAGTTTCGTGATCGCCGTCGTGGTCGGGATGATCGTCACACTGGGGCCACTAGCCTTCATGCTCGCGTCGGGCTGAGCTGCTCATGGTCGGGGACAGTGGGCACGAGCAGGTTCGACGGTCACCGCGCGGGCGGAAGGTGCTGGTGGGCTTGTCGACGGCGTCCGTGTACCCGGAGAACACCGAGGCAGCCTTCCGGTATGCGGCCGAGCTGGGATACGACGGCGTCGAACTGATGGTCTGGGCCGAATCGGTCAGCCAGGACGTCGGGGCCGTCGCCGCGCTGGTACGCAAGTACGCGATCCCGGTGCAGGCGATCCACGCCCCCTGCCTGCTCATCTCACAGCGAGTGTGGGGCGCCGACCCGGTCGCGAAGCTGGAGCGTTCGGTCCGCACCGCCGAGTCGCTCGGGGCGACGAGTGTCGTGGTGCATCCACCGTTCCGCTGGCAACGCCGGTACGCCGAGGGGTTCGCCGACCAGGTCGCCGACCTGGAACAGCGCAGCGACGTCGTCGTCGCGGTGGAGAACATGTTCCCCATGCGGGCCGACGGTTTCTTCGGCAGCAAGGAGAGGTCGGCCGAGAGGCTGCGTCGGCGGGGCGGTCCCGGGGCGGCGCTGTCGGCGTTCAGCCCGTCCTACGACCCCACCGATTCGGGGCACGCCCACTACACCCTCGACCTGTCGCACACGGCCACGGCCGGGATGGACGCGATGAAGCTGGCGGAGCGGATGGGTGAGGGACTCGCGCATCTCCACCTCGCCGACGGCCGGGGGGCATCGATGGACGAGCACCTCATCCCCGGGCACGGCGCCCAGCCGTGCGCGCAGCTGTGCCGTCACCTCGTCGACACCGGTTTCGACGGGCAGGCGGTGATCGAGATCAACACCCAGAACGCTCGGACGCAGCGGGAACGGTCGTCGATGCTGGGGCAGGCGCTGGCCTTCGCCCGGGAGCACCTCGAACCGGGCCGCGCCGCATCCGGGTCGCCCCGCGGCCACTCCGGCGGCGATCACGACGGCGCCTGAGATGTCTGTCGAGTTTCTCCTGCGGTAAGCTCGCTCCCATATTGGATAGTTTCGATATCCAATATGGGGTCCGAAGTGCCGAAGGAGTGGTTGTGCGCGTTTCCGAGTTGGTCGCCCGGACCGGCGTTCCGCTCGCGACGGTGAAGTACTACCTGCGCGAAGGTCTGCTCATGCCCGGCGAGGCGACGAGCGCCACCCAGGCCCGGTACGGCGAGGAGCACGTCCAGCGGCTGGGCCTCGTCAAGGCGCTGGCCGGCGCCGGACTCCCCATTCC
This sequence comes from Rhodococcus sp. (in: high G+C Gram-positive bacteria), assembly GCA_004211695.1. Taxonomy (GTDB): domain Bacteria; phylum Actinomycetota; class Actinomycetes; order Mycobacteriales; family Mycobacteriaceae; genus Rhodococcus_F. The sequence continues at coordinate 2,538 of SEEV01000465.1, forward strand.
GCGCATCCGCGAGATCCTCAGGCTCGTCGACCACCCGGACGGCTCGCTGTTCGAAGTGCTCGGCCAGGCCATCGCGCAACTGCCCCCGTATCTCGACACTCCCGCCGGCACCGGTGACGTCGACGAGTTCCCCCGGGCCCGTGCCGTCCTCGACAGGCTCGGGCAGGTGTACGACCCGCGGTACGTGGCCGTCGGTCAGCTCGAACGGGCGTTGGAGGGGCTCGAGGAAGCCGGCGTCCCGATGACCGACGAGCGGCTCGAGGCCTACGGGCGACACGTGCGGGGAATCGCCGAGATCGACATCGGTCTCATGCCCACCGAATCGGCCGAGGACGCCATCCGCTACGCAGTGCTCGGCACGGCGATCTACGAGCCGGTGATCGCCGCGATGCGCCGGCTCGCACACCAGGACGTCGCGCAGAAGCGCCTCCGGAACTCCGAAGAACAGGATCAGCAGTGAGCTCAACCCCCTTCCGCGACCTCAACGTCCTCACCGCTGTCGGCGACGGGTCCTACCAGGCGTCGATCGACCCCATCTGGACGATCGGCCCGAAGGTGCACGGCGGTTCGATGATGTCGCTCTGCGCGGCGGCGGCCCGCAGGCGACTTCTCGACGACACCGGCGACGCCGAGCTGTCCCGGGTGCAGCCGCTCGCGGTCGGCGCCAACTACCTGTCCGCCCCCGACCCCGGCGAGGTGACGCTGTCGACGACGCTGCGCAAGCAGGGCAAGCAGGTGTCGTTCGTCGACGTGGAACTCCGGCAGGGCGACCGGGTGGCGGTGCACGCGTCGGTGACGCTCGGCGTCCCGGACGTGGGGGAGCCGCAGTACAGCGGAGACCACGCGCTGGCGCAGCTGCCGGTCGAACCGCCCGCCGACGCGGTCGTGCTCACCGCCGACCATCCGATGGGGCAGATCGTCCACGTGTCGCAGGGCTGCGACATGCGGGTGGACGGGTCTTCGGCGCACTTCCTCACCGGTAATCAGGGTGAACCCGAGGTGCGCATGTGGGTGCGTCCACGTGCCGGCGACGAGAACGATCCCGACACGGCGGCCCTGTTCGCGATCATGACCGGCGACATCAGCGCACCCGTGACAATGAACCGCGGCATGTTCGGCTGGGCGCCGACGGTGCAGCTGACCACCTACCTGCGCAGGCAGCCCGCCCCGGGCTGGCTGCGGGTGATGGCCAGCAGCACGGTGCTCGGCGGCGCGTGGTTCGAGGAGGACCACACCGTCCTCGACTCGACCGGGGCGATCGTCGTGCAGAGCCGGCAGTTGGCGATGATCCCCCGCTAGGAAGTCCCCGCAGCGCGTCGTGGCAGGCTGTTCGCCATGACGAGAATTGCGGTAATCGGTGGCGGCAAGATCGGCGAGGCACTCATCTCGGGGCTTCTGCAGGCAGGTCACGCGGTCAAGGATCTCGTGGTCGCCGAGCAGCACCCGGCGCGTGCCGACGAGCTGGCCGCGGCGTACTCGGTGCGGGTCACCACCCCCTCGGATGCCGCCGAAGGCGCCGACGTCATCGTGATCGCCGTCAAGCCGGGTGATGTGGAGGCTGCGCTCACCGAGGTGTCCAAGGTGGAACTCGACGGCGAGCGGGAACAACTGCTCGTGTCGCTCGCTGCGGGTATCCCTACCGCGTTCTACGAGACGAGACTGCCTGCGGGGTTCCCGGTGGTCCGGGTCATGCCCAACACGCCCATGCTGGTCGGTGAGGGCGTCAGCGTGCTCGCGCCCGGCAGGCACGTGAAGAAGGAGCACCTCGAACTGGTGCGCGGCGTCCTGTCGTCGGTCGGCAAGGTCGTGGTCGTCCCCGAATCGCAGATCGACGCCGTCACCGCCGTCTCCGGCTCGGGTCCGGCCTATTTTTTCCTGGTCGCCGAGGCCATGATCGACGCGGGTGTGGGGCTCGGGCTGACCCGCGCGACCGCTTCCGAACTGGTCGTGCAGACCATGGTCGGCTCCGCAGCCATGCTCGATCGGTCGGGGGAGAGTGCCACCGAACTTCGTGCCGCCGTGACTTCGCCCGGCGGAACCACCGCCGCGGCGATCCGCCGGTTGGAGGGAAACGGGCTCCGAACTGCCTTTTTCGACGCCCTCGAAGCTGCGAAAATTCGATCCGCCGAACTCGGCACGACGAGCGAATGAATATTCGATTGCCCACACCCGTCGCAGTAACCCCATCCGTCCCGCTAAGCTCGAAGTAGCACGTGCGTGTCTGTTCCGCCGGAGGGGAAGCCGGCGGCGCGAGACGTGCCGG
>SEEV01000466.1 GCA_004211695.1 Rhodococcus sp. (in: high G+C Gram-positive bacteria)
AGATTGACCGTGGGGTCGAGGAACTGGTGCAGCAGGTAGCCGTTCGCCCCGTGGACCTCGACGCCGTCGAGACCGGCGCTGATCGCGTTCCGGGCCGCGTTCACGAATTCTGCTATCACACCAGCGATCTCCCCGGACTCGAGCGCCCGCGGCACGTCGTGGTCCACCATGCCCGAAAACGTGAACATCTGCCCGGAAGCCTGAACGACGCTGGGTGCGACAGTGTCGACCCCGCCCTTGTTGCTCGCATGAGCGACCCGGCCGACATGCATCAACTGCGCGACGACCGTTCCGCCGGCCTCGTGCACGCCGTCGGCGACGAGCCGCCAGCCAGCGACCTGCTCGTCGGTGTACAACCCGGGCACAGCCGGATAACCCTGACCGACCGCGCTGGGCGCGGTGCCCTCGGTGACGATCAGCCCCGCCCCGGCACGCTGGGCGTAGTACTCGGCGTTCAGCGCGGTCGGCGCGTTGCCCGCTCCCGCGCGGCTCCGAGTCAGCGGCGCCATGACGAACGACTGGGGCAGATCCCAGGACCCGATCCGTACCGGTTTGAATGCGACAGACATGCGGTGATCCTCCTGAAGGGCGGCTGGTCGAGTACTCGACTCCGAATTGCTAACTTTAAAAAACAATAGCGTTAACTATCTTTTTTGGCAATCTACCGCTCAAGAGTCATGCTCAGCTGGTCAATCGGCCCTCACCGTCTCGCCGGTCGAGTTCGCGCAGCATCGCCTGCGTCGTGGCATCGGAGGCCTGAAGCGCATCGAGCACCATGCCCACCACGCCTCGCAAGGCCGAGACCCCGGCCCATCGTCGCGGACGGAACACCCTCGCCTTCCTGCGCTCGACTCCGCCGACAATCGCCGACGCGGCCTCCGCGGGCGTAATCCGTTTCCGAAACGGGCGAGGCAGGGTTCCGAGTAGCTTCTGCGCAGTGGGATCGCTGTCGACGCTCCGACGGATCATCTCCGTGTCGACGAGCGAGAAGTACACGGTCGTCACAGTGACGCCATGAGATGCGAGCTCGACCCGCAGCCCCCGACCCAGTTGCTCAACGGCCGCTTTGCTCATCGCATACGGAAGGGTGCCGGCACCGTTCAAGAACGCAAACACCGAGGACAGGAGAACCACGTGGCCTCGATTGGCGATGACAGACGGCAGACACGCTCGAACGGTGGTGAACACACCGCCGACATTGATGTCCCACAGCCGATCGTTGACCTGAGTCGACGACGCGCGCACGGTCGATCCGCGCGCTGCGACACCGGCATTCGCGATGACGATGTCGATCCGTCCGAAATGATCCAGCACCTTCTCGACGGCGACGGCCATATCGTTGGCGTCGGTCACGTCCCCCTTGAGCGACAACACACTCGCGGACCCGCGATCGAAGACGACCTGCGACTCCTCCAGATCAATGATCGCAACGCGCGCACCTTTGTCCACCAGGAGCTGCGCAGTCGCGGCACCGACACCACGGGCACCGCCCGTGATCACCGCAACCTTTCCGCCGACCGACATCCGGTTCTCGTTGTCATCCATCAGATCTCCTCCGCGCCTGCGACCGGCCGACGCCGATCGTCAATGTTGATGCAGATCACAGTAAGAACTTTCAAGTAATATTGTCAACGGTACACTTATTTCAAGTGAGCGCCCCGGAGGAGAAGTCAGGATCCGAGGTCCCCAAGATCGCGGGACTCGTCGTTCTGCTGAAGGCGGAGGCCGGGCTGCCCGGGTAGATCCCCGCGGCCATGCGCAAGCGAGTCGCTACGGGTTCTGCAGGCCACCCGCAAGACCGCCGTCTGCGCCCGCAAAGTGGCCTTTGCAGATGATCAAGTCGCAGACCATCTCCGCGCCAAAGGAATTGCGTGATCAGATCGCACCCTCGCCGCCTGGCGGCCCGACCTGACCGACTTCCGCGATCCGACCACAGCCACCAAGATCGCGCTCAAGCACCTCGCCCGTCGATACCTGGAGATGCACGACGAGATCGCCGACCTCGACCGTCTCATCCATGCCCTCGACGACGAACTCGTGCCCACCCTCCTCGAGCGCGTCGGAGTCGGCTACCAGTCCGCCGCACAACTACTCATCACCGCCGGCGATAATCCCGCGCGACTGACCTCGGAGGCGTCTTTCGCCATGCCGTGCGGGGCCGCACCGCTCCCGCGTCCTCCGGATGACGACCCGCCACCGACTCAACCGCGGCGGCGACAGAGCTGCGAACTCCGCGCTGCACATGATCGCCGTCAACCGATGGCGCATGGATCCGAAGACGCAGGCCTACGTTGCCCGTAAACGCGCTGCTGGGCACTCCAATACCGAGATTCTGCGATGCCTCAAACGCTTCATCGCCCGCGAGATCTACTACCTGCTCAAAGACCGCGATCGAGCCGCCAGGCAACTCGCACCGGCCGCTTGACACACAGAAGGGCGTCCGTGAGGTCCTGGAACTGCTCGAACAACGCGATCAGTCCGAATCGCCCCTTCTCTGAGTTGGTGCGGTGGCATGAGCCCCGGCCCGGCGCCACCGGATGGCGAAAAGGCGTCCGGAAGGAGCGACTCGATGGGATCAGGTGCGGCCGCCGATTACCCGGCGCGTGCCCGGCGACGGGAAATCGAGGCCGCCACATCGCGTCGTGCCCGGTCGTGCAGGCCGATGCTACCGCCCATCCCCTCTATCAGCGCGGCAGAGAGGAAGACGAGACCGACCTCTCATGCGTGGTCGTTGGGAATCGTCGACGATCGTGCTGACCTCGTTGCACCGACAGGCGAGAACGGTGAGACGTCCACAATGGGACTACAGAATCCCAGCGCGCAGATACCTACCCAACCCGGGATGCCGTCGTTGGCGACCAGAGGTTAAGCGAGTGGGACCAGTGCTGCGAGCATGCCTACGGTGGAGGAAAGGCCCAGAAGGCCGCCAACAACCGGGAAAACCACGGGTGTTCGCCGGTCAGCGCGCGACCACCGATCCGACAACCACGGCGGACGCCACCACCAGCGGCGGTCACAAGCAACGACCGCGGCATCTTTCCCACCAACATTCGCCGTTTGCAGCGTCATCGTCCACTTCCTCTCTCCCACAATCGGTTGACGATCTGCGGGTCGAACGAGGCATCAGTGTCACGTGGCACCTGGATCTGCACCGGCCCGATCTCCGTGAGCACGGTCTTTGTGCGCCGTCTGTTGCGGGAGTTCGCTCCATTTCGGTTTCTCGTAGCCGAGATGCTCGTCCATCTCGGCTTCGAGTGCGGTGTCGAGGACGTTCGCGGTGAGCTGGTTAAGCCTGGAAGCACCGATTGGGATAAGCGCCTGAGGGTGTCATAGAGACGAAATGCCCTGCGGTGGTGAAAGAATCGATCTTGCCTAGGAACCGGTTCACACCACAACGGAGGGCATCTCGCGGATGCAACTATCTCACACCCGGCCCGTCGCCGCGGCCAGGTTCGACGACCCCAATCTCGTGTCGACCACCGGCCTGGTCCCGATGATGGCATTGGCCCAGGCCAGCGGCCTGCTGGCCCCCGCCGATCAGCACCTGAGCGTGCCGACCGACAAAGGCGCCAACCCGGGCCGCAAGATCGGGTCCCTCGTCGGTGGGATGGTCGCTGGCGCCGACAGCATCGCCGACCTGACCATTGTGCGGCACGGGGCGATGGGGACCGTCTTCGACCGCCCCTATGCACCGTCGACGCTGGGATCGTTCCTCCGTCAGTTCACCTTCGGGCACGTCCGGCAGCTCGACGCCGTCGCCTCCCGATTCCTGCTCGGGCTCGCCGCTCGCACCCCGGTGGTGGCGGGAATCGGCGGACGAGTACTGGTCGATATCGACGATACGATCATCGAAGTCTACGGCCACAGCAAACAAGGCTCCGGATACGGCTACTCCGGGGTCCGCGGACTGAACGCACTGCTCGCGACGGTCACCACCGACACCGCGGCGCCGGTGATCGTGGGGCAGCGGCAGCGGCTGCGCCGCGGAGCGTGCGGCTCCCCGCGGGGTGCCGCCCGGATGGTCGCCGACGCCCTGGCCACCGTCGACCGACTCCGCACGCACAGCACCGAAACAGCTGCCGAGTCCACACCGAAAGTGCTGGTGCGACTCGATTCTGCCTTCTACGGTCATCCCACCCTCGGCGCCGCGATCGCAGCCGGAGCCGACGTCTCGGTCACCGTGCGCCTGACCACCACCATCAAGCGAGCGATCGAATCGATCGACGACGACAACGCCTGGACACCCATCGAATACACCGACGCGATCTACGACGAGGACACCGACACCTGGATCTCGCGTGCGGAGGTCGCCGAAATCGACTTCACCGCGTTCGCCTCCCAGCGCAAGGCGCACCGGACTCCGGGGCGGTTGGTCGTGCGCCGTATCCCCGACCTGCGACCGAAGAAAGACCAGGACCAAGGCACGTTGTTCGACATCTGGCGGTTCCACGCCTTCTTCACCACCACCGACCCCGATGACCTCGATTCCGTCGCCGCCGACAAACTCCACCGTCAGCACGCCATCGTCGAGCAGGTACACGCGGACCTGAAGAACTCCGCCCTCGCGCACCAGCCCTCGGGCCGGTTCACCGCGAACGCCGCCTGGCTCGTCTGCGCGGTGATGGCGTTCAACCTCACCCGCGCCGCCGGCACCCTCACCGACGACCCGAAGCTGGTCAAAGCGACCACCGGCACCATCCGGCGGACCGTGGTATCGGTGCCCGCACGGATCGCCTCCTCCGCCCGCCGGTTGACGCTGCACCTACCGCGGCACTGGCCGTGGGAAACCGCGTGGAAC
>SEEV01000467.1 GCA_004211695.1 Rhodococcus sp. (in: high G+C Gram-positive bacteria)
GTCGCCACCGCCCTCGCCACCCGCGACTTCCAGGACGTCCACCACGACCCGGCACTCGCGGTGGCGAGAGGGTCGAAGGATGTGTTCATGAACATCCTCACCACCAACGGGCTGGTGGGGCGGTTCGTCACCGACTGGGCCGGCCCGCGGGCGTCGTTGCGCCGGATCGCGGTGCGCCTGGGCGCACCCAACTACCCCGGCGACGTGATGACCCTGACCGGTGAGGTGATCGCGAAGGACGACGGCCTGGTGACCGTGAAGGTCCGCGGCGCGAACAGCCTCGGTGATCACGTCACCGGCACCGTCGTCGTCGCGTGGTCCGCGGGAGGGAACCGATGACCAGCCCCCTGTCCGGCGCCGCCGCCATCGTCGGTATCGGCGCCACCGAATTCTCCAAGAACTCCGGGCGCAGCGAACTGCAGCTGGCGTGCGAGGCGATCGTCGCCGCGCTCGCTGACGCCGGGATCGATCCGGCGGAGGTCGACGGACTGTCCACGTACACCGCCGAGACGAACGGTGAGGTGCTCGTCGCCCGCAACACAGGGATCGGGGAGCTGACGTTCTTCTCCCGCATCGGGTACGGCGGCGGCGCCGCGTGCGCCACCGTCCAGCAGGCTGCCATGGCCGTGGCGACGGGCATCGCGGACGTCGTCGTCTGCTACCGCGCCTTCAACGAACGGTCCGGGGTGCGGTACGGACTCGGGCAGCACGACCGCCCGATGGACAGCACCGCGGACCGGGCGGCGTACGCCTGGCTGACCCCGCAGGGGCTGTCGACGCCGGCCCAGTGGGTGGCGATGTTCGCCCGCCGGTACATGCACCGGTACGGGGCCACGAGCGAGGATTTCGGCCGGGTCGCGGTGGTCGCGCGCAAGCACGCCGCCGTCAACCCCGCCGCCTGGTTCCACGGGCGGCCCATCACCCTCGACGACCACCAGCAGTCGCGGTGGATCGCCGAACCGCTGCACCTGCTGGACTGCTGCCAGGAAACCGACGGCGGCCAGGCCCTCGTCGTCGTCTCGGCAGAACGCGCGAAGGACCTCCCCAACACCCCGGCGATCGTCAAGGCCGCGGCGCAGGGCTCCGGCAAGGACCAGCACATGATGGCCAGCTACTACCGGCCGGACATCACCGGGATCCCCGAGATGGGACTCGTGGGCAGGCAACTCTACGGGCAGAGCGGTCTCGCGCCGGACGACATCTCCGCGGCGATCCTCTACGACCACTTCACCCCACTGGTCCTGCCGCAACTCGAGGAACTCGGATTCTGCGACACCGGCGAGGCGAAGGACTTCATCCGGGACGGACACCTGGAGGTCGGCGGCCGCCTGCCGGCCAACACCCACGGCGGGCAGATCGGCGAGGCCTACCTGCACGGCGTGAACGGCATCGCGGAGGCGGTACGGCTCATTCGCGGCACGTCGACCACACAACCCGACGGCATCGGCAACGTGCTGGTGACCGCGGGCACGGCAGTACCCACCAGCGGCCTGATCCTGGGCAGAGAGGACTGATCATGACGACTACGGAACGCACGACGGCAGGGGCGTGGCGGGGCGAGGGTCTCGGCACGCGCACCGTGAGTTACGACGAGCGCGACGCCATCCTGTACGCACTGTCCGTCGGGGCGCGGGCCACCGAACTGGACCTCGTGTTCGAGGAGCGACTGCGGGTGCTACCCACGTTCGCTCTCACGCTCGCCCAGTGGGCGCCGGACGAACTGGGGTCGCGGGGAGCGTTCGACACGAAGACGGCCCTGCACGGGTCGCAGGAGCTGACGGTGCTCGCTCCGCTCCCGCGGCGCGGCGAGATCGAGCTGTCGGCGTCGGTCGGCGAGGTGTGGGACAAGGGGTCGGCGGCCGTGTTCGACGTGCGTGTCGAATCGGAGTTCTTCGTCGCCACCTGGTCGCTTTTCGCCCCGGGCGCAGGCGGTTTCGGCGGCGACCGCGGTCCCGCGAAACCGTCCCGGCCCGAAGGGGAACCGGCCGTGCGGGGCGTTCTGCAGACGGCGGAGAACCAGGCGGCGCTGTACCGGCTGACCGGGGACCGGCACCACATCCACATCGACCCGGCGGCGGCCGAGCGGATCGGGCAACCGCGGCCGATCATGCACGGACTGTGCACGCTCGCCGCGAGCGCACTGGAACTCGCGCGAGCGCTGGACGTACACCCCGCGGACCTCGCCCGGCTGGAGGGGCGGTTCGCGGCACCGGTGTACCCGGGCGACGCGCCGTCGCTCCGGGCCTGGGGCGACGCCGGCGATGCGTCGTTCGAACTCGTCCAGGACGACCGGCCGGTGATCGCCGGCGCGCACGCGTCGTTCGGCTGACCGCACGTTCGTTTTCTCGCCGAATGTCACACCGGTGCAGGTGAACCGAACCGGGGTGACATTCGGCGGGGGAGGCGGGGTCAGAAATGGGTCGCGAGGTACCGCGCCGGGTATTCACCGCCGCCGTGGACGGCGAGATCGGCGCCGTTCACGTACGACGCCTGGGCGCTCGCGAGGAACAGGCAGGCGCCCGCGATGTCGGACGGCACAGCCATCCGTCCCATCGGCAGGGTCCGGGTGACGGCGGCGCCGCCGTCCTCGCCGTAGACGGAGGCCGCACTCTCGGTGCGGATGAGTCCGGTGGTGATGTGATTGATCCGCACCTTCGGAGCCCATTCGAGCGCAAGCGCTTTCGTCAGCACGAGGAGCCCCGCCTTCGCCGCACTGTAGGCGGCGGTTCCGGGTTGCGGATCGTGAGCGGAGACGCTGCCGATGTTCACGATGGCCCCGCCGTCGGACTGCTGCTGCATCACCGCGTTGGCCGCCTGGGCAACGGTGAAGGGTGCCAGCAGATTCAGCGCGATGATCTTCTCGACGAACCGCGGCGAGACGGTGGCCGCGTCCGCGTCGGGTGAGCCACCCGCGTTGTTGACGAGAACGTCGAGGCGGCCGTATCGGGTCACGGCCTCGTCGATCAGTGCCGCCGCGTCGGCCGGATCACGGACGTCGGTGGCCCGGAATGCGGCGGTGCGGTCACCGTGTGCGGGCAGGGTGTCCGGCGTGGAGCGGCCACAGACGAGCACGTTCGCGCCCGCGGCGAGAAACGACGCGGCGACGACGAAACCGATGCCTTTGGTTCCGCCGGTCACGACGACGCTCCGGCCATGGAAATCGAGGGGAGGGAGGTTTGTCACGGGAAGCCTTCGGAGTGAGGGAGCGCGAGGATGCCTGGCGCTCGAATTGATCGCGTGAAAGCGGCACTAGGGCCGGAAACAAGCAAATGCTTGGTTTGATAGTAGGCGAACGGGAGTGGACATGGGCAAGCTCGACGGCAAGGTCGCATTGATCACGGGTGCGGGGCAGGGGATCGGGCAGGGAATCGCCACGGCCCTCGCCAAGGAGGGTGCGGCGATCGTCGTCGCCGGGCGAACGGAGTCGAAACTGCACACCACGTGCCGGCTGCTCGCGGGATTCGGTGCCCGCAGTGAGCCGGTCGTGTGCGACGTCAGCAGGCGCGAAGACATCGCGGCCGCGGTCGAACGGACGGTGGACGTGTTCGGCGGCGTCGACATCCTGGTGAACAACGCCAACGACTGCACACCCGGACCGATCCTGTCGGTGGTCGACGAGGAGTACGAGCGGTCCTTCGCCACCGGGCCGCTCGCGACGCTGCGCATGATGCAGTCGTGTCACCCGCACATGAAGGCCCGGGGAGGTGGCGTCATCGTCAACCTCGTCACGTCGGCGGCGGTGCGCTGGGACGCGAGCAACTACGGCGCATACGGCTCGATCAAGGAGGGGATGCGCTCGCTGACCAGGTCGGCGGCGTGCGAATGGGGCCGGGACGGAATCCGGGTGCTGTCCGTCGCCCCGCACGCGAAGAGTCCGGCGCTCCAGCGGTGGATGGACACCAATCCGGACGAGGCGGCGGAATTCGTGGCGGGCATCCCGCTCGGCCGGGTCGGCGACGCCGAATCCGACATCGGCCGGGCCGTCGTCTTCCTCGTCGGCGAGGACGCCGGCTACCTCACCGGGGCGACCATTCCCCTGGACGGTGGACAGTCCCGGTGGGGATGACGGCGAAGTTCGGGGTCCCGCCCAGCGGGAAGGCCTGCGGCCGGCGCCGGCGAACTGCACTAGTTTCGGCAGGATCGAGTTACCGTACCGAGAGGGCACCGTCGCGATGACGACCGTTGAAACACCGCGCAGTTCGCGATCAGTAGTGGTCACCGTGGCCGCCGTCGTGGAGGAGACCTCCGACGCCCGGTCACTGGTCTTCGACGTCCCGGACGAGCGCCGCCACGAATTCGCGTACAAGCCCGGACAGTTCCTGACCCTGCGTATCCCGAGTGACCGGACCGGATCCGTCGCCCGGTGTTACTCCTTGGCCAGTTCGCCGTTCACCGACGCCCTACCGAAGGTGACGATCAAACGCACCGCCGGAGGCTACGGCTCGCACTGGCTGTGCGACAACGTCGGCGTCGGCGACCGGATCGAGGTTCTGCCGCCCGCCGGGGTGTTCACACCGGCCAGTCTGGACGAAGACCTGATCCTGTTCGCCGCGGGCAGCGGAATCACCCCGGTGATGTCGATTCTCAAGTCGGCGCTCAGCGAGGGCGGCGGGAAAGTTGTTCTCGTCTACGCCAATCGGGACGAGACGTCGATCATCTTCGCCGGGGAGTTGCGGGAGCTCGCGGCCCGCCACGACGACCGGCTGACCGTCGTGCACTGGCTCGAGAGCGTGCAGGGTCTGCCGACGCCGCGGCAGTTGGCCACTCTGTCGGACCG
>SEEV01000468.1 GCA_004211695.1 Rhodococcus sp. (in: high G+C Gram-positive bacteria)
GGCCCCGCCCACCGCATCCCCATCCGGCTCAACGCCGACGAATACACCCGCGCCCACGCTGCCGCCCGCACCGCCAGCCAGAACCTCGAAACATGGATCCACGAACGCATCACCGACGCCCTCGAACAACCCGAATAGCAGGTTCAATCCGGGGTGAAGAACAGCTCCATCGACATGAAGAACCACGCCACCAACGGCAGAGCGAACTGCCGTGCGGGCCGCCACGGAACCGTCACCATCCCGCACGCCACCACCAGCAGCACCGCTGGTCCGCCCAGCTCACCCAATACTCGATCGGCGGCGGGATCAGGCCCGAACGAGGTGAATGAGCCGTGCGGATACACCCTCGGCTGCGGAACATTGCGGTAGTGCTGCCACAAGATCACCGCCCGCAGATAGCAGAAGAACCCCAGCAGCAGGCCCGCGCACACCCCCCAGCGAAATCCGCCAACCCCTCGTCCACACCATCCCGGGACATGTCATCTTCCCAGTCAGAACGTTCACCCAGGCCACGGTTCTGCCGTCCATCCACGCGATCACATCGAACACCCGCAGCGCGGAGATCCCCTCGGGGAGGCCGGCCTCCTCCCGGATCGACAGCAACCGGCGGTGCAACGCTCCATCGTCGGCGCGAAGCGCCTCCTGGACCGGGTTCAGATACGCTCGCTCGGTGCCCAGAACCTGGCTCACCACCGAGTCCCAGCTCGGATACAGCCGGGGCGTTTGCGGGCGATCAACTTCGTTGCCTTCGTCTGGTCGATCCCGGCACGTCCAGAGGGCGGTTTCCAAGCCCCAGGCGGGCCGCCCCAGGGCCAGCGGGACCGGTTCGTCGAAACCCCCGTCCCTATCCGGCCTGACTGCCCTCAGAAGGGCGTTCAGCGCCACCGCCTCCGTGCCCAGGACCGCCCGCGCCGCATCGTGGTCCTGGGCCGCAGCAACCGCCTCGGAGCCGATCTCAACTGACAAGTCGATCAAGGAGCCGACGCAATAATCGATACCCCGCCCCAGCTCGACTTAATTATCCTGTCTCCCTACCTACATGCTTGCTCGTCCCGATTCCCGAGCAAAGCGTGATTTGCAAGACCAATCCGAGCGAATGGGCGACAGTTCGACCTATCCTCGCAGCCATGTCCACTAGCGCATCCGGATCGTCCGCGAATACCGCACTCCCAGCAATCTCGCTACTGCCGACAGCGGTAGGTCCGAAGCACATCGACGAGCTAGCCGGTGCGCTCTATGAAATCTCCCGCCATCATGCGCAGCGCGCTATCGCGAACATCGGGACAGATGATCCACTTGAACTGATCGACCAAGCATTCTCCATCGGCGCGTCGCTTGAACTACTCACCAAGGCCACTCTGGCTGGGATCGACCCCCATCTGATCCGGGGTGTTCGCAGCAACAACGACACCACTCTCGCTCTAATCGGGCGACCTCGATTCGTCCACCGACTGCCCCTCCTGAACACGATCGGTGGGAAGGACGGCGTCACCCTGCTCAACCAAATCACCGGTAATAGCCTCAGGCCCACGAGTAGCCCAGTGCTCGATCAACTCTTTGGGGTCCGTGATTCCGCCGTGCATCTGGCGCTGGTCGACCCAGCAGCGAATGACGCCGCTCTTGGACAGGTCGTGCGGCTCATTGACAGCATGCTCAACGCCCGGGCGGCCCACCAACTTGATGGAGACTGGGACAGCTACTGGGGGGACCATCTCGACGTCGCAAGCGCCCGGCTGAGCCGCGCCGTCGACCAGCTCGCGACGGAGTACGAACAGGCATTGGCCTCCGCAAAGCGCACATTCCAGCGTTGGGCAATACCCGGCGACAAAGCCGGTGCCCTCCAGGCCGCAGTTCAGATCCTTGAGGAACAGGCACCACGGGTCGAATCCGATGAGGTCGCTCGCCACCACACTTGCCCAGCCTGTAACTCGCAGGGATGGGTTGTCTACCAGTGTAATCGAGGCAATGTCGAAATCGACGATGGGGACGCTCCACACAGTCTCGCCTGGTTCGTAAAGGTAATGGGCCAGCCCCTCTACTTCGAATGCAACGTCTGCCGGCTATACCTCGACGAAGACAACGTAGAACTAGCTGACATCACAGAGATCGAACTCGATGAAGAGGAAGCCAGCGACGAAGAGATTGAACTCTGGCGAGACTCTCAGTACGAAGATGCCGTCGATATGGGATATCCGGACTAAGGCGTTCACCCACGGGGCGGATTTGGCGGCGGTGGTCGGCTTCCTCGATGCGCATAATCGGTACCGTGGGACGGGGGTCCAGCCGCACAAACCACCAAGGCCGCACCGGTCGCAGTTAGACCACTCCCCTTGCTGCTTAATAACAACGTGGGCCCATCACTTCCCCTTCGATTCTCGTGTGGGACCCGTCCTGCCCTTCTTTGCTCGGTGACCGTCGAGTCGAGTTCGACTGGGCACCGCGAGGGCCAGTTCAGAGGTTGTGCGACGGTGTGAGCACCCCGGGACGTGGCCCGGTAGTCCGACTCCCGCCCAGAACGTCAGGATGCTGATGTAAACACTCTGCGCAGCTTGCCGTGTGTGGGGCTGTAGCTCAGTTGGTAGAGCGCCTGACTGACTCGGAAGGCCGCGGGTTCAAATCCCGCCAGGTCTGTCCAGGAGAGGCACGGTGCGGCGAACGTAGCCCCGTGCCTCCTGCTTTTCTTAGCGAGGCAGCGGTGTCCAGGAGTCTTCCCCGGGCATCGCGACGCCGCGTGAATCGACCGCGATGCCACCGTGGCCACGACTTCCATACGCATATCGCTCGATACGCTTCTGCGCCCGTTTTCGGCGCAACTCTCGACGCCCGTTCCACCCGGGCGGTGGCTCACCACCGGACGTCATCCATTCAGGCCGAACATCCTGCTCGGAGTACCAGAGAAACAGCTCGGTGGCCTTGCAGTGGAGCTCAGCCTTCGCTTCCGAACTTCGACGATTGATCTGATCCCAGAACCAGGCAAAGAACTCCCGAGCAGACTTCATGTAGCGCTCGATGATTGGGGCAAAATCAAACTTAGATTCCTGCTCCTCAAGGAAGCCCTTGGCCACTGCACCCCATCCGTCGAACCGCAGGAGCAGATCGCGATCTAACTTGAGTGCGTTGACCAGTTCTACCTGACGAGAGGCACCCCAGCTCATGGTTGTGCTGATACCGGGAACCGGGATGGCGTAATGCGTGCTGTAGTTGCGCAGCTTCACCATGAAGGCGGCCTCGCCGGAGTCGAACGCAATACCGAGTTGATTGGTGTAGTCGTTTCGTTCGAACTCTGATTTGCCGTCCTTTTTCTCGGCCGGCCATCGATGACGCATCACCACTCGCTGAGCTTCGATAAGAGTTGTCACTGACATCAGATAGTTGTGAAGGAGCCGCACTAGTTCTAAGACGTATTCTTCCGAGACCTTGTGGACATGTTGTCCCGTCCCGAGAAAGCTTGCCATATGTGTAGCAAGCTGTTTGGCGTTCTCGCCGAACGTGTAGGAACACCGATTTAGCGCTTCTAGGTCGTCCTTCAGCCGGGAGCCGGGTAGGTCGTCAATGTGTGCCTTTCGCCACGCCATCTCAACCGCGATCGGTGTGTAACTCTCTTGGGCCTGCTCGGCATCCTCCACCACACGGCCGACGGTATCAGGGCAATCAGACACGCATCGGTGGATCCGATGACGTAGCCACGAGTCACGCGGGTTTCCCGCGCCAGATACACTCGTACCGTGCGGCAGAACCTCAGCCGTGGCGGGTGATGCTGCAAAGCGGATCATCGTGTTCGTGTCGGACTCCGAGTGCAGCGGACCACCGGACACAGACATGGCCGCGAGCTGCGCGGCGGATCTGAGTCGTTCACGCAGACCGCGCCGCCCGCTCGAGGGCGTCCTGGTTTCGTTCCATCAGCCGGCCGACCTCGTCATCGGTCAGCAGTCGGACACATGGCACTGACTCGCAAAGTGCTTGACCCCGTTCTCTGGCCAGTCTCAAAGCCGGGCAAGACGCGTTACGGCCGACGATTGCCCGTAAAAAGTAGGGACCGCGTACTTGACCTCGTCAATCGGTACGACGTCGTCCCATACTCCCTGTGATTGCCGTTCAAGTGAATGACCTTCTCCTAGTTTGACTCTCGGTCTGTACTGCCACCCGGGCTCTGGTTCTATTCGATTTCCTCGACTCTGATGACGTTCCGCTCTGTTGTCTCCCAAGCGCTGCGCTCATGACTCCACACCGCGAGCTCCCGAGCAGTGGGAAGCGAGCCGAGTATGCGGTCGTAGCAGCGACCCGCCGCAGCCAGCGCCGCATCCAGGTCGTACAGGTCCGCGGTCAGCGGAGAGTTGCGGGCGGCCTTGCCCCACTGCGTCTCCCACGCCGGGCCCGGGCTCACCAACGTCGCCGGCAGCGCAGGCAGGCCCCGGACTCTCCGTTCCCGTTCGACCGCGTCGACGGTAGATGCCAGATCGATGGGCAAGAACATGCTGACCAGCAGAAGATCCACCAGATCACGGAACCTTCCCGACGCCGCCCCCGCCACGCCGTGCACCTCGTAGAGTGCGCAGATCTTGTCCGCGATCTGATCCGCCAGCGGATACAGCGGGACGCTGGTCTCGGGTGGGAAATCGTCGGTGTCGACCAGCCGCGGGATCGGGCGGCGTTCGATCTCGCCGACGAGGGTGCGGCGGCTGCCGACGACATCGAGGGAGAAGCTGTCGTACGTTTTGCCGCCGAGGGAGGCGGTGACGGTGACCGTGACCCCCT
>SEEV01000469.1 GCA_004211695.1 Rhodococcus sp. (in: high G+C Gram-positive bacteria)
GGACACGATCCAGCCGTGGGATTTCAAGCCGAAGGTCATGCCTGACACTCTCAACTTGAATCCCATCGCAACGCAGCTCGCGCCGCTCCTCGGGGTTACTCCCAAGTAGCATTCGGTCCTCACCGAGGGCGAGTAGAAGAAAACAATCAGTAGGGTATTGGTGTGACGCGAATTACCACGCCCCCGGAGTCGGGACAACCGGCTCCGGGGAAGGACAGAACTCTGAAGGCCTCGTTCGCTGCGGTGACCGCACTGGTGGTGATCGCGGTTGTCGCAGCCGGATGGTTTGGCTTCGGGTGGGCGCGTGCTCTCTTCGTGGACAAGCCGATCGCCGACGCACGCGACTCCGCGTTGACCGGCGCCCAGCAAGCCGCGATCAACCTCAACTCGGTCGATTCCGCGGACCTCGACGGATCCTTCGAGAACATGAAGTCGTCCATCACCGGCGACAAGATGAACCAGGACCTCCAGGCGACGATGGACGGGTTCACCGACCAGATGCGTCAATCGGGGGCGGCGAGCAAGGCCGAACTGATTCAGGGCACGCTCACCGAACTGAACACCGACGACGGCACCGCCAAGGCGCTGGTCGTCGTGGCTGTCACCACCACCTGGCCGGACCGCTTCGACAAGGCCAAGGTGACGATGCGGATGGACGTCCAGGACGTGGACGGGGTCTGGAAGGCCTCGTCGGTCGAACCGGTGGGCGGACGTATTCCGCTCGAGAGCGGTCCGGTACCTGCCAACGGCGCAGCCCCGGCCCCCGCCCCGGCTCCCGCCGAGCAGGCGCCGGCCGAGCAGGCGCCGGCCCCCGAAGGCGACAGCGGCGGCCAGTAGTCCTGATGTGCCGCGGCGGCGCGCCGCCGCGGTATCCACGTCGACGACAGCTCGTCGTGCAATGAGAAAGTGGTGAATTATGCCCCCCAAGCGCCGTAACAACGTGCCGGACAGCGCTGCAAAGGGCAGGCGTCCGCGCGTGGCGGGGACCCGTCAGGTCACGCCGAAGCCGCCCCGATCGGAAACCTCGGTCGAGAAGAAGGAGCCGGTGACGACGGCGGAACCCGTCGAGGAGTCTGCGAAGGCGACGACACCCGAGCCCGAGGCGACCGCGGTAGCAGCGACCGCGAAGGCGGCGTCGGCGGGAAAGGCCAAGGTCCCCAACCTTCAGCCGCGCATCAGCAAGCAGCAGCCTCCGGCGGTCGCCGAGCCCGAGACGGACAGCGGGACCGGTCGCATCACGTGGAAACTCGTCGGGATCCTCGGCGCCGTCGCGGTGGTCCTGGGAGTGTTCGCCGCGGTCGCGGCGTTCAAACCCGGAGCCGACATCACCAACACCGCCTGGGTCGACGCAGGAGCAACCGCCGAGGTGACGAAGGCGGGCACCGAGGCGATCGAGACCCTGTACACCTACAGCTACGAGACCATCGATCAGGACTTCGACAAGGCGCGCGGCTACCTGAACGACGCCAAGCGCGCAGAGTTCGACTCGACCGCGGACACCACCAAACAAGCAGCCATCCAGACGAAGACGGCAACCCAGGCGTCCGTCACGGACATCGGGGTCACCGTGCTCGACGGCGACCGCGCCGAACTCCTCGCACACATGAACGTCAGCGCCACCGGTGACGCAGTCGCTCAGGGCAGTGCCGCCACCCCGCTGTCGATCAAGATGGAGAAGATCGACGGCAAATGGGTGCTCTCCGACATCTCCGACAGTGAGGGCTGAGTCGGCAGCCCGGAAGGTATTGATCCGGAACGAGATTCGCCCCGCCGTGTGCGGGTGATGGCTGAATCGTCCTCGCCGGCACAGGGAACCGATCTCGGACAGTGAATCGGTGTCACTACTGAACGGGAATCTCTTGTTGCGGTGTCGGTTTCGGGTTCCCGGATGAACCGCGTGTGGGCGTCTTCCGTGCCAGGAATCCCGGCGCCCACCAGTTGGCCTCGCCCATCAACTTCACCAACGCGGGCACCAGCATCATGCGGATGACGGTCGCGTCGATGATCAGCGCGACGATCATGCCGAGGCCGATGAACCGCATCATCGTCAGCTCCGAGAGCGTGAACGCGCCGGTGACGACGATCAGCAGCGCGGCCGCCGCCGTCACGATGCGCCCCGTGTGCGCCGTGCCGATGCGCACGGCCTCCTCGGTCGACGCCCCGTTCTCGTGGGCCTCCACCATCCGGGACATGAGGAAGATCTCGTAGTCGGTGGAGAGCCCGAACACCACCGCGATGATCAGCACGACCATCGTCGCGGGCAGCGGCCCCGGCGTCACGCCGAGAAACTCGGCACCGTGACCGTCCTCGAAGATCCACGTGAGCACACCGAAGGACGCCGCGAGGCTGAGGGTGGCCATGGCGATCGCCTTCAGCGGCAGCACCACGGACCGGAACGCCAGGAGCATCAGGACGAAGGTGACGGCCACCATGATCCCGATCATCCACGGCAGTCGCGCGGCCATCGCGTCCAGTCCGTCGGCGGTCAGGGCGTTCAACCCGCCGAGCATCTTCTCGGTGCCGGCCGGGGGCGGGAGGTCGCGCAACTCGGCCGCCGTCGCCATGGCCCCCGTCGTCCGGTCCGCGTTGTCGAAGACGGCCCGGATGGCGACGAACGTGTCGGTGGCGCCGACCGGGACCACTCGCTGGACGCCGTCGACCGCGGCAGTCGCCCGGAAGAACTCGGCTGTGGCGGACGGTGACGGGGCCTTGCCGTCACTGCCCTGCAGGACCAGCGTCGCGCCGTTGTTGGCGAGGGGGAAGTCGGCGGCGAGATCGTCGACGGCGAGCCGGAGCGGGTGCGCCGCGGGCAGTCCGGTGTGATCGAGATCACCCAGCGAGGCGCCTGCGAGGGGCGCGGCGAGCACGAGCAGCCCCGCGACGATGCCTGTCGCGATCACGACGGGCCGCCGCATGACGCGGGCGGCGACGCCGCCCCAGAACCGGTGCGCCCGGTCCTCGCCGCGCTCGACCACGCCCGGTCGCCACGTCAGCGAGTTGATGCGAGGCCCGAGCAGTGCGAGCGCCGCGGGCAGTGCCGACAGCGACAGCACCGCGGCGATCCCGATGGCGGCCATCCCGCCGTAGGCGAAGGACCGGACGATGGCCTGGGGAAAGACGAGCATGCCCACGAAACCGCACACGAGGAGGAGTGCGGAGAACCCCACGGTCCTTCCCGCGGTGGCGAGCGTCGTGCGAACGGCATCGTCGGTGGGCGCGCCCGACCGCAGTTCCTCGCGGAACCGGGTCACCACGAACAATCCGTAGTCGATGGACATGCCCAGCCCGACGAGGCTTGCGATGTTCACCGAGAATGCGCTGACCTCGGTGAAGTACGAGATCACCCGCAGGGCGCCGAGGGCGCCGAGGATCGCGAGACCGCCGACGCACAGCGGGACGGCGGCCCCGACCAGCCCGCCGAAGATGACGAGCAGAAGCAGCAGCAGGATCGGGAACGACACCGCCTCGGCTCGCAGCAGATCGCTCTCGGACACCTCGTTGTAGGCGTTGGCGGCCGCGCTGAAGCCGCTGAACTCTGCGTCCGTGCCGTCGATGACCAGCAAGCGTTGGAGATCGTGGTACGCGGAGATGCGAGTGTTCTCGTCGCCGCTCAGCGACAGCACCACCAGTGCCTCGGTGCCGTCGGTGGACCGCAGGAACTCCTTCGCCTGCGGCGGCGCGGACCAGTACGACAGGGGAGTGTTGGCGAGCACTCCGGGGTCGATCCGGGCGAGATGGGCGGCCACCTCGGGTCCGAGATCGTCGATCGTCGAACCGGGACGTGCGCGGTAGGTCACCGCCAGGTCGGGGGTCTGCCGGCCGAACGTCCCCTCGATCAGTCGCTCGACGCCTGCGGACTCGCTGCCCGGATCGGTGTATCCGCCGAGGCTCAGCCGGTCGAACACCCCCGAACCCCACGCCCCGCCGATCAGCACCAGCAGAACCGTGGCGGCGACGACCAGCTTCGGGCGGGCAACGACGAACGAACTCCAGCGCGTCACGGCTCTGCTTCCCTCGAGAATCGACGGCGATCGCGTGCGCATATTGTTCACCGCCCGCGAGCGGGTGGGAAGGGGTGCCGGAAACGCTCCGCGGGCCTGCCGAAACGGCGCGACACGCCCCCTAACTCTTGACGCCGGGGTGATCACGCGTCACTCTGATGCGTGAACATGCGCAGTGACGCGTGGCCGAGCGCCCGGCTGGGTGCTGTTTCGGGTGCCCGACTCGACATCTACTGAGTTTGGGTGTACTTTTGGACGTTGCGCTGGCTGCCTCCTGTCCACCTCTCGTCCGCACCGCTGCGAAGTGCTTCACTCCTCAGCAACTGTGGCGAGTTTCGTTCGGGTCGTAACCAGCGAAATTCGAAGCAGATACAGCGGCGGTCGCAACAGCACAGAGCGGCCCGCGTGAGGTGCTGGAAGGACGCATCTTGGCAGTCTCTAGCCAGACCAAGGCAGTTTCCGGAATCCCCGGAGCCCCGAAGAGGGTTTCTTTCGCGAAGATTCGCGAACCCCTCGAAGTCCCCGGGCTTCTTGATGTACAAACCGATTCGTTCGAGTGGTTGATCGGTGCGCAGAGCTGGCGCGAACGTGCCGCCGCTCGTGGCGACAGCGCAATCTCCGGAGGTCTCGAGGACATTCTCGCGGAGCTTTCCCCGATCGAGGATTTCTCGGGCTCGATGTCTCTGTCCTTCTCGGACCCGCGCTTCGACGAGGTGAAGGCCTCGACGGACGAGTGCAAAGA
>SEEV01000470.1 GCA_004211695.1 Rhodococcus sp. (in: high G+C Gram-positive bacteria)
GGAGGTCAGGCGCACGGTCACCGAGACATCGGCGCCGGCGCGGAGCGTGGCACCGATGGTGGGATGGCCGTAGAAGGCGGAGTCGCCGCGGACCAGAACCTTCGGCGCGCCGTTGCCGCTGGGTCCGCCGGCGTGGGTGCGCAGCCGGTCGACGGTGGTCAGGGCGTCGGCGACCATCCGGGCGGCCCCGCGTGCGGAGCCGCAGGCTCCTCGGCGCAGGCGTTGGGTGAGGATCACCGGCGCAGCGGTCTCGGTGGTGACGGTGGCGAGCAGTGCGTTCAGCCCGCGCACACCGGAGTACCCGTATCCGGACCCCTGTTTGCCGTGGCCGTGGACCTCGATGATCGTATCGTCGATATCGACCAGGATTCTCCCGGTGTCGATGCCGGTGACCAGCGGGGTTTTCTCGGCGAGGTTGCTCAGGAACCGCGAGGCGACGGCGTCGAGTTGCCGGACGTGTCCGAAGGTGAACTGGCGAAGGAACGATCCCAGGGTCGACGGTGCGTAGGGTCGATCGAAGATCGTTCCCATCGCCCCGTGCCGCAGGATCGCCAGGTCGGTGATGCTGTCGGCGCCGGCGACCATCCCACCGACCAGGGACCCGATCTTGCGGCCGGGGTTGGCGCCCTTGTCGGTCGGCACGCTCGGCTGCTGATCGGCGAGGGTGAGCAGGCCGCTGGCCTGCGCCAATGCCATCACCGGGACCAGTCCCGCGGTCGACATCAGATTGGGGTCGTCGAACCTGGCCGCCGCGACGGGTCGGGTGTGAGATAGTTGCATCTACGAAATGCCCTTCGGTGTGGCTGAATCTGACCCTAGAGAAGTCTTATTCTTCCACTACGACAGGGCATTTCGCCGTTATGACACCCTCAGGCACTCATGCGAATCGGTGTTTCGAGGCTTAGGGAGTCCAGTCATGCATAACGTGCTTCGTCGATCAAGACAGATCGTAGTGCTCACCGCAATGCTCGGTATGAGCATCGTCACCGGGCCCGCAGCAGCGGCGCCACCCCCCGACCCTGCCTGCCTCAGCAACCTGTTTCCCCCACCCGATAACAGCCTGAACCTACGCTACGGCGTCGACGAACGGATCATTGGCCCTCCGGGATGTCTAGAAGCCCTTGCGGGAGAGCGCTGGGTCCGGGCGGTGCCGCCCTGGGTCGCTACGGATGCCGGTATCGCGGCCTTCAGCCAGAACTTCGTCTCGGCGCGATGGGTTATCGACGCCGGAACGCCGCAGGAGTTCACGGTGACAGCGGGGCCAGATTCGCTGCGAGGCCCTTTCGACGTGCCCTCGGGACCGTTCGTGGGCAAGAAGTTCGTTGCGCCGGTTTCGTCACCAATGCGTCCCCTCAGCATGGGCGAGCACACGAATATCGTCTACGTCACTATGAGTGCGGAAACCTGCAACGGTCTTGGCGGTGTTGATGAGATCTGCTTGCCTGCACGTGAGTCGCAATATGCCTCGCCCTTCTTTCCTCTGTCTGTTGACCACCTAGTACCGGCAGCCGTTTTCGATTTCGTAGCTCGAACGCCGTAGACAGTGGTTGATGGCCGCCCACGGGTCGGCCCCGGGCGTCTAAGAGGAGGAACCGGAAACGATCGGGGGTGGACGAAGAAGGTCGATGCGCCCGGGCACCCCTCTGCAACCCGCGGTTGACTACTCGACGCCGACGGACTGCGAACACTCATCCAGGCGCTCACCGATCGACACTGATACAGGACTCATACTGGGGCTGTTCACCGCGGTGAACAGCCCCAGTATGAATAAGGCCGGCTGTACACCTTCTCCGCTGTCGAGAGTCCCTCTCGGCGTTCGCTATACGGCCACATCCGGGGAACGTCGCTCCTTGCGTCCTTGACTGTGCCTGCGTCTACCTGGTTTCTATTGTGAGCAGTAGCTGACGGTCGCAGTCATTGTTTCGCCATGTTGAGTAGGTCTTCTGACGCGAGCTCGGTCGACGGGCGAGTGCACGACGCGGCTTGACTGTCGACTACGGCGCGGCCAAGACAGGTTAGACACCGGCAGTTGGCGGGTCAGCCAGCGCGTGACTCCTTCACGGCTACCATGCGTAATGCGGGCAGGCTGGAGGCTTCGGCATCAGTTCCGCGCGCACACATGGGCCGGGATTGGCGCCGCGGCGACCGTGGTGAATGGCACCGCAAGTGGGAAGTCGTCGTCTAGGGAACGGATTTCGGTCGTTCGGATGATGGTGCCGAGCGCGAGCGTCGCTTCCAGCATCGCGAAATGGTCGCCGATGCATGACCGTGGCCCGCCGCCGAACGGGAGGTATTGCCATCGGTTGCGGCCGTTGGAGTTTTCCGTGGTGAACCGGCCTGGATCAAAGTCCAGAGGGTTCTCCCAGAGCGCCGGATCACGGTGCATGGCATATATCCCGATCAACACCATGCTGCCTGCCTCGACCCGGTAGCCGTCGACCTCGATGTCCCGCATGGCCGTTCGCCCGGCCACCGAGACCGGTGGGCACAGCCGTAGCGCCTCGTGCAGCACCTGTACGGTGTATTCAAGCCGGGGAACGTCGGCGTGCGTCAGTTCGCGATCACCGATGCCGGCGGCTTCCTCGGCGATCTTGTCCTGCAGATCACGATGGTGCCCCAGCGCCCACAACGCGAAGGCGAGGGTCGTAGCCGTGGTGTCGTAGCCGGCCGCCGCGAATGCGATCAGATCGTTGCCGATGTCCTGGTCGGACAGCGCGCGCCCGGTCGCCGGGTCCGTGGCCCCGATCAACGCATGAACGAGCGGTGCGTCGCGGGTCGGGTCGGCGCGGCAAGCCTGAAGGATGTCGTTCGCGAGCCGGTGCATGGTCGCGTCTGCGGCGCATGCTCGGCGGCGCGCAGGGGTGGGGAGCCACCGCGGCGCGCGTACCGGTCGCATGCCACGGTCCGCGATATGCGCCAGGGCGATACGTAGCGGCTCGGCGAGCGCGTCGGCGCGTTCATCGAGGTCCGTTCCGAGAACCGAGCGGCCCAGAGCCCGCATGGTCAGCCGGCGGCACTCGGCGTCCAGGTCGACTTCCGTGCTGTCGCCCCACCCGTCGGCGACCATTGCCGCGGCCTGGGACATGTGACCGCCGAAGGTGCGGACGCGCTGCTTGGTGAACAGCGGTTGCAATGTCCGCTTGCGCGGAAGCCAGGGCTCGTTTGGGAGGTCGGCGAGGTTATCGCCCATCAAGTGTCGCATTTCCCGATGAACGAGGGTTCTGTCGCACGACGTGTCTTTGCGTCCCAGGACATCGTGCGCCCCTCTTGGTGACGTGACCCAAACAATCGGTGCGCTCAACCACTTCGGGCCGAGAGTCACCCTGGTAACGGGCCCGCCGGTCTCGCGCAACAATTCCTGTCCGGTGTGGTATTCCCTGATTGCATTCATCCGCTGCCTGAACGGCAGCGGATTCCGGGGCGCCAGCGGTAGCGAACCGACGTCGTTCTCGATGGGCTTGACCACGTCACCTCCTCTGTGCACGCCAACTGACCTTGTGCCGAAGTCACTATCAAGAATTGTGTCGTGGTGATCGCGCCTGCTTGGGGAGACGGGAGCGTCCCGTAGAAGATTCTACTGATCCCGGCGCCGAACTGCGTCCCGTTGTAGGGAATCTCTTTCTCCGTCGCGATGGCTACTCGGTGAACCATTTCGAGCGCCTTGGTCCTGCTGCCATAGCGCGGAACGACGAGCGGCCATGTCGGCGAAGCGGGGGCGCACGTCGAGCGCTCGGGCTCTCCGCGACTCCTGACACCCTGATGGGACATGCGCTCCCAGCTGGACATTTCCGGTATGACCATGGTCAAAACGGAAGCCAGATCCGGAAAGGCCTGCAACTGTCGGCCCTGGATGCCAGCCTGTGTGCTATGACTGCCCCCGGCCTCCTACAGCTTCCGGTCAGGACGACGTGGCGGAGAGATGGGGGTTGATACTGGTGGGCTCGCGTAATCAACTGTCGCGAGTTGGTGGTGTCCACCCCACGGTGACCGCAGTCGAGGCCCTGCGACGTAGCATGTTGGTCCACGGGTCGATCCAGCTGAGCAACATTTCCGCGACCGGACCAGGAACCGGTAACGGTGGTTCGCCCAAACGGAGCAGGACTTGGTCATCGTCGTGGATCACGTCGTCGACGGTGAGCGGACGACACGACTGAGCGGCTGAGCGTAGAGCAGGACGATCACGGCCCGACCCGGGAACGCAGAGGCGGATCGTGCTCGATCAGCAAGTGGCCGAGCGGTTCGAAGCGATCGTTCTGCGGTATCGGCGCCGCGGAGCGAATCACCTTGGCTGGCAAGCGAAAACGTCGGGTGAGTTGTTGGTCGTGCATCACAGCAGAAATGAGCACAGGCGGGCGCGTGCGTGACTGTTGCGCTCGACATGCCATGCGTCGATGTCAGCCCGACCGCAGTCCGACAGGGTGAGGTCGCGTTCGGCGAGCCAGCCGAGAAACTGGGTTGCGTGTTTGACCTGGTCGCTGAAGCCTCGGCGGCTGGCGACGGTGATCGGCTTCTCCGCGCGGGCCCGTAGCCGCGGCAAGACTTCCCAAGTGGCGAAGCGGCGCACCAGTTGGCGTGCGCCCACTGCTGCGTTGACTGAGCCGAGTCAGGTGTGGCCTCGCATGATCGGTGGATGGGTGCCGCGGTGGGCCTTCGATCAGGCGTGAGCCACGTCGGGTTCGATGTTGGCGTTACGGTGAAAAATGTTGTCCGGATCGTACTTTCCCTTGATCTCGGCCAACC
>SEEV01000471.1 GCA_004211695.1 Rhodococcus sp. (in: high G+C Gram-positive bacteria)
GACGGAAACTGGCGCAGCAAGCGCATCATCCTCGGCGGCGACAAAGTGGGCTTCTCGTTCCACGAGACCACGATCAAAGCGGGCTCGGTCAACGAGTTCCACTACGCCAACCACGTCGAAGCCGTCTGGCTCGTCGAGGGAACCGGCAAGTTGATCGACCTCGACAACGACAAGGTCTACGAGCTCGGCCCCGGTTCGATGTACCTGCTCAACGGTCACGAGCGTCACCGCGTGGAGCCCGACACCGAGATGCGCATGCTGTGCGTGTTCAACCCGCCCGTCACCGGGCGTGAGGTCCACGACGAGAACGGTGTCTACCCGTTGGTCGAGGTTCCCGCGTAAGTTCGACCACATGGCCGACGACGCTGTTCCAGCAATAGCCATCGGACCCGCCCCGGACCCGCTCCTCGAGGACGCGGTGCGCCGGGGCGGTGCCCGTGTGGCGCCCCTCGAGTCCGCCGACGCCCTGGTCTGGACCGCGGACCCGATCGGGTTCCCGGATCCGCTGCCCGAGAACATCCGCTGGGTGCAGCTGAACTCCGCGGGTGTCGAGGAGTGGTTCGCCGCGAAGGTGATCAGGCCCGACACCGCGGTCCGGTGGACGTCGGCGGCAGGGGCCTTCGCCGCCACCGTCGCCGAGCACGCACTGACTCTGCTGCTGGCCGGGGTGCGGGCTCTGCCCGAACACCTCGAGGCGAAGACGTGGCGACAGCAGGAGTTCTACCCGAAGATCGGGACCCTGCGCGGCACCACCGTCGCGATCGTGGGTGCCGGCGGCATCGGCCGGGCCCTGATCCCGATGCTCGCGGGTGTCGGGGCGGACGTCATCGCGGTCAACCGTTCCGGCAGCCCCGTCCCGGGCGCGATCGAAACGCTTCCCACCACCCGTCTCGGCGAGGTGTGGGCCCGGGCGGATCACTTCGTGATCGGGGCGCCGGCCACCGACGCCACGCACCATCTCGTGGGGGCGGCGGAGTTCGCCCAGATGAAACCGACCGCGTGGGTGATCAACGTGGCACGCGGATCCCTCATTCACACCAATGCTTTGGTGAAAGCGCTGCGGGACAACACCATCGGCGGGGCGGGGCTGGACGTCACCGATCCGGAGCCGCTTCCCGACGGCCATCCGTTGTGGAACCTGCCCAACGTGATCATCACGCCGCACGATTCCAACCCGCCGTCGGTCCGTCCACCGGCGTTCGCCGAGCACGTGGCGCTGAACGTCACCCGCTTCGTCGCCGGCGAGAATCTCACCGCGCTGATCGATCCTGTCGTCGGATACTGAGCTTTCGCTATCCTGGAATGCGTGTTCGACCAACTGATCGACGTACTCGGCGGCCGGCGACTGTGTGTGCTCACCGGCGCCGGCATCTCGACCGACTCCGGCATCCCCGACTACCGGGGTCCGGATTCGCCACCGCGCAATCCCATGACCTTCCAGCAGTTCACCGGTGACCCCGATTTCCGCCGCCACTACTGGGCGCGGAACCACATCGGGTGGCGGCATATGGACGCCGCGGGCCCGAACACCGGCCACCGCGCCCTGGCGGGCCTGGAACGGGCCGGCGTCGCGGGAGCGGTCATCACGCAGAACGTCGACCTCCTGCACACGAAGGCCGGCAGTCGCCGGGTGATCGACCTGCACGGCACCTACGCCCAGGTCCGGTGCCTCGACTGTGACGCCCTGATCTCGCGGGCGACGCTCGCCGACCGGCTCGAGCGCGCGAACCCCGGTTTCGCCGAAACCGTCGCTGCCGCACAGGGAGTGGAGATCGCCCCGGACGCCGACGCGGTGATCACCAGCACCGAGCACTTCCGCATGGTCGACTGCGCGGCCTGCGGTGGACTGCTCAAACCCGACATCGTGTACTTCGGCGAATCCGTGCCCAAACCGAGGGTCGCGGCCGCCTACGACGTGGTGGACGAGGCCGAGGCACTGCTCGTCGCCGGTTCGTCGCTCACCGTCATGTCGGGACTGCGGTTCGTCCGGCGCGCCGCGAAACGCGGCATCCCCATCGCCATCGTCAACCGGGGGACGACGCGCGGCGACGAGTTCGCGACGCTCACCGTCCACGCCGGCTGCTCGGAGGCACTCACCGCATTGCTCGACGCGTCCTCCGCACTGCCCGCCTCAGCGCTAAACCGCTAGAGGGGTACCAGGTCGTCGGCGTGGACCACGGGGCGCTGCATCTCGGCGGGCAGTTCCTGGGTCGACTTGCCCAGGATGTCGTTTATCTCGGCCGAGTCGTAGGCCACCACTCCCCTGGCCACGGGACGTTCCTCGGGGCCGAGGAGTGACACGACGTCGCCGCCGTAGAACCGCCCCGACACCGCGGTGATGCCGGCGGGCAGCAACGACCGGCGCTTGGTGACGACGGCACGGACGGCACCCTCGTCGATGTGCAGGATTCCCTGCTCGTCGGCGGCGTGACGCACCCAGAACTTGCGCGCCGACAACCGGGACGGCCGGGCCGCGAACGCTGTCCCCACCCCTGCGTCCCGCAACGCGGTGCCGGCGTCGGAGGCGGCGGCGAGCAGCACGGGTACGCCGGCATCGGCCGCGAGACGCGCCGCCGACAGCTTGGACGCCATCCCGCCGGTGCCGAGGGCGCCGCCCGAGCCCGCGACCACCCCGTCGAGATCCTCGGGGCTGTTCACCTCGGGAATCAGTGTCGCGTTGCCCTTGCGGGGGTCGCCGTCGTACAGCCCGTCGACGTCCGACAACAGGACCAGTGCGTCGGCGCCGACCAGGTGCGCGACAAGCGCCGCGAGCCGGTCGTTGTCCCCGAAGCGCAGTTCCGCCGTGGCGACGGTGTCGTTCTCGTTGACGATTGCGACGGCGTGCAGGGCGCGCAGCCGGTCGAGCGTGCGTTGCGCGTTGCGGTGCTGCGCGCGGCGGGCGATGTCGTCGGCGGTGAGGAGCACCTGCCCGACCGTGCGCCCGTACCGCGCGAACGAGGTGCCCCACGCGTGGGCCAGGGCCAGCTGGCCCACGCTCGCGGCGGCCTGCTTGGTCGCCAGGTCCCGTGGCCGCTTGGTCAGCCCCAGCGGGGCCAGACCCGCTCCCACGGCTCCGGAAGACACGACGACCACGTCGGAACCGGCACGCATCCGTGCCTCGATCGCGTCGGCCAGCGCGTCGAGCCGACCGACGTCGAGGCCGCCGACCAGGCTGGTCAGCGCCGACGATCCGATCTTCACGACTATGCTGCCCGCCGACGCGATCGTGCGCCGGGTGGCGCTCACTGGTCTTCGGGGTCGAGGCCTTCGAGACCGCGACGGACCCTGGATGCGTGCTTGCGTTCGGTCGCGCCGATGCGCTCGACCTGATCCAGACGCGGGTCGGTGCCGCGCCCGGTGCGGGTGAGGTCGACGCCGGCAGGTGTCTGGGGCTCCCAGTCGAAGCTCACGTTGCCGATCGTGACGGACGCGCCCGGCTCCGCACCCTGCTTGACGAGTTCGGTTTCCACACCGAGCCGCGCGAGGCGGTCGGCGAGGTAGCCCACGGCCTCGTCGTTGTCGAACTGCGTCTGCCGCACCCAGCGCTCCGGCCGGGTGCCGCGGACGATGAACCCGCCCGGGATTTCGGGGTCGGCGACGACGCTGAAGCTGTTCTCGTTGGCGATCACGGGGCGGATCACCTGACGCTTCGGTTCGGCCTTCGGGTTCGCCTCACGGTAGTCCGCGACCAGTTTCGCGAGCGCGAACGTCAACGGGCGCAACCCCTCTCGGCTGACCGCCGAGATCGTGAAGATCGGCCACCCACGGGCCTCGAGGTCGGGGGTCACCATCTCGGCCAGTTCGGCCGCCTCCGGCACGTCCGCCTTGTTCAGGATCACGATGCGGGGGCGGTCCGCCAGGTCACCGAGCCCGGTGTCCCCGGACAGTGCGCCCTTGTACGCGGCGAGTTCCGCCTCGAGCGCATCGATGTCGGAGATCGGGTCGCGGCCGGGGTCGAGGGTCGCGCAGTCCACGACGTGGGCCAGGACGGCGCACCGCTCGAGGTGGCGCAGGAAGTCCAGGCCCAGGCCGCGGCCGTCGCTGGCGCCGGGGATCAGCCCGGGCACATCGGCCACCGTGAACGTGGTGTCGCCGCTCGAGACCACACCGAGGTTCGGCACGAGGGTGGTGAACGGGTAGTCGGCGATCTTCGGCTTCGCAGCCGAGAGGACCGACACGAGCGAGGACTTGCCCGCCGACGGGAAGCCGACGAGCCCGACATCGGCCACCGACTTCAGTTCGAGGACCAGTTCCCGCTCCACACCGTCCTCACCGAGGAGGGCGAAGCCCGGCGCCTTGCGCGCCTTGGAGGACAGGGCGGCGTTGCCGAGCCCTCCGCGACCACCCTGGGCGGCCTCGAAGCGGGTGCCGACACCGATGAGGTCGGCGAGGATGCGGCCGTCCTCGTCGAGGACGACGGTGCCGTCGGGGACCTTGAGGATCAGGTCGTCGCCCTGGGCGCCGTCACGGTTGCTGCCCATCCCCTGCTTGCCGTTGGTGGCCTTCGCGTGGGGATGGAAATGGAAGTCGAGGAGGGTGTGGACGTTGCCGTCCACCTCGAGTACGACGTCACCGCCACGCCCGCCGTTGCCGCCGTCCGGGCCACCGAGCGGTTTGAACTTCTCCCGGTGTACGGAGGCGCAGCCATTGCCGCCTTTTCCGGCGCTGACGTGCAGCACGACGCGGTCAATGAATCGGGACATGACTGCCGGATCCTTCCTCAGTCAATT
>SEEV01000472.1 GCA_004211695.1 Rhodococcus sp. (in: high G+C Gram-positive bacteria)
TCCGGATTCGCGGGTGAATACATCACTCCCGTTCCCGCGCAGCAACGTCTGGGCCCGCGCTGGTACACCGGTAGTGCGGACGCGATCCTGCAGTCGCTGAACCTCGTCTACGACGAGGACCCCGAGTACATCGTCGTCTTCGGCGCCGACCACGTGTACCGGATGGACCCGGAACAGATGGTGCAGCACCACATCGAGTCGGGCGCCGGAGTGACGGTGGCCGGGATCCGGGTGCCGCGCAGCGAGGCTTTCGCGTTCGGCTGTATCGACAGCGACGAGTCCGGCCGCATCGTCCAGTTCCTGGAGAAGCCGGCGCATCCGCCGGGAACCCCCGACGACCCCAACATGACGTTCGCTTCGATGGGTAACTACGTGTTCACCACGAAGGTGCTCGTCGACGCCATCCGTGCCGATTCCGAGAACTCCGACTCCGACCACGACATGGGCGGCGACATCATCCCCGCGCTCGTCGAGGCGGGTGAGGCGTCCGTGTACGACTTCAAGGACAACATCGTCCCCGGCGCCACCGACCGCGACCGGGGTTACTGGCGCGACGTCGGGACCCTCGACGCGTTCTACGACGCCCACATGGACCTCGTGTCGGTCCACCCGATCTTCAACCTCTACAACCGTCGCTGGCCGATTCGCGGCGAGACGGAGAACCTGGCACCCGCCAAGTTCGTGCAGGGCGGTCTCGCGCAGGAGTCGGTGGTCGGCGCCGGGTGCATCCTGTCGGCGGCCACCGTCCGCAACTCCGTGCTCAGCTCCAACGTGATGGTCGACAGCGGCGCCACCGTGGAGGGCAGCGTCCTGATGCCGGGTGTGCGCATCGGCAAGGGCGCCGTCGTGCGCCGCGCGATCCTCGACAAGAACGTGGTCGTCGGCGACGGCGAGATCATCGGCGTCGACCTCGAGCGTGACAAGCAACGCTTCGCCGTCAGCAACGGCGGAGTCGTCGCCATCGGCAAGGGCGTGTGGATCTAGCGGAAACGGTGTCTCAGAGCTTGGCCGCGCAGAGCAGGCCGTCGCCGATCGGCAGGAACACCCGGATCAGCTTGTCATCCTCCGCGAGCGCCTTCGCCGCCTCGCGGACGGCGACCGTCGCGGCGTCACGCTGGCTCGGATCGACGACGCGACCCCCGTGCAGCGCGTTGTGCAGCACGATGGCGCCGCCGGGGCGCAGCAGCCGGACCCCCTCACGCACGTAGTGAGGGTGATCGACCGGTGCGCTGTCGACGAAGACCAGGTCGTACGCCCCGTCGGCGAGCCGCGGCAGGACGTCGAGCGCCCGGCCGTTGATCAGCCGCGTCCGGGCGGGCGCGATGTCGTTGGTCCGGAACGACAGCTTGGCGGCCCGCTGGTGCTCGGGTTCACTGTCGATGGTGGTGAGGACGCCGTCCTCGCGCATGCCCCGGAGCAGCCACAGACTGCTCACCCCGGCGCCGGTTCCGACCTCGACGACCGTCTTGGCGTCCAGCATGCGGGCAAACAGGGCGAGAGCAGCACCGACCGCGGGAGGTACCGGCCCGGCACCGAGGTCGTCCGCCCGCTCCCTGGCCGCACCGAGGGCCTCGTCTTCACGGACAGCCCCTTCTGCGTGGGTGAGTATCCGTTCGGCGTTTGTCTGCACGCACATGAGGTTATCGGGGTCTCGTCATCGCCGCTGCGAGGCGCGCTCGACAACAATGCCGCGACCCGCCCGGCAACGATTCTCAGGATTAGCTCAGCTTGCTCACACCACACGCATATCGGGGTGGGAAAGAGTATGACCAACGCCAGATCCGAAGACCGCCCGGCGGGGAGATCACGACGACGGAGGAAATCCGGTGACCCGGGAACAAATCCCGATTCCCGGGAGTTGACGCCTATACCACGTCCAGTGATCTGCGGTCCTGAGTAGGAGGATCCACTTAACTCGATGAGCAACCACACGATGGCTCCAGACGAGAAGAACAGCGATGAGCAGCTGTCGGACGCCGAGCTGACGGGCACTGCTGTGTTCGATGCCACAGGCGAGAAGTCCGCCATGCCCTCCTGGGACGAACTCGTCCGCGAGCACGGCGACCGAGTCTACCGACTGGCCTACCGGCTGTCGGGCGACGCGCAAGACGCCGAGGACCTCACTCAGGACACGTTCATCCGAGTCTTCCGATCGCTGTCCGATTACCAGCCCGGCACGTTCGAGGGCTGGCTGCACCGCATCACGACCAACCTGTTCCTCGACATGGTCCGCCGTCGCAACCGCATCCGCATGGAAGCGCTGCCGGAGGACTACGATCGTGTCCCGGCCGACGGGCCGAACCCCGAGGAGATCTACCACGACGCCCGCCTGGACGCCGATCTGCAGGCAGCGCTCGACTCTCTCGCCCCGGAGTTTCGCGCCGCGGTCGTGCTGTGTGACATCGAAGGACTGTCCTACGAGGAGATCGGTGCCACACTGGGTGTGAAGCTCGGAACCGTGCGTAGCCGCATCCACCGCGGCAGGCAGGCGCTGCGTGATCATCTGGCAGTGAACGGAAAGGTTGACTCCGATCAGATCGGCGTCGGGTAGTTATCAGGAGGGACGAATGACGCAGGGGCGTGTACCTCGCCAGTTTGGCTCCACCGAACACCTGGCGAGTGAGGCCATCGCCGCCTACGTCGACGGCGAACTTCGCATGTCCGCCTATCTTCGGGCCGCGCACCACCTGTCGATCTGCGCCGACTGCGCGTTCGAGGTGGATTCCCAGCAGCAGGCGCGGCGGGCGCTGCGCCGCAGCGGCGACGTCGCGATGCCCTCGGGCCTCCTCGGTCTGCTGAGCCAGATCCCCAGCTGCAACCAGGGCGACCCCGCCGACAAGCCCCCGTTCGGCACCCACCCCGCGGATTCGCCGGTCACGAGCGAGTACTCGATCACCAGCCGGATCTGGTCCCGGCGCCGGCGCCGTTGAGCGCATCCGGCCCGACGACGGCGGTGTCCGCGTTCAGCGGGCCATCGGTGATACTGGGGCGCGTGACTGACGCACACGAGGGGGACACGACAGCGTGACGGCGGATTACAAGACTCCGGGTTCCGACACGTCGGCACCCGACGGTCCTGCGGCGGACGAGTCGGGCGCGCTTCGCCCGGCCGATGCGCCGCGGCTCGATCCGAGGCCCGTCTACCGGCCGCAGATCGACGCAGCGTCCAGTCGCGCGTTCGGCAGGCCGGGCGGCGTCACCGGGCCCTTCGCTCCGCCGGGTGCCCGGCGTGAGAGCGAGCCCCGCACGGTCGGGGCACCGGACCCCGTGCTCGCGGAGGCGTTCGGCCGTCCCGAAGGCGAGACCGACACCATCCAGCGCGATCCGCACGAGAAGCCCGCGGCGCAGGTGGACGGGGGCTCGCCCGCCGACCCCTGGCGCGACCCGGAGGCGGGGGTCGAACTCGGATCGCCAGCGTTGCACGCCGAGGAACGCTCCCATCCGCCCGCGCCTGCACTCAGCGCGCGCGAGGTCCTGTTCGGCGGCAAGGTGGCGCCGAAGGCCCTCGTCGCGCTCGGCGGGATAGCACTCGCGATCGGTCTGGTCGGCGGGCTCCTCGCCGCCGTGATCACCGCGGATCGCAGTTCGCTCACCAGCCAGAGCGTCACCCTCGTCCAGGGCGGCGACGAAGAGGACCTCGGGCAGTCGCCCGTCGCGCAGGTCGCCGATGCCGTCCTCCCCGCCGTCGTGTCCATCCAGGTGGCGGTCGGCGACCAGGGCAGCACCGGTTCGGGTGTCGTCATCGACGGCGCCGGCTACATCGTCACCAACAACCACGTCATCTCCGCCGCGGCCACCGCCCCCGACGGCGGCAAGATCCAGGTGATCTTCTCCGACGGGACCAAGGCCGAGGCGCAGATCGTGGGCCGCGACATCAAGACCGACCTGGCCGTCCTCAAGGTGTCCGCCGACAACCTGACGGTCGCGGAACTCGGCAAATCCGGTGACGTGCAGGTCGGTGAGGACGTCGTCGCCGTCGGATCCCCGCTCGGACTCAGCAAGACCGTCACCCGCGGCATCGTCAGCGCGCTGCACCGTCCGATGCGGCTGTCCGGGGAGGGCTCCGACACCAACGCCGTCATCGACGCCGTCCAGACGGACGCCGCGATCAATCACGGCAACTCGGGCGGCGCGCTCGTCGACGACACGGGCCGGGTGATCGGCATCAACACCGCGATGCTCAGTGAGTCGGGTGGCTCGGTCGGCCTCGGATTCGCGATTCCCATCGACGATGTCACGACGGTCGCGCAGACGCTCATCCGGGACGGGCAGATGCATCACCCGGACATCGGCGTGAACGCCCGCACCGTCGTCAACGACAACACCAGCGGCGCCCAGGTGGCCAACGTCCGCTCGGACAGTCCGGCCGCGCGGGCGGGCGTCGTCGAGAACGATGTGATCGTCAAGGTCGGCGACCGCACGGTCACCAGCGCCGACGAACTGGTCGTCGCCGTCAACCTGCAGAAGATCGGCGAACCCGTCCGGGTTCAGCTGATCCGGGAGGGCCGGCTCGTGGATGTCGACGTGACCCCGGCCTCCGACTGACTCGAGAGGTTGCTGTGAGATCGCTTCGCCACCTGGGCACCGAGCCACCCCGCACAGTAGGCTGACCACGTGTTCGGCAACATTGGTTGGGGCGAGTTCATGGTCCTCCTCGTCGCGGCTCTGGTCATCTTGGGACCCGAGCGGCTTCCGGGTGCGGTCAGCTGGGTA
>SEEV01000473.1 GCA_004211695.1 Rhodococcus sp. (in: high G+C Gram-positive bacteria)
CGGGCCGAGCACTCCGTACACCGACCCGGTCGGAACGGACAGG
Organism: Rhodococcus sp. (in: high G+C Gram-positive bacteria); assembly: GCA_004211695.1. Classification (GTDB taxonomy): domain Bacteria; phylum Actinomycetota; class Actinomycetes; order Mycobacteriales; family Mycobacteriaceae; genus Rhodococcus_F. The sequence goes on from SEEV01000473.1 coordinate 44, forward strand.
CTCACGCCGTCGACGGCGCGCTGACGGCCGAAGAGCTTCACGAGCCCGTCGGCCTCGATGGCTGGGGGAGTTGCAGAGAGGTTCATGCCGTAGACGATGCAGCCCGCCACTTGCAGCGGCCTTGCACGCCTCTTGCACCGTCTTGCGAACGCCCTCCACCAGCGGATTCACAGACATTGGTCGGATTCACGGGCTATTGCGGTCGCGCCTGGCCAATGTCCCTGCAAGCGTCCGTCACCGGCGGTGCCCCGCGCGGGCGCACGCCCTGTCGAGCTGTGCCTTGACGACGGCGAAGTCGAAAAGGTCCCGCCACGTCCACCGGATGACCTCGTACCCGGCGCCGCGGATCGCGTCCTCCCGGAGTTTCTCCCGGTGGACGGCGACTGCCGCCTGGCCACCGTCGACGCCGTATTTCCCCATGCCGTCGAACTCTCCGACCACGCCGCTGCCCGCCCAGAAGAAGTCGACCCGGCCGAGAAAGGCGCCGGTGCCGTCGCGCAGCACGTGCTGGAGTTCGGGGGACGGCAGGTCGTGGTGGCGGATGCGGATGCGGCTCAACGACTCTCCCGGGCTCTCGCTGCGACCGTCGAGGAAACCTGCTGCCCGCCGCGCCGTCGCGATGCCCTTACGCGGTCCTGCCCGCCCGACCGCGTCCAGGATCTCCTCGACAGTGACGAGTCGACGGTGCAGTGCCGAGTCACCGACGACGACGGCCTGATCGAACGTCGAGATGCGCGCCGTGTCCACCACAGTCCGGGCGGGGGAGGTGACCGGCAGTCCATCCAGGGTGACGACGTCCGCAGCGTCGAATGGTGTGGCGTGAACGTGTACCCCCGACGTTCGTCCGCCACCGGAGGCGTGGTTCCGCGTCAGATGCACTCGTTCGAGCGAAACGTCGCCGAGATCCATGCCGTGTAGCAGTGCCGCCGAGGTGTGGCTCACCACGACACCGGGTGGGCGCGACTGCAGGGCCGCCGCAATGCGGACTCGGTGCAGCGCAGGCGCATCGAGTCCGGCGAAGTGCTCGTCGGAGACGTACGCGCCCGCCGCGACTCGCACCAGACGTCCGGAATCTCGTGCGTGCCGGATCTCGGAATCGGTGACGCCGTCGGCCAAGGCTCGGCGTCGGAAGATCACGTCGTCGGTCATGGCGAACATCGTGCCTCACGCCTCGCACGCGGATGATGCGCTCACCTGGGCTTTTGGCGGGCCTGTGGATAAGGGGCGGGCTGTGGACAACAGCATCCGCGTGGACATTGGTCAGATGCGCGGAAATTGCGGGCGCGTCTGACCAATGTCTCCGCAAACTCGGGGACCGCTACCCGAACCGCGATTCGAGCGCACGCCGGTCGACCTTGCCGGGACCGCGGAGGGGGAGGGTGTCGACGAGGTGCAGTTCGCGGGGTGCGGCGGTGGGGTCGAGGGTGCGTTCGACGAAGGAGCGGAGTTCGGCGAGTGTCGGTGCGGTGCCGGGTTCGGTGACGACGACGGCGGTGACGCGGCGTCCGAGCCGTTCGTCGGGGAGGCCGATCACCGCGCATTCCCGGACCGCCGGGTGGGCGACGAGAGCCGCCTCGACCACCTGCGGGACGACGGTGAGGCCGCCGGTGGAGATGGCTTCGTCGAGTCTGCCGGTGATGCTGAGGACGCCGTGGGTGAGGGCGCCGGCATCGTCGGTGCGGAACCAGCCGGGTTCGGCGAACGCGGGATGGTCGGAGAGTCCGCGGTAGCCGGTGGCGAGCATGGGTCCGCCGAGGAGGACGCGGCCGTCGCCGTCGAGGCGCACCCGGGCGCCGTCGAGGGGCACGCCGTCGTACACGCACCCACCGCAGGTCTCGCTCATTCCATACGTACGGACGACGGTGATGCCGGCGTCGACGGCGCGTCGCAGGACCGGCGCGGGGGTGGCGGCGCCGCCGAGGAGGACGGCGTCGAGTGCGGCCAGTGCCGCCACCGCGTCGGGGTGGTCGAGGGCCTTCACCAGCTGCGTCGGGACGAGCGAGGTGTACCGGCGGGGTCCGCTCATCGACTCCACGGCGGCGGGCAGCGTGCCGGGGTCGAAGCCGCCGGTCACGTCGACGACCACGGGCTCGGTGCCGGCGAGGACGCTGCGCAGCAACACCTGCATGCCCGCGATGTGGTGGGCGGGCAGGGTCAGCAGCCAGGAGCCCGGACCGCCGAGCCGGGCATGCGTCGCGTCGCCGCTGGCGCGGAGTGCGGCCGCGGTGAGCATGGCACCCTTCGGCACACCCGTCGTGCCGGACGTCGCGACGACGAGTGCGACGCCGTCGTCGATGGGGTCGCCTGGGCGCAGCGCGTCCGTCAGTCGGCGGGTCTCCCGCTCGTCCGCGGCGGGCACCGGAAGCGCTGCCGGGGCGGTTCCGTCGAGTACCGCGGACAGCTGCGGCAGGATGCAGAGAACCCCGACTCCCGACGGGACGGGCAGGACCTCCAGTGCGTTCACTGGGCGGGCCCGGCAAGCGGCCAACCGCCCGCGGCGAGGTTGCTGAGCACCCGGTCGACGTCCGATTCCAGCGGCAACTCGTCGGTGACCTTGGTGATGAGCACCTGGATGTCGGTCTTCTCGATGGGAATGTCACCCTCCTCGACGAGGGCGTCGGCGACGGCGTCCACCTCGTCTTCCGACAACCGTCGGGTGAGCAGCGCGAACAACGGAATGTAGTCCTGCTCGGGCACGCCGTTCGGGTAGCCGGCACGCAGCCAGCCGATGATGGAGGAGAGAAACGGTGGGAGGCTCATGGCTAGCCTGCGTCGGGTGTTTCTTCCGCGTCGCCGGAGCCTTCGCCGCATTCGGCGTCGGTCCCGACCGGCCACCCTCCGGCCTCGAGGGTCTCCGTCACCCGCGCGATGTCCTCCTCGGACGGTTCCTCGTGGGTGATCTCGCTGATGAGGCGGCGGATGTCGTCGTAGTCGACGTGGCGCTCAGGTGTCTCGTGGGCGGTCTCGATGGACAGCGCGACGACCTGTTCGATTTCCTCGTCGGTGAGGCGACGACGCAGAACGGCCAGCAATGCGAAATGGTCCTTCGCCGGGATTCCCTCTGGGTACCCGGCGCGGAGCCAGTCGAGCACGGAGCGAAGTGAGCTAGTGGGCACGCGTTCTGCCTCTTTCGTCGATGGAACGGGGACCCGGGGTCGCCGCTCAGAAGATGTGGATACCGAAGCTGCTGGCCAGGAAGTCCTGCATCAACAGAAGTATCCCAGTGATGATCGCGATCAGCACGACGGCGAAGCAGGCCCACGCGCCGATCCGGCCGGCGACCGTCGGCTGCGAGACTCCGTCGGCGGTGTCCGCGCGGCCGAGCGACCGGAGTCCGAGCGCGAAGATCGCGGGTAGTCCGGCACCGAACAACAGACCGACGAGGATGACCTGCCAGAGCGAGTGAATGGTGGTGGTCAAGAGTGTCATGAGCGGCCCTCTCAGCGATTCGCGGCGGGACCGGCGGAGTCCGCGGTCTCCGCCACGCCCGGTTCGGGACGGTCGGTCGTGTCGGCTGCAGCCTCGGGTTCGCCCGACTCCCACTCCGCGTTGACGTTGCCGGACGTCACCGGCTGCAGACGGGAGCGCAGGTACATGAATCCGGCGAGCACGATCAGGGCGGCGAACACGACGAGAACCCCTGGCAGACCGCCGATCAGGTGGGCGATGACCCAGCACACGGCGCCGACGATCGCCGCCGACGGTAGGGTGACCAGCCACGCGACGGCCATGCGCCCGGCGATGCCCCAGCGGACCTCCGCGCCCTTGCGTCCGAGTCCGGTGCCGAGGATGGATCCGGTCGCGACGTGCGTGGTGGACAACGGCAGTCCGAGGTGGCTGGACGTGAGGATGATGGCGGCGGACGAGGACTCCGCGGCCATGCCCTGGGGGGCCGCGATCTCCACGAGTCCCTTGCCGAGTGTGCGGATGATGCGCCAGCCGCCGAGGTAGGTGCCGAGCGCAATCGCGACGGCGCAACTCAGCTTGACCCAGAACGGCATCTCGTCGTCGGCGGACAGGCTTCCGTGCGCGACCAGTGCGAGGAAGATCACGCCCATCGTCTTCTGGGCGTCGTTGGTTCCGTGGGCCAGCGACACGAGGGACGCGGAGCCGACCTGGCCGAGGCGGAAACCGTGCTCCTTGGTGCCCTCCGGCACCGTCGACGTGATCCGGTAGACCAGCTTGGTGCCCGCGGTGGCAACCAGCGCCGCGACCACGGGGGCCAGCACGGCGGGGACGACAACCTTGCTGAGCACACCACCCCACTCGACACCGCTCATGCCGATGGACGCGATGGCCGCACCGATCAGACCGCCGAACAGTGCGTGGGACGAACTCGACGGCAGGCCGAGCAGCCACGTCGCCAGATTCCAGATGATGCCGCCGACCAGGCCCGCGAACACGATGAGCAGCAGATCCTCGCCGCCCACTTCGCCCAGGTTCACCACGCCCTTCGCGACTGTCGCCGCAACCTCCACGGACAGGAAGGCGCCGACCAGATTCAACGACGCGGAGAGCGCGACAGCGGCTTTGGGTCGCAGAGCTCCCGTCGCGATCGAGGTGGCCATTGCATTGCCGGTGTCGTGAAAGCCGTTCGTGAAATCGAAAGCGAGGGCGGTGACGACCACCACCAGGAGAACTACGAGCTCGCCGTCGAAGGAGGACGACCGGCCGGTGCCGCCGTGCGCGGCGATCTCGATCAGGCCCTGACCGGCGAAGAACACCGTGCCCCCGGGGTATTCGCGGGCGGTGGCGAGCCCGAGGATGTCGCGGTAGAAGCTCAGCGTCGTCGGGTAGTCGCGTGGCCGCAGAATGGTCCTGCTGCTGAGGATTTCCACCCGTCACCCTCCTTCGCCGGGCCGGGCCTCGTGCCCCGTGCGGCCGTGTGTGCGTCGATCTTCCTTCATCTCCGCCTCGAACAGGTGCCGCCGACCGTCCACCAGTTCGTGACGTGCGCCACGTTCGTGCTCGCGCAGCGGCGTCCAGTAGTGGTCGTCGAACTCCTCGACGAGCTGGAACGTCCACCGGCCCTCGACGACGTTGCGACCCACCAGCTCGGACTGCACCCGATCCGCGACGTCCGCGTGACCGGCGTCCCGCAGCGCGTCGACGGCCTCGCCGAGCTGAAGGTCGGCGTGTCCGATCAGCTGATGGAACGAGTAGAGGTGCCCCCGGGCCCGCTCGACCGTTTCGAGCGCTTCGGACAACTTGCCGAGCGCGGCGACGGTGGCGTCACTGACTCCGGGCGGACGGCGGTGTTCCGGTGCGGGGAGCTCGCGGTCGATGCTCATGTGGGTCAGTGTGCCCGAATCGCCGACGCCGCGCCCCCACTCCTGCCGAGGCGACGAATCAGCGCGCGTATTTCGGCCTCCGGGGGTCTACTCGCCCGCGGCCGACCGGTGGACTGGAACGACAGCGTCGGACGACGAGGGGGACCGGGACATGAGTTCGAGTGTCGAAGCCGAGCCGATACCGGGTGGGGAATCGTTGCCGTTCCCGCCGACACCGTCGGGCAGCGTCGCGGGCCGGACCATGCAGGAGTCCGTGTACAGCCCCCGTCCGAAGCAGAATCGGCTTCACGACGACGCCCCGAACATTCTGATCGTCCTCATCGACGACGCCGGGCCGGGTCTGCCGAGCGGTCTCGGCGGTGAGGTGAACGCCCCGACGCTCGACGCGATGTTGCAGGACGGCATCGGATACAACCGATTCCATACGACCGCAATGTGTTCGCCGACGCGGGCGTCGCTGCTGACCGGCCGCAATCACCACCGCGTCGGCAACGGGCAGATCGCCGAGCTGGCCAACGACTGGGACGGCTACTCCGGCCACATCCCCAGGTCCAGCGCGACGGGAGCCGAGGTGCTGCGCCACTACGGCTACAGCACCGCCGCATTCGGGAAATGGCACAACACTCCCGCCGAGGAGACCACCGCCGCCGGTCCGTTCGACAACTGGCCGACGGGTCTCGGGTTCGAGTACTTCTACGGCTTCCTCGCCGGCGAGGCGTCACAGTACGAGCCGAATATGGTGCGGAACACCACGGTGGTGCTGCCCCCGAAGACACCGGCGCAGGGCTATCACCTCAGCGAGGACCTCGCGGACGACGCGATCGGCTGGCTTCGCAGGCACAAGGCGTTCGACGCCGACAAGCCGTTCTTCATGTACTGGGCCAGCGGCTGTCTGCACGGACCGCACCACATCATGAAGCCGTGGGCCGACAAGTACGCCGGGAAGTTCGACGACGGCTGGGATGCCTACCGGGAGCGGGTCTTCGCGAGGGCGAAGGAGAAAGGCTGGATTCCCCCCCGAGGCGGAGCTGACCGACCGCGACCCGACAATGGCCGCCTGGGACGACATTCCCGAGGACGAGAAACCGTTCCAGCGCAGGCTGATGGAGGTGGCGGCCGGGTACGCCGAACACTGCGACGTGCAGGTGGGCAGGCTGTTCGACGAGCTGGACCGGCTGGGGTACCGGGACGACACCCTGATCCTGTACATCTGGGGCGACAACGGCTCGTCGGGGGAGGGTCAGAACGGCACCATCAGCGAACTGCTGGCGCAGAACGGCATTTCGACCACACCGGCGCAGCACATCGCGGCGCTCGAGCAGCTCGGTGGCCTCGACGTCCTGGGGTCGCCGAAGACCGACAACATGTATCACGCGGGCTGGGCGTGGGCAGGCAGTGCACCGTACAAGGGGATGAAGCTGCTGGCCTCGCATCTCGGTGGCACCCGCAACCCGATGATCGTCCGGTGGCCGGCGAAGGTGACACCGGACCCGTCGCCGCGCACGCAGTTCCTGCACTGCAACGACGTGGTGCCGACCCTCTACGACCTTGTCGGGGTCACACCACCGCGGACGGTGAACGGTGTTCCGCAGGACCCGTTGGACGGCGCCAGTTTCGCGCAGACGCTCGTCGAACCCGGCGCGACGGGGGGAAAGCCGACCCAGTACTTCGAGATCATGGGCAGCCGGGCGATCTACCACGACGGCTGGATGGCGTCCGCGTTCGGGCCGCGCGCACCGTGGGCGGCGGGTGTCCCGGGCGGCATCCGCGACTGGAGCCCGGACGACGACGCATGGGAGCTCCACAACCTGGACGAGGACTGGACCCAGAACCGGGACCTCGCCGAGCAGCACCCGAAGAAACTGGCGCAACTGCGGGAACTGTTCGCGATCGAGGCCGCGAAGAGCAATGCGCTCCCCGCCGGCGGCGGACTGTGGGTCATCGCGCTGCATCCCGAACAGCGGATCTCGACGCCGTACACGAGCTGGGAGTTCTCCGGCGACACGATCCGCATGCCGGAGTTCTGCGCGCCCGCCCTGGGCAACAGGAACAACCGCGTCACCCTCGACCTCTCGGCGCCGGAGCACCCGGGCGGCGTCCTCTACGCGCTGGGGAGCAACGCGGGCGGCCTCACCTGTTTCGTCGACGACGGCTATCTCTGCTACGAGTACAACCTGTTCATCCTGATGCGCACCAAGATTCGCTCGACCGTGCCGATTTCACCGGGCGCCCGGACGGTGCAGGTGGTCACGCAGTTCGCGGAGGCGCGGCCCGGCGGCCCGCTGAACGTGACCCTCCGCGTCGACGGCAGTGTCGTCGGGGAGGGGCAGGTGCCGGTGAGTGTGCCGTTGCTGTTCACAGCCAACGACTGTCTCGACGTCGGCACCTGCCCCGGTTCCCCGTGTCGCTCGACTACTACGACCGGGCCCCGTTCCCGTACAACGGCACCATCGACCGCATGCGGGTCGAGTACACCTAGGCGAGGCTCAGAAGTACGGGATGCGGGTCGCGTCAGAAATACCAGGGGTACGGCTTCCAGTCGGGTTCGCGCTTCTCCAGGAAGGAGTCGCGGCCCTCGACGGCCTCGTCCGTCATGTACGCCATGCGCGTCGCCTCGCCGGCGAACAGCTGCTGACCGACCAGACCGTCGTCCTGCAGGTTGAACGCGTACTTGAGCATGCGCTGCGCCTGAGGGGACTTGCCGTTGATCTTGGTGGCCCAGTCGATCGCGACGTCCTCGAGTTCGGCGTGGTCGACGACCTTGTTGACGGCACCCATCTGGTGCATCTCCTCGGCGGTGTAGGTCTCACCGAGGAAGAAGATCTCGCGGGCGAACTTCTGGCCGACCATCTTGGCGAGGTAGGCGCTGCCGTATCCGCCGTCGAAGCTGCCGACGTCGGCGTCGGTCTGCTTGAATCGGGCGTGTTCGCGGCTGGCGAGCGTCAGGTCGCACACCACGTGCAGGCTGTGTCCGCCGCCGGCGGCCCAGCCGTTGACGAGGCAGATGACGACCTTCGGCATGAACCGGATCAGTCGCT
>SEEV01000089.1 GCA_004211695.1 Rhodococcus sp. (in: high G+C Gram-positive bacteria)
TGTTTCGGGATGACGCGGACGGTGAATTCTTCGCCGGACAGGTCGGCGCCGGGCAGCTCGAAGGATTCGGCGGTGTCGGTGTCCTCGACGTCCACGACGGGGGACTGGGCATCTTTCCGACTGGCGGTCAGCTGTTGGAGCGAGGTGTCTTCGTCGGATTCGCCGATTCTCGGCGCGTCGTAGTCGGTGGCCATAACTGTTCTTTCCTCGTGCTCTTGCGTGTTCGGACCCGCCAGGTTAGAGCGTCCGGCGCCGCGACACACCGGCGGGGTCATGGAGTGCTGTGGCCGCACGCGATGCGAGGTGATCGTGATCGCCGTGTTGGTGGAGAGGAACGTCGGCGGCGGCGGTGGCCGGCCCGCTCCCGCATGCATCGCCCGCGCGTCATCCCAGAGTGCGGCCGTGCTGCTGCGAGTCTCCTCTGCTGGGGGCACCCGGGGCTGTCCACGGACCCCGGAGATGGCAGCTCCGCGTCCGCCGGGAGCGGCCGTGAGAACCTCCCGTACCGTGCGCCACGCGCTGCCAGCGGTACCCGTTGATCCACATCAGTTGCTCGATCGGGGACTGCTCTCGGCCGCGACGTCACATGAGGGTGAGCGGAATTGAGTTGCAGACTAGGGGCACCGGGCTCGCGTGGCACCCCGGGGGTGCGCCGAGCTCGGCTGTTGCCCCGTCGCCGAGGGACCAGTGAGAGGATCGACGAGGTCGGGGATCTGCTCAGGGCGCGGAACATGGCGCACGTCGCGACGCTGATGCCCGATGGCTCGCCGCATGTCTCCCGTGTGGATCGCGGTCGAGGGTGATCGCCTGGCGATCGTCTCCGCTCACGAGAATCTGAAGGTCACCAATCTGCGCCGTGACGGACGAGTCGGTGTGTCGGTCTCCGACGAAACAAACCTGTATCGGTCGGTCGTCATCCGTGGTCGGGTCGTCGCCTATCCCAGCCGACCTCGGTCCCGAGGCTAGGGAATGGGTGCGCGTTCGAGGAGGGCAGGATGGCCGTCCGCTCCGGTGGGCACCGGGTAGTAGGTGTGGTGGGTATTCTGGTCGACCGCGACGACGTGTGCGCCGTCGGCGAGGTGCCCGGACCCGACTGCGGTGAGGTGTCCGCCCTGCTGGTCGAACACGCTGACGGTGCCGCTCTCGGCGGCGACGTAAAGGCGTTGCGCGCCTTGGTCGTAGGCGAGGACGTCGGGTCGTGTGCCGACCCCGACGGTGCCGGCGGTCTGCCAGTTCGTGAGGTCGACGGTGAGTAGGGTGGCGTTGTCGTCGCAGGCGACGAACGCGAGCCGCGCCTGAGGGTCGAGGGCGAGGCCGTGGTCGTGGCGGCAGCCGGGCAACGGGATCCGGCGGGTAACTGTGAGTGTTCCGGGGTCGATGGCGGCCAGATCGTCTCGGCTCTGCACGGCGACCAGAATCTGGTCGGCGACCGGGTCGTAGGCGACGTTCCCGACGTCGTCGCCGAGGTCCACGGTGCCGCGCACCTGCGCGGTGGCGGCGTCGATGACCGTTTCCGAGCCACCGGACTCGTTGGTGGTCCACACCACGCCGCGTTTCGGGTCGTAGGCGATCCCGTCCGGGTAGTCACCGGTGGGGGCCTGTCCGATCACGGCGGCGGTGTCTTCGTCGAGGATTACCAGGCGGTTGTCGCCGGTGGCGGTGACGTAGACCCGGCGCAGCTCGGGAACGACGAGGACGCCGTGCGCCTGTGACAGGTTCGGGATCGTTCGGACGACCTGCCGGGTGTGGACGTCGACTTCGATGATCTCGCTGGCACCGAGGTGTGCAATGAACAGCAGTCCCCGCTCGGGGTCGAGACTCTCGTAGTCGAAGCGTGAATTATCGCCGGGGAGGGCGATTTCCGCGACCGAGTGCAGTGGCAGCGGGCTACCGTCCGGTGATGATGGCTCGGAGGTACACGCGCCGATCAGGGTCGATGCCATAACGAGTGCGGGCAGCAGCCGGGCTGGTCTCGGGCTGCGCGGGTCGCCGGTGCGGGTGTCCATCCGGCTCCTATCTGCTCTGGATGGTCAGGTTCCGGAGGTGACGTGGGTGGCGGAGATCGCCGCGCGCATCGTGGTGGCCAGGGTGACGCTGTCGCCGACGGACGAGAAGTGCAGGGAGAGCGGTTCGTCGAGGATGTGGTTGTGGACCTCGACGACGTCGAGGTCGCCGCCAACGGGTCGGAAGGCGGAGGGACCGCACGGATCGCCGGAACCTACAGCTCCTGATCGTCGATTCTCGACGGACCGTACGCCCACGTTTACTCACCGTACTCGCACGTTGCGCCCACGTGTACTCGCGGAACGCGCCGGACCAACACGATCCTGTGGGTAGAAGAGTGAGACCGACAATGCGGCGAGCTCCTCGGATGCACGGCATCGCTCGGTCGACGTTAAGGGGCTGAGTTCGTGGGGAGACGACGTCGCCCCGGCCCGGTCCCACCGCCGCTGCGGAAAGGATCAGGCGTCCGCGTTCAGGGCAGGCGCCGAGTCAACACCAGCGCCGTCCCGGCCCCGAGTGCGATGGTCACCGATCCGAGGACCAACCAGGGCCGGCTCGCGTCGGCGCGGACGGTTTCGTATCCGATCTGCTCCTTCAGGCTTGCGTAACTGGCCTTCACCTCGTCGGCGCTGGTCGCGGCGAAGAACGCGCCGCCGGACAGGTCCGCGATCGTGTGCAGCGAGGGGTCGTCGACCGGAACGGGAATGTGCTGCCACTCGATGTCGACCGCGCCGTGTGGGGTTCCGAACGAGATCGCCGAGATCGGGACGTTCTTCTGCTTCGCCGCCCGGGCCGCGGTGAACGCGCCGCGTGGATCGTCGCGATCGGCGGGAACGGTTTGCTTCCCGTCCGACTCGAGCACGATCCGGGCCGGGGGTGGGTGATCGCTGCCCCCGAGCACCCCGGCCAGGGTGTCGATCGCCTGCAGCGCGGTGAAGATCGCCTCCCCGGTGGCGGTCCGCTCTGCCAACTGCAGGTGATCGATAGCGTTCGTGGTGGCGGTGTGATCGGGTACCGGGGACACCAGCATCGTCGCGGTACCGGCGAAGGACTCGAGCCCGAGGTTGATGCCGGGGGTGAGACTGTCGGCGAACGCCTTGGCCCCGGTCTGCGCCTCAGCGATCCGGGTCGGTTGCACGTCGGTGGCCTGCATCGACAGCGACACGTCGATCACCGAGATCACCTCGCCCGGTTGCGTGGGACCTTCTTCGCCGCGGACCGTCCCGCCATCACCACCGCCAGCACTAGCAATCCGATCAGCACCAGCGCGGTCGGCGCGTGCCGGGAGGCGTTCGGTCGCGCCGGGGCCACCATGTCGAGCAGTGCGAGATTGGTGAACCGCAGCACATGCCTGTGCCGCAGACGCTGCACCCACAGGTAGCCGGCCAACAGGGCGAGCACCACGACGGCGAACAGCAGCCTTCGCGGGCAGGCTACCCGGACACGCTCACCGCCGGAGCCCTTCCACGGACGCCGACGCGGTGGGCGAGTCGGCGCTCGGCGGGGCGGCATACATGGCACCACTGGGCCTACATGGCACCACCGTACGAAGGTGTCGCGGGCGGCGGCCGCAGTCGCTGCCCGCCGGACCCCGGTCACGGTGCGGCCTCCGGTGCCCGCCGCGGCATCTCGGTGGGCCCCGTCCGATCTTCAGGTTCCACCGGGGGCAGGGTGTCCCATGCACAGCGTGGGGGCCGGTCGGTCGGTAGGGAACGAGTAGAACGGTGATAGTGAGAGATCAGGAGTTCTGCGGGTGCACGTGTTGACCGATCTGTCGTTGTTGTCGGGGCCGGCGCCGCTGGTGGTCACCGCCATCGGGGCCGTGGGAGGAATCTGGTTGCTGACCGGGCGGGCGAGGTGGTTCCGTCACCGGGCGATACCGCTGTCCGCCGCCGGGGCCGGGGTTCTCACCGGGTGTCTGTGGTTCTGGGTGGAGCGGGTGTGGCGTCCACTTCCCGACCCGATCCCCCCCACCGTCTACCTGTGGACGGCCCTCGCACTGTGGGCGGTGACGTTGCTGGTCCCCCGCGTTCTCGCCACTACGCGCCGTGTGCTGGCAGTGGCGGTGTCGATGGTGGCCGCGGTCGCCGTGGTCGCGGCCGGCGCTGTCCAGATCAATCTGTTCTTCGCCGCGTATCCCACGGTCGGCGCAACCATCGGGTTCGAGCATGTGAGCCGCATCGACTTCGAGGCGGTTCCCCCGCCCACACTCTCGCCGATCTCGGGCCATCCCCTCGAATCGGTCTGGACTCCACCGGCGGACATGCCGCGGTCAGGCAAGATGACCGCAGCCATCATCCCCGGGGATCGTTCCGGCTTCCACGCTCGCCGCGCCCAAATTTATCTTCCCCCCGCCTATTTCACCGATCCACGACCACAGCTTCCGGTCCTGGTGCTGTTGGCCGGTCAGCCCGGCCAACCGAGGGACTGGCTCACCGGGGGCAGGCTCGGCATCACCATGGACAACTTCGCCCGCCACCACGATGGGCTCGGTCCGGTCGTGGTGGTTGCGGACGCGACCGGGTCGACCTGGGGCAACCCGCTCTGCGTCGATTCCCGCCTCGGCCATGCCGCCACCTACCTCGCCGAGGACGTGCCCGCCTGGACCAAGACTCATCTTCAGGTCGATCCGGACCCGGGTGCGTGGGCGATCGGTGGACTGTCGTTGGGCGGAACCTGTGCGCTGCAGATGGCCACCAATTACCCCCAGAGATATCCGACCTTCCTGGACCTCTCCGGAGACCCGGAGCCCACCCTCGGTGATCATCAACGCACCCTGGACGCCGCGTTCGGCGGCGACCAGACCGCGTTTGCTCGGGTCAATCCGCTCGATCTGTTGGCCGCGCACCGTTACCCCGGCTCGGCGGGTGTCTTCGTGGTCGGCAGCCGCGACGACGAAGTCAAACCGTCGATCCGCAACGCCTGTGACGCCGCCCGGCGGGCGGGGATGGACGTGTCCTATGCGGAGGTTCGCGGCGGCCACAACTTCGCCGTCTGGTCCGCCGGGTTATCCACCGAGATGGACTGGCTGGCGACACGGCTGGGGCTGGTCTCCTGACCCGTCGGCGTTCGGCGTTCGGCGTTCGGCTGTCGGCGGGTGCGGACGCTCGCCCGCACCGGCCTCCCGGAAATCCCGGCGAGCCCCAGCGGTCATGGGTGCTGGGATCCGTTGCCGCACGGACCCGTTCCGACACGCGCGCCACCGAGGAGCAGCAGTCCGGCGACGAGCGAGGATCGGGTGGGCGGATGCTGCAGTTCGTTCCGGCGAGGCCGGGGTTCCAGGATCTGCACACCACCTTCGTCACCGACCACCGTTTCGGGCTCAGCGTCGCGACAGTTTCGGTGATCCCTGGGCCCCTGTGCTGCGAAGGGGGCGGGGGGTGCACACTTGTTCTGATGGACGTCCCCATCTCGTCACGTCTTCGATCCTTTCCGCGGGCCGCGGGGATCTATGTTCGGCGGGCCCCCGGTACCTACATCTGGCTGGCGATACTGCTGGTGACATCGATGGTGATGAGGCACCTGCCGCCGGACGTCCTGGACGTGGTGCTGGGTAATCGTTCGACCAACCTGCATCATCTTGCCGAGGACCCGGTTCGGGTACTGATCTCGAGTGCCTTCTGGCTCGCCGGCGGCGGATGGTTGACTTACTTCATTTCGTTCAACGTCTTCCACGTCCCGGCGGAGCGTTGGCTGGGAACACTTCGGTGGTTGTCCGTGGTGGTGATCGCGCACGTCGGTGCGACCTACCTCAGCGAAGGGGCGCTGTACTGGGCGATCCGCCGCGGCTACGCCCCCGCGTCGGCGGTCGACACCCTCGATTATGGGGTCAGCTACGGCCTGGCCGGGGTGATCGCGGTGCTGACGTACCGGATTGCGGCGCCGTGGCGTTACCTCTATGTCGCGGGGGTGCTGACGTTCTTCGCGGTACCGCTCTTCGTGGATCTGAACTTCACGGCGGTCGGGCACTTCACCGCGGCACTTCTCGGTCTGGGGTGCTACCCGCTGGTCCGGTCACGCACGGGCACCTGGTCCCCGGTAGAGGCGGTCCGAAATGTGCGGAGGGTGCGGGGCGGCGCGTAGACAGTGCGTCGCGCATCTCACGGGGAACCGCCAACGCCGTCGCTTCGGCTTTGCGAAAGTCTGACCGGCCTCTGAACTGCACTTATGGCCTGAGGAGTCGCTACCTCGGCTGAGCCGCCGCCGGACGCTCTGACATGGAAATGCCTTGGAATCGCCGAATTCAGTTGAGCGCGATCGCGACATGCATGATCAACACCAACGCGATGAGCCAGACCACGAACGCCGAGCCGATCAGCAGCGCTAGCCACCGGTCCGTGACAATGTGCCACCACGGAAGCGGCTGGTTGAGATGCCTCGGCATTGGGGGTCACCGTTCTCGACGGACCTGTCGGATTGGGTACCACGGAAACGAGTTCGCGACCATCGAGCAAGGGCTGTCCGAACTCACGGCCGTGTGCAGCGACCCGTGGATGCGGCGGGCGAAGGCGAGACCCGAGTTTCGCGCGCGAATCCGCTGCCCGCGAGCCGCTCTGGGTTCGTGGGCTGTGTCGCGTCGGAACCGCGCGGAGGGTGTCCGCGTCAGGAGGAGCCGAAGCCCGGCGGCGGAGACATCCTGAAGGGCGCCGGCGGGGTATTTTGCTCGCGGTTCCGATCCCGTTGCATTTGGCCGCCGTTGTTGCCGCACATGTTCATCTGCTGCTGAATTTGGTCCGGGGGTAGCAGCCAGTTGTTGTTGGGATCGCACGGGTCCTGCCCCGGTGGGGCGGTTGGTGCGGCGGCGGACGCCACCGCGGGTGCGGCGGCGGACGCCACCGCGGGTGCGGCGATGGAGGCCACCGCGGGTGCGGCGGCGAGTCCTGCCGGTAACGTGACGATCGATCCGGCCACCACCAGCCTGACCAGAAGGCTCTTCGTGCGTGCCTTCGTGGTTGTGTTCATTGTCGGTGCTCCTTCGGCGTGAAATTGAAGCCGTCGGATACGGCACCCCGCGAGTGATGCTGTTCGGCGTGGATCGTGAGCCAGCATCGTGCCGTGTCGCGCTGCTTTTGTGCGTGACCGCCTCGGTTGCCCCGGATGCCCGCTCGGTGTGGCGCTCCAAGGCAGCCCGATTGCGAGTCCTTTCCCATCATATCTATTGAGCTGGCGTGCGGCCCGCGGGGATTCGCGCACTTCGATACGACGGTAACGACCGCGCCGGTCGACTCCTAGATCGCCCACAACCACTTCCGGTCAACCTGCGCCGGGTCGGCTTCCGCTGTGCTACTCGACGGGGCGACCGGCGATAGAATCGGTGGTGAGTTTGTCGCGATTGCGGAGGCGAGGTGATCAATTGGGTGAACCCTTGGGACACACCTGATCGGCCCTCGGAGCAGCTGGACTACGCCCCGGCGAAAAGGGGGTCGATCGCTGTAAGGTGGTGTCCCTCGCCCTGCACGCTCGCGTCGGCGGACACTGGATCTTGACACAATCGCGAGGCTTCACTCTTCCCAAGGAGCACCGATGACTAACACCGCCGTCGACGCCGCAGCAGCTCTCCAAGTGACCGAGTACTGGGTGGTCGAGGTGGACCGCCACGACGGGGCATGTTGCACATTCGGACCGTTCACCGCTGACGCGGCCTGGGCCAGAATGGAACACCGGACCGCGCCCACGAGGTTCGCCGCCGTAGTAGGGAAGCGATGAGCATCAAGGACAGCGACGACGACCTCATTCGCATCCCGGACGGCCCGGATAGGGGACCACGCGTTCGGCGGCGGGGTTGGGCAATGAAAGTGGCGCTGAGTCGCGTGGTCGTGGTCGTCGTGGCAGCGCTGGCAATTTTGCTTGCATATGTAGCAATTGCGATGTCCTGGGCCTCATACCGACGCTGAAGTCGTCCTTCTATTCGCCTCAGAATTCGAACGCCTGTTGGCGTGTGAGCGAAAACGGGCATTCACGGCCGCTGCCCGGCGGAGGACGATCGTGACACCGTGCCCACCAATCAGACGACAGCTGGGTCTCGACTTTGTGAACGGCATTCCTGCTATTGCGCTGACAAGGTGACCACCGGCAGGACGGTGCCGGCTGCGAGTGCTCATGCCGCCGGATGCGGCGGTTTACGGCCACTCCCGTGTTCTCCCGGATGCTTGTGGGAGGGGACTGTATGCCAGCGTGCGAAGTGAGCTGCCCTGGAATCCGTCGGCCTAGTCGCCGCCGTTGGAGTTCTGCGCCGCGAATCGGAGCTCAGTCGCATTGGGTCTTCGGTTCGACAAATGAAGTGATCGTCGCCGAGTACGCACAAACCATGAGTGACACGGACATCGTGACCTTGCAAACTCTGATGCGAATTTCGCGTGCCAGAGCTAGCTGGCCTCTGTCCATGCGTGGCGACGGTTGCGACCTATGTGCATACCTTTGGCAGTCGTCTCACTGAAGTTCGGTCAATAGGGCGGTGAGAGTCTGGTTCTCGGCCGCGGGGTCGGGTTTGCTCGCCCGCACGGCTTTGAGGGCGCTGTCGATCCGCCCGTCGAGGATCTGCCAGGCGGTGTCGTCCATGGGGCGCAGGGTCGCCTCGTCGTCGTCCCACGCGGTTTCGAGGTCCTTGATCCGCGCTGTCGCATCGGTCTGGTCGCCGGCCTGCACCTTGTCGAGCGTGTCCTGAGCGATGATGCGGAACTTCGCTATCTCCGCCGGCGGGAAAGGCGCTGTCACCTCCCCCGGGGCGAGGGTCGCGGTCACGGGCGCCGAGCCGGTTTCCTCCCCGCCGGCCGCGGCTGCGTGCGGCTGTCCGTCGGCCCACATGAGGAGCGCGCCGGTGCCGACGGCGACTGCGAGTAGTACCCGAGCATGATCCGTTCGCGTGCCGGAGTCGTGGCCATGGGCGGGGTGTGAGTGCGTTCATGTTCCTCGATGACGTCTCTGCGGGTGAGCGTGAGGTACACGACCGTTGCGAGGATCGCGACGAGGAAGATCGCGCTGGTGAGGGCGGTACCCCAACCGAGTCCGTGATCGGCCGTGGGGGACGCGAGCCAGTCGCCGAGGTTGGCGCCGAGCGGGCGGGTCAGGATGTAGGCGAGCCAGAAGGACAGCACGGCGTTGGCGCCCAGCCTCCAGCCGATCACGATCAAGACGATCAGGCCGGCCGGCAAGAGCACCGAGATGCCGACCTCGGTTACACCGCGCCGACGCTGTGGTACGGCTCGCTGTCGGGATTCGTGGCTGATTACCGAGGACTACATCGTGAAGATGGCCAACCAGTACTTCACCCCGCAGACAATCGTCATCGGGCATCTCAACTACCTGCCGGTCACCGATGTCTATCCGCAACTCGTCGAGGTCATCCGGAACCGACACCTGCGCACCGGCACCCTCAACGACGTGTTCATCAAGCCGTAAGCCCGGGATCCGGCCCATTCCGCGGTCCGGATCCGGAATCCCGTCGGCGGTCTCCGCGCCCTCCTGACAATCACGTAGATGTGAACTTCGCGGCGGCACTTCTCGGTCTGAGGTGCTATCTGCTGGTTCGGTCACGCAGGAGCACGTGGTCCCCGGTCGAGGCGGTGCTCCGTGTACGGAGAATGAGGGCGGTTTAGTGAATCCGGATGGATCGTCCTTCGCCGCGCGCCGAGTGGATTACGGTTTCGACACGAGAGTGCCCTGGCATCCGGTCGCCGACCACGGTGCCGTGGACGTGTGCTCGCAGCGGCCCGCCTGTTCAGGGTAGGCGTTGGTTGAGACCGAGTGCGGTGCCGGCCGCCACCGCGATCAGGATGGACCCCATGATCAGCCATGGTCGGCTGGCGTCGCCGAGGTGGGTTTCGTAGCCGATCTGCTGTTGCAGATTCTGGTAGCTGGCTTGAAGCTCGTCCGCGTTGGTCGCGGTGTAGAACGAGCCACCGGACAGGTCCGCGATCCGCCGCAGTGACTCGTCGTCGACAGGGACGGGGATGTGGCTTCCGTTGAGGTCGATCGCGCCGTGAGTGGTGCCGAAGGAGATCGTGGAGATGGGAACGTTCTGCTGTTTCGCAAGGCGGGCCGCGGTGAACGCGCCGCGAGGATCGTCCAAATCGGCGGGCTCGGTTTGCTTGCCGTCGGACTCGAGGACGATCCGTCCCGGTGGCGGCCCGCTGCCTCCACCGAGTACGACGGCGAGGGTGTCGATCGCGTGGAGGGCGGTGAAGATCGCTTCCCCTGTCGCGGTCCGTTCGGCGAGTTGCAGATGGTCGAGGGCGTTGTCGGTCGCGGTGTGGTCGGTGATCGGTGAGACCAGCATCGACGCTGTCCCCGCGAACGCCTCCAGTCCGAGGTTGATTCCGGGGGTGAGGTTGTCCGCGAACGTTTTTGCGCCGGCCTGGGCTGCGGCGAGCCGAGACGGCGGCACGTCTGTTGCGCGCATCGACAGTGACACGTCGATCGCGAGGATCACCGTGGCGCGGTTGCGCGGAACTCTCTTCTGCGCCAAGGGGCCGGCCATGGCGACGGTCAACAGCAGCAGTCCGGCCAACAGCAAAGCCGGTGGAACGTGCCGCGACCATCTGGGCCGCGTCGGAGCGACGGTCTCGAGTAGTTCCAGATTGGTGAACCGCAGAGTGTATTTGCGCCGCAGACGAAGTACCCACAGGTAACCGATCGACAGCGCGGCCACCACGGCGGCGAACACCAGCCACCCCGGTGCCGCAAGACCGGAGAACCTCATGAGCTGGTACGAACCCAGCCTCTGAAGCCGCTCCGAGAGTGCTGATGTGGCATCCGAGAGGCGAACCCCGTCAGCATGCCGTGCCCGACCGTGAGACACGTCGCCGCGACCAGCACGACCGCCACCACCTCGGTCAGGGGCATTCCGAGATACAGGCGTATACCGGCGAGAGTAACGACGGCGATGACCACGGCGGTGGCCAGCAGCGCCCGGAGGGTGCGGCTGCGGCCGATACCGGCGACCACCGCCGCCATACCCAGCACCGTGGCAGTCCCGGTGAGGTTCGACAGCACCGCGTTCCCGGTGTCGACCGCGTGCCGCACGCCGGCAAGTGCCCGGCCCGGCCCGAGTACGGTGTCGAGGGCGGCGCCCGCGAACATGGCGGCTATCACCGCACCCAGCACTATCGAGGCAACCAGCACCGGCCAACCGCACCGGATCAGGACTATCCCGGCCACCGCGGCTGCGGCGACCGCGGACGCCGGGGCGCCGAGCGTGATGACCACGGTGGCAAGGTGATCGAGTCCTGCTCTGTGGTGTGCCGCCAGAACGGACGTGATGGAGCGGTCTGCACCGGTCAGCCAACCACCGTCGCCGATGTGAATGCAGACAATGCCCAGCGCCAGGGCCAACGCCGCGGTGCGCAGCCCGCTCGCCTGTCCGGACCCGGTGACGACCATACCGGCGACGAACACCGCCAGGGCGATCCCGAGGACCGTGAGAGCGATCTCCATCGTCCCGGTCTCGGTCACGACCTCGGTGACCGTCTCATGAACGAGGGGCAGTGTGCCGGACACCCTTCCAGTGTGGTGTGCGAGTGCTGTGGAAACGCTGAGAGCGGGTAGAACAGACGGACGTTCTGTGCTGGGCTCTGGTGTCGTCGGGGGAGCGTGGGCACCCTCGCTTCCCCGGCTCACAGGGTGCGCCGGTCCAGCGGTCACCGCACAGTATTTCTTACGGGGTCAGTCGCGCAGGTGGTGGTGCCAGTCGCCTCCCTCGCCGCCGTGCGCGATCAGAACAATCGCGGCGATCACGTAGAGGACGATCGCCAGCAGCAGTAAGTCACCGAAGATCCACAGCGACAGTTGCCCCAGCTTGCGCACCCGGCGGGAGGCGTACTCGGCGCCGTCGATATCACCGTCCACCCATCTGGGATAGACCTCGAATGCGTGGTGAAGGGCCGAGAACGCCGGCGGCCAGAAGAACAGCAACGACGCCACCGCCCAGCCGGCGTTGCTCGTGGGTCTCGTCCTGACCGATGGGACCGCGGTGCTGTCGGCGGCGGGCGCGCTTCGGGTGGGCCGATCGTCCGGCGCAGGCTCGGATGCTGGATTGACCATGATGACTCCGTATCCGTCATGACTCCGTATCCGTCATAAGGAAACCCGCTTCGACGGTACGTCTCCCGTGCTGAGGATTGGCTGAGAGCTGACCTGGACGAGTCCGCGGCCTTAGGACAGGACCGGCGCTGGACGGCGTATCTGATCCCCGGCACCCTCGTGGCGGCCGCTGCGTACGAGGTAACGGCATCCTCGGGCGGGGAGAACCGCGCGGAGACGGACCCCGGCGTCCCCGGGCACCGCATTTCCGGCCCCGGCTCATACGGCAGGATCACGATCGCGCTCAGTGACATCCGGCGGTGTTGCTCTGGGGCCGAGGAACGCCCGGGATCGTGCGCCTCCTCGTGGCCGCAAACTCCGCCTCCCGGGGCTGGCCGGGTGTGATCGCCGTCCCGCTCTCAGCGGCTCCACAGCTGCAGACTTTGATACTGCGGGTGTGAGAGAAGCACTACAACCCCCATTGTTATTGGCGTCGGCGCACGGTGCACCGGTTCATACCAACCTGGTCGGGCGGGCCCAGTTGGCGGTTGCCGACATACATCAGAGTGGTGCTGCCACGCTCGCCCTGGCCGTGCTGGTCGGGGGTGCGGCGATGTTTCTGGGTGCGTCGGTCTGGCGGAGCCTGTCAGGAGATCGTGGCGGGGCCGGATCGGCGCTGGTCAGCCCGCAGAGCACCGGATTGGCGGCGGCGTTTGTCGCGCTGGCCTATCAGGTCAGGGCTGGGGGCTGGTTGACCGGTGTGGATCCGGCGGTCCTGGGCTGGTTCACCGAGCACCGGTCGGATTGGGTGACCGGGCCGGCCATCGCGGTGACAGATGCCGGCGGACCGGCGGGCACCATCATCCTCGCGGTCGTGATCGGTGCTGTGCTGTCCCGGCGGGCCCGCTCGCCGATCCCCGCGCTGATTCTCATCGGGACCGTCGGTGCGGCGGCGCTGGCCTCCACCGTGACGAAATCCGTTGTCGGGCGTGCTCGCCCCCCGATCGTGTCCCAGGTTTTACTCGAGACGGACCATTCGTTTCCGTCCGGGCATGCCACCGGGGCGATGGCGTTGTTCATCATGGCCGCGGTCATGTTCGGGTACGCCCAGCCGCCGACCCGGCGCGCCCTGTTGCTGATTACGGCCGCGGCGGTGACCGTCGTGGTGTCGGTGACGCGCCTGTACCTCGGTGAACACTGGCTGACCGACGTAGTCGGCGGGATGCTCCTCGGTGGCCTCGCCGCGGTGATCGGCGGGGCGCTCTACACGACGTGGATGGACCGGAACCGCGGTCGGTGGGCCGCGAGTACGGACGAGAACATTACTCACAGGGGTCGCAGCTACCCGACGACGATGGGGCACGCGGCATGAATGTGGCACTGGGACTTGGGTTACTGGACGCGTCGACGCTGCTGGGCACGCTGGGGTTGCTCGGCGTCCTCGGTGCCGTGGTCATCGAAACCGGTCTGCTCGTCGGCTTCGTCCTGCCCGGTGACTCGTTGCTGTTCACGGCCGGGGTCTTCGCCGCGCAGTCGCATCCGTTCGCGCCGTTGTGGTTGCTGCTGCTCACCATCCCGGCCGCGGCGATCATCGGTGACCAACTCGGATTTCTGATCGGCAGGCGGGCCGGGGACGCGGTGTTTCATCGGCCCAGCGCCACACGGATCGGCCCGAAACAACTCGAGCAGTCGCGGGGGTTCTTCGACCGCTACGGACCGCGCACGATCTTGTTGGCGCGCTTCGTCCCGGTCGCCCGCACGATCGCGCCGGTGATGGCCGGCGCGTCCGGGATGCGGTACCGCACCTTCGCCCTCTACAACATCATCGGCGGCATTGCCTGGGGAGTCGGGGTGCCGGTCCTGGGATACCTGCTCGGCGGAATCGCGTTCGTACGCGGTCACATCGAGGTGATTCTGATCGTTGTCGTGCTGGTGTCGATTCTGCCGCTCTTGATCAACGGCCTGCGGGCTCGGCACCGGCAACCGGCCCGGTCCACCAACCGGCCAGCGGCTCGACCGCAGCGGGTGATTCGGGACGTTGACCCGTCCGGGGCCACGCATCCGTGATGACAGCGCCGACTTGGCAGGCGTCCGCAGCTGCGGCGGTTGTCGTCGGCGTCCCCGAGGGATCGGGTAGCGGATGATGGGCGCATGAGATCCGTACCCGAGTGGCTCAGACCGTCGCTGTGGGGGCTGGCGATCCGATCCGCGCTGGCAGCCGGCACGGTCGTGACCATCGCGCTGGCGCTCGGGGCGACGGCGCTGCTGTTCGTACTGGACCGGTCTCTGCTCTCGGGGCTCGACGACGCCGCCACCGCCCGAGCCCAGGACATCACCACCAGCTTGCTGTCGGACTCACCCGCCGACCTCGACAGTGAGCTCCTCGACACTACCCAGCGCATCACGCTCGTTCAGGTCGTCGACCCGGCCGGACAGGTTGTGCGGACATCGGACACCCACCCCGGCACGCCGGCCACCGATGTGCGGCCCCCTGCCGATGGTTCGCCGGTGCCGGGACTGACCGGGCGTGCCGAACAGGGGACTGATCTGCGGATCACCGTGCAGGGCGCCCGCGGCGTCGACGGCGAGTACACCGTCCTGGTCGCGGCGAGCAAGGAACCGGTGGAAGCCACCCTCGCCACGGTTGGTGGGCTCCTCGCCGTCGGTGGTCCGGTCATCGTCCTCGTCGCCGCGGTGGTGACCTACAAACTGGTTCGGCGCTCGCTGCGGTCGGTCGAACACATCCGCACCCAAGTCGCCACGATCTCGAGTACCGACCTCGGTGAACGGATTCCGGTGCCCGCACCCCGGGACGAGATCGCGGCGCTAGCGCGGACCATGAACGACATGCTCGCCCGAATCGAGGCAGGCCACACCGCGCAACGCAGATTCGTCGGCGACGCATCACACGAGCTGCGTAGCCCACTGGCCACCGTCACCATGGCCTTGGAGCTGGCCGACGCCCGCCCAGAGCTGCTCGACCGCGAACTCGTACGGGAAACGTTGCTGCCCGAGGTCACCCGGATGCAGCTGCTGGTCGACGATCTACTGCTGCTCGCCCGCGCGGACGAGCGCGGTCTGCCCCTCCGGCTCGGCGACGTGGACCTCGACGACGTGGTGGGCACCGAGGTCCACCGCGCCCGAGGCGAGACCGAGAAGATGGTTACCGCGTCGTTGACCCCGGTGCGTATCCGCGGCGACCTCACCCAACTCGAGCGGGTAGTGCGCAACCTCATCGACAACGCCGTCCGGTTCGCGGCAAATGCTGTGCACGCGGAGGTCTCGCGCCGCGGGAACACCGCACAGATCATGGTGTCCGACGACGGGCCGGGCATCCCGCAGCCCGACCGGGCGCGGGTCTTCGAACGGTTCGTGCGACTCGACAACGCCCGCGAACGCGACCGCGGCGGTTCCGGCCTCGGCTTGGCGATTGTTGCGGAAATCGTGTCCGCCCACCGAGGTTCGGTACGGATCGGTGAGAGTGCGGCGGGCGGGGTGCAGGTCGTGGTCAGACTTGCGGCGAGCCCGGTGACTCCCGCCGAGCCGTCGTGAGCCGATATCCGACGCCGCGGACCGTGTCGATGGTGTGCGCCCCGAAGGGCGCGTCGATCTTCCGGCGGAGATACCCGATGTACACCTCGACGATGTTCTCGTCACCGTCGTAGTGCGCGTCCCACACGTTGCGCAGAATCTCGTTCTTCGTCAGGGCAGTGTCCGGGTTCCGCAACAGGTATTCCAGGACCCCGAATTCGCGAGGTGTCAGAGCCAGCTCTTCGTGACCACGCATGACGCGGCGCCGGACCGGGTCGAGGCTCAGATCACCCGCGGTGAGCAACACCGGCCGGGCCGGCGCGCCGCGGCGCACCAACGCACGCAAGCGGGCGACGAGCACCACGAAGGAGAACGGTTTGACCAGGTAGTCATCGGCACCGAGATCGAACGCGTCGGCCTGGTCGTACTCGCCGTCCTTGGCGGTCAGCATCAAAATCGGGGTCCAGATCTGCCTGGCGCGAAGTTCACGAACAACTTCATATCCATTGAGTCGAGGCAGCATGATGTCGAGAACGATCACATCGAAGGTGTCCTCGGTGGCGTGCCAGAGACCGTCCTCGCCGGTAGCGGCGGTGACCACCACGAACCCCTCGAGCTCAAGCCCACGGCGAACCATATTCGCCAACCGAGCCTCGTCCTCGACGACCAGCACCCTCATCAGGCTGCCTCTTCCTGCCGCATCGGTTGCCACGCGGTCGACGTCACGGCGCGGAGCCGGTGGTGGTGGTGATGACGTCGCCCCAGACGGCCCGCGAACCCGATTTGCCGATTCGGTAGACCTGAACGATGGTCCCTGTTGAGACGGCGAGCGACAAGGCGGCGACGATCAGCGTGAGCGCACGTGACGAGCCCTTCTCTCGCTCGCGGAGATGGACCGCGGCGACCGCCAGTGCAGCCACGAGAAGGGCGGCAGAGAAGTAGATCATCGTGTCGCCCAGCTCGGTGTGGGTGTGCACGGCAGCGGACCGAGCAACGTGCTTCTCGAGCCATTCGCCTGCGTCGGTGGTCAGCGGAGTCAAGACGGTGATCACGGCGGCAAGGACGAGGGTGGGCCAGACGAGTCGACGTCGGGCGGGCGGCCACACCCCGCACACGATGACCAGGATCGCTGCCAGTGGAGCCAGGACCACGATGAAATGCACGAGCAGCACGTGGTACCGGCAAGCCGCTGACAGTGGACATGACGTCAGTATTGCCGGTGGCGCTGAGAAAGCGCTGAGGCCGGAGGAACCTGCCGACGCCGAGACCTCGACGATCAAGCCCACTCGTCGGCCGATGGTGTCCCAGCCGTAGCCGTGCCATCGACGATCACGTCCCGGACCGGCCGACAGATCCGGGTCGCACAGTGTTCATGTCGTGATCTCCGCGAGGACGGCCTGCCAGGTTGCGAGGACGGACCGGACGGTGGCGGCGTCGAACAGGTCGGTGGAGTACACGAGTTCGGCGGCGATGCCGTCGGGCTGCCCGTCGGTGCTGTGGCGTTCGGTGAAGTGGAAGTGCAGATCGCATTTCGCGATGTCGAGGGGCCGAGGGGCCGAGGGCTGATCTCGAAGCGCAACGCCTCGGCGGTCAAGGTGGCAGGGGTGAAGTTGTTCAACGACAATGCGACCTGGAAGAACGGGTGCAGAGAGGGCGAGAGCGGCGGATCGAGCACCTCGACCAGCCCACTCGAACTGGGCGAAGGCACGCAGTTCCACATCGCGGGACTGATCGACGATCTCGGCGAAACTCATGCCCGGCTCGAGGCGGGTACGCAAGACAATCGTGTTGACGAACATACCCACCACGTCGTCGAGCGCCGGATCTCCCCGCCCCGCGACCGGGGTGCCGAAGGCGATGTCACGGTCCCCGCTCAGCCGCGCGAGCAGCATGGCCAAGGCCGAACGCAGCGCGGTGAACAGTGAGGCGTGCTGGTGATGTGTCAGGGTCAGCAGGGCGCGATGGGTACGCGCGTCGATCCGACAGGTCTCTCGTCCCGCCCCATAGGTCCACTCGCGTGGTCGCGGGCGGTCGGTGGGCAGCATCAGTTGTTCGAGACCCGCCAATTCTGTGTTCCAGTAGGTGATTTGGCGTGATGCGACGCTCGCGGGGTCGGTCTCGGCGCCGAGGAGTTCGCGCCGCCACACACTGTACTGCGAGTACTGCACTTGGACGACCTGCGCCACCAGCTCGACGCCCTCGCCGGCCGCTCGACTCCGACCGCGCCGAACTCCTACGCCTGGCCGCTCGCCAGCTCCTGGCGAACCCGCGAGACCTCGAGCAGGCGGTGACCGACGAGATCTACCGCGGGTACGCCAACCGGGACCTGCTTCTCGCTCGGAACAAACGCCGCCAGCAGAACGCGGCCGCCGACCAGACCGCTAGCGTGGCCGCCGCGCGCAGGGCGCCGAGCACGGAGGGGAACCCGTTCGGGCGCCGGCACGCCGGGTCTCCGCGCAGGCCCGCGAGCTACCGCACGACCCGGTCACCGTGAGACTCGACGCTCCCACCGCGGCCCGCGTCGTCGCACTAGCCACCAGCGTAGAGACGACACCGAGGGATCTGGTTACGGTCGCGGTGCATCGCTTCCTCGCGGCCCCGGTAACTACCGGCCGGCGCTGATCAGCGAGGCCGGCGCGGCCGGGTTCGATGAGAAGTTCAAGGTGTCGCTCCGCCCGTCCGCCCGCCGCGACATCGAGCGGCTCGCCGACCGGCACGGCACCCGGCTCAGTTCCGCGTTGGTGCGTGTCGTGGTGCGCCGGCTGCTCGACAACCCCAGCGATATCGCGGGCGACGTGGAGACCGTTGCGCCCGTGCACGATCTGCGACCCGTGCGGCGCGCGGCCAGGGTGGACGTCGCCCTCGACGACGAACTCCTCGTGCACCTCGACGCCCTCGCCGAACGGCTCGGCTCGGACCGTCAGGAGCTGGTGTATCTGGCGGCCAAACGCATCCTCCGATTCCACGGCCACATCGAAAACCGGATGCTCGACGAGATGTTCCGCGCCCAGAACAACCGGAAGCACCTGCTGGCTAAACACGCCCGCCGCGAGAAAACCCGTCGGAGATACCGCGACGACACTGCGTGACCTGCGAGAATGGTTTGTGGGTCGGGCCCGCACCACCGGTGGATCCCATGTCTCGGTTTCTGCGCCTCGCCCTCGTCGCATTGACGGCGGCCGCCGTCCTGTCCCTGACCGCGGTGCCCGCGCACGCGGCACCGCCCGTTCCGAGTGGGTGTGCATGGCAGAGTTTCGTCGTCGGCGCCATGTCGACGTGTGACGCTGGGACGGTGAACACCCATCAGGCGGAAGTGGCATGCCATCTGCTCAGTTCGGTGTACCTGACGCCTCAATCTCCTCTGCGGTTCAGCCGACCTTGGAAGGGCGTTGGTCGCGGCGGTCCGCTGGGTTGCGTCCCACCCGCAGAGTGGTTGCCCACCGACTGGATCTGGATGCCGGCCGACAGTGATGGAGTAGTTTCCCGGGTCGGTAAAGGAAGCATGATCGTGTCGTTACTGAATGTACTGTTTACCTCATGGCGACACGCACGCTCGCTCGATTCCTGTGCACGGCGATGCTGACGTTTGCAGCGCTGCTCGGCGTACCCGTCGAACCCCCGCCCGCATCCGCCCAGCCGTGTCCCGATGTCGAGGTGGCGTTCGCTCGGGGTACCGGTCAACCGGATGGCGTGGGCATCACGGGACTCTCATTCGTCGAATCGCTGCGCTTGTTCGCGGGCGCGCGGTCGATCGGGGTGTACGCCGTCAACTACTCTGCCGGTAGCAATTTTGATGACAGGCAAGCGTTTGTCCACACCTTCGTCGACGGGATGCGGGACATGCATTCTCGGATCCAGTTCATGGCGACAAGCTGCCCCAACACGAGGATGGTG
>SEEV01000090.1 GCA_004211695.1 Rhodococcus sp. (in: high G+C Gram-positive bacteria)
CCGTCAAATGCGGGCGCATCACCGCATACCGCCGCGCCACCGAGTCCGCCACATCCGTCATAGCGCAACGGTAACGCCCGAAACCAGCTAAAGCGACATTATTTTGTCACATGCCCTTACCGAGGCGACGGGATGGGCGCCGACGCTGACGGCCAGGGAGTCGGCGGCCGTCATGATCCTGCTCCAGGGAAAGTCGTTGTTGCGCCGGGAGGACGCGCTGGAACGTCGCATCGCCTGTGAGGCGGCGCTGGAACCGGCGTCCGAATTCGTCGGTGTCGACGGCCGCGGGCTCGAGCACGTGCAGATTCCCGCCGCGACGGGCGCGGTGCACGCCGAGGTCCACTCGGCACGGTCGGGCGGCGCGACCACCGTAGTATCGGGCGGCACGGCCACCGTGGTGGTCGTGCCCGCGCCTCCCGGACTCCACGCGCGGTATCTCACGCCCCTGGCAGCGGAGTTGGCGGAGAACGGTGTCGACGTCGTCGTCGTGGACCTGCCCGGACACGGGCTGAGCACCGGGAAGCGCGGTCACGCGACCGTGTCCGGGGTGAACGATGCCCTGGCGGTTGCCCTCGGCTACGCGAGGATCCGGTTCGGTTCCGCACCGCACGTGGTCCGGGTGGGTGACGCGACCGAGCGCCTGTCGCGGCCGGGACGCTGGCGGTCGTGGGTCGCGCGCTCACGGACCCATGGGGCGGTCAACCCCGCGGACGGGTTGCTCCCGCGCCGGCTGCGGTACGAGGGTGGACTCGAGCACCTTCCGCACGCGCACTCCGCCCGCGACGTCGTCGCGCTCACACGCGCCGACCGGGTCGCCTCGTAGAGTTGTCGCCGAGACGTCGGAGGCAGCGAACAGGAGTGAACCATGAGCAGTGAAGTACCCGGCACGCGGAGTGCGGCCGTCGAGGCGGGTCTGGCGGTGCGGCGTGACGTGATGGGCCCCGACTTCGTCGAACGTGCACTGGACCGGACGGCGGGCACCGACAGTGAGCAGTTGCAGGAGTTCGTCAGCGAGCACGTGTGGGGTGCCGTGTGGAATCGGCCGGGGCTCGACCGTCGCAGCCGCAGCCTCCTCAACCTCGGCATGCTCATCGCCCTGCGCGCGCACGGCGAACTGAAGGGGCACGTGCGGGGTGCGCTGCGAAACGGTTTGACCCGCACCGAGATCGTCGAAGCGGTGATCCACGCGAGCGCCTACTGCGGTGCCCCCGCCGGGTTGGCGGCGATGGCGGTCGTGCAGGAGGCGCTCGACGCGGAACTGGGACCGCTGGAATCGCAGGAGTAGTTCCCCGAATCAGCCCGTGACGCCGGTGATCTCGTTCGGGGTCTCCGGCAGTTCGGCCTGCCCGGACACCGTCCAGGATTCGAGGTCGACCGCATGGATCCTGTTGTGGGCCGGATCGGTCACGTAGGCGGTGTGGTCCTGCACGTACAGGGCGGGCCGCGGCGACTGCCACTGGTCCGGCTCGGTCCACGCGTCGATGACGTCGACGGTCCGGCTCACGGCCTTGCTGTTCGGGTCGATCACGTGCAGGCCGCCGTCGGTGCCGAGGACGAGTCCCTCACCGTGCGGGCCGCGTCCGAGCGACCGGAACGTGTAGCTGGTGCCGAGGTCGACGAGGGTGAGATGTCCCGTGGCGGTGTCGGTGAGGGAGACCCGTTCGGGGCGTTCGAGTTCGGCATCGGGGTCGGTCTTGTAGTCGCCCAGCAGGATCGGTGAGTCCTCGTCGCCTGCCTGGTTGCCGATGCGCCCGTAGGGGTCGGGGCTGGTGACCTTGGTGATGACGCCGTCCCGGTAGATCAGCAGGCCGTTCTGGCAACCCACGACCACCGTCTCGTCGGCGGCGACGGCCTCGCCGTGCACGCCGGGGCAGTCCTCGCTCCGCGCGATCTCCTTGCGGTCGCGGTCGAGTACGACGATCCCGGTGCGCTCGTCCTCGTTGCCGACGGTCGTGAGCAGGCTGCCGTCGGACAGTTCGACGGCCACCCCGTGATGCGCCTCCGGCGTGGTGAAGTCGGTGGTGGCGGGTGTGCCCTCGGACAGTCCGGCGGGATCGAACACCCGGACCAGCCCGGTGCCATCGTCGAACAGCACCGTCTTGCCGTCGTGCCGGACGACGTGCCCCGGTGTCTTCGCCTCGAACGTGACGTCGGTGAGAGCGGGTTCGGCGGTGTCGAGGGCGGTGAAGCCGTTGCCGGTGCTGATCAGCACGTGCCGGTCGTCGCCCGCGGGGTTGAGCCGGGTGAAGCCGTTCACCTCGGCCGAGCCGACGACGTCGAGGCTCGCCGCGTCGAGAATCAGCACACCGCCGTCGTAGCTCAGTGCCAGCCGCGGTGTGGCGGCGTCGGCGGTGGTCGCTTCGGCGGTGCCGGAGTCGGTGGAGCAGGACGTCAGAAGTGCCGCCGAGAGTGCCACGGCAGCAACGGAGGTGGGGAAGTGCGGTCTACGCATAAGGGTCACCCATGAGAAATACCCCTTATTGCAAACGGTTGTCAAAGTCGTGAATATGCATGTGTGAATGCGTCGACTACGCCAGCGCCTGCGCGATCGCCAGGGAATTCGAATCCATCATCTCGATGTATGTGCCTGCGCCCGAGCCCTCTTCGCTCAGAGATTCCGTGAACAACGAGACCACGTCGACGGGAACCCCGGCTTCCGAGGCCAGAACCTGCGCGAGACGATCGGGCTGGGAGGAGTCGACGAAGATCGCCGGGACCTGTGCGGCGGCGATCGTCGCGGCGAGATCCGCGAGATCCGACGCACTGGGCGACGCCAGCGTGGTTCCGCTGGGAATCACCGCGCCGATCGTGGTGAAGTCGAAACGGTTTGCCAGATAACCGAAGACGTGATGATTGGTGACGAGCTTGCGCCGATCGGCGGGGATGCCCGCGAACCTGTCCGTCATCCGGGCGGCGAGTTCCTCGAGTTGCCGCGCGTAGCCGTCCGCGTGGGCGCGTACGGCGCCGGTGTCGATCTCCGATACGTGATCGATCACGGCGTCGCGGATCAGGGCGACGGCGTCGCGCATGCGGTCCGGATCGGTCCAGACGTGGGGGTCCGGAGCACCCGACGACTGTCCGGAGCGGTAGTCGATCGGCCGTAGCGCCTCGCCGATCTGCAGGATCGGGATTCCCTCGGCGCGTGCGGCGTCGACGGTCTTGCCGATTCCCTCCTCCAGTCCGAGTCCGTTGGAGACGAGGAGGTCGGCACGTTCCACCCGCGCGGCGTCCGACGCGGAGATCTCGAACGAGTGGGGGTCGGCGTTTCTCGGCATCAGCACCATCACGTCGGCCTGATCACCGACCACGTTCTGCACCACGTCGCCCAGAATGTTGGTGGTCACCACGACGACCGGCCCGTCGGACGTTCCGGGTGCGCACGCGGTCACGGACAGCGCCGCGAGCGCTGTCAGGAGGGTCAACGGCACCAGACGCCGCATCCCCCTCACAGCCCGACCACGCCGAGCGTCGAGGCTGAGACGCCGATTTCGAGAGTTCTCGCCACCCGCGCGTCGTCCCGGAAGTCCACCTCGGCGACCGTCTTCGACGCGGGATCCGAGACGTACGCGCGGGTACCGCCGACGACGATCACCGGCGGAGTCGCGGTCTCGTCGCTCCAATCATAGGGGCCGGCCAGCACCCGGGACGAGGCCGTCTCCGCACCGGACTGCGCGTCGTACACGCGGAAGGTGCCGTCCGCGAGAACCGTGAACACCGAACGCCCGTCACCCGACAGCGCGACGTCCACCGTTCGCTCTGGGGTCCGGATGTGCGTCCAGGCGCGGTTACGGGAATCGAAAACCAGTACACCGTCGTTGGTGGCGGCCGGTCCCGCGGCGGCCACATGGACGGGCAGTCCGTCGTGCCCGCGGAACGTGGTCGGGCGGGTGGCGGCGCCGATGCCCGCCGGGTAGGGGATCTTGTCCGATGTCCACGCGCCGCCGGCAGTGGTCGCGAGGAACAGGCCGTCGTCGCAGGCGCCCAGCGCGTACGTGTCGGACACGGCCGTGCCGTGCAGGCGTGGGCAGGTCGCGTCGACACTCTGCTGGACCTGTCCGTCCGCGGTGTGGATCTCGAACGCGCCGGGGCGGGAATCGGTTCCGCCGGGGGACGAGCGCGACACCACGAATCCGTCGGCGATCGGCAGGGCGACACCGTGGTGCGGGGCGTCGGCCTGCACGACCGCGCCGACGTCGATTCTGTCCTGGCGGAGTGCGGCGAAGTCGATCACCCGGGCGACGCCGTCGCCGTCGAAGAACGTCGCCACCTTGTCGTCGCCCTCGGTCACCTGCGCGGGCTTGCCGCCCTCGAGCGCCCCGAGTTCGACCGGGGTCTTGGTGTACGAGTGGGTGTGGTCCCCGTGGTCGAGGGTCCACGAACCGGCGTCCACGACATGGACGGCACCGCCGGCGCCGTCGACGGCGAACGCGTACCGGTCCTTCACCATCGTCAGGCGCACCGGGTTGTCGAACTCGAACGAATGGACCGCCTTGGCGGCTGCGAGGTCGAGCACGTCCACGCGGCCGGACTCGGCGTCCGACACGACGAGCCGGGGTTCGGGGCCTTCCACCTCCGTGGATCCGGCCTCGGCGGCAAGGTCGCTACCCGGCTGGCTCCGGCCGTCGGGGGAAGGTGTCTCCTCCGGCGGCGATCCGCAGGCGCCGAGGGTCAGCGCGGCGACCGCGGCGAGTGCTGCGCGGGCGAGGGTTGCAGTCGGCATTCGTGCTCTCCATCTATCGAACGGGTACCGGAGTGGGCAAAACGGCAGGTCGGAGTCGTCGCGCTGCCGAGCGGGCAAGGGCGGCGACGAAGAACTGGAGCACGGCGAGTCCGGCGATGGTCGCTCCCGCGGCGGTGTCGGCATTCCACGACACGATCAGTCCCGCGAACGTGGCGGACCAGCCGAGGACTACGGCGATCGCCATCGTCGCGCCGATCGAGCGGCCGAACAGTGCTGCGGTCGCCGAAGGTGCGACGAGGAGTCCGAACACGAGCAGGGTGCCGACGATGCGGAAGGAGGCGACCACCGCGAGGACCACCAGCGCGAGGAGGGCGAGGTGCGCCCACCGGGGATGCAGGCCCAGGGTGTGGGCCTTGCGTTCGTCGAACACGAGGGCGACGAACGGGCGGTACGCGATCACCGAGATGATCCCGGCGACGGTGGCTGCCGCCGAGAGCCAGATCAGGTCGCCCCGGGTTGCCGACAGGACGTCACCGAAGAGGAAGGCCGTGAGATCGACCGCGAATGACCGTGCGCGCGAGACGATCACAACACCGAGTGCGAGCATGCCGACGAACAGCAGGCCGATCCCGGTGTCCTCGGACAGTCGCGAGTTCTTCGACACCCAGGCGACACCAAGGATCATGACGACCGCACTGGCCGCCGCACCGACGAGGAGATTCGCGCCCGCGAGGTAGGCGACGGCCACGCCCGGCAGCATGCCGTGCGAGATGGCCTCGCTCATGAAGGCCATGCCGCGCAACACGACCCACGTGCCCACCAGCCCGCAGAGGACGGAGACCAGCATGCCCGCGGCTAGCGCGCGCCGGACGAAGGACACCATCAGGGGGTCGAGTAGCCATTGCACCCTGCTAATCTAACGATAATGATTGTCGTAAGCGAAATCGCGGTCCGGTACGGCTCGACCCCGGCGTTGAACGGCGTGAGCGTGTGCCTCGCGCCGGGCACCGTCACGGCCGTCGTGGGGCACAACGGTTCGGGGAAGTCGACGCTCCTGCAGTGCCTCGCCGGCATCGTGCGCCCGACGTCGGGCCGGATCGACGGGACGAACGGGTTGCGCACGGCATATGTGCCGCAGCGCAATGCGGTGAGCGATCAGCTGCCGTTGACCGTGCGTGAGGTGGCGGCCATGGGCGCCTGGCAGCGGCGCGGGCTGTGGAAACCGCTCGCTGCCGACGACCGTGACGTCGTCGACAAGGCGCTGAACAGGCTCGGTCTCGCGGACCTCGGCCGCAGGCGAATCGGCGCGCTGTCGGGCGGGCAGCGTCAACGCGCCCTGCTCGCGCAGGCGCTCGTGCAGCGCGGCGATCTCCTGCTCCTCGACGAACCCACCACCGGCCTCGACGCGGAGGCCCGTGCCCTGATCGGCGATGTCGTCGACGAAGAGGCCGCGCGGGGTGCGATCGTCGTCGTCGCCACGCACGAAACCGGCGACGCGGAACGCGCCGACCAGGTGCTGACACTGTCGTCGGGGGTGCCGCTCACCCCACTTCGACGATGACCAGCTTGTTGCCGTCCGGGTCGCGGAAGTAGAACATCGGCGGCACGTAGTCGCCCATCCGCATGACGTCCGCGTCCACGTCGACGCCGTTCGAGGACAGCGTCGCATGGTCGGCGTCGGCGTCCGAGGTGGTGAGGCGAATCCCCGTCTCGACGCCCGCCGGGGCGCCCTCTCGTGCCGGCACGAGCGCGATCGACGTCGCCGATCCCGGTGGCGCCACCTCAACCCACCGCTGACCGGGGGCGAACTCCGCATCCATGCGGCGTTCGAAACCGAGTGTGCCTACATAGAACTCGAGCGACCGATCCTGATCCGTGACAGGGACCGCCACCGTATGCACGCCGTTGATGTGGGTCTTGCCGTCCGCGCTCATGCCGTCCACCTTCTCGTCGGCAGGCGTCACGCCTGCTCGAACGCCTTCTCGAGTTCGGCGACGTCGAGTTTGCGCATCTTCAGCATGGCCTGCATGGCGCGCTGCGCCTTCTCGGTGTCCGGGTCGCTCATGAGTTCGTACAGCCGCTCGGGGACCACCTGCCAGGACACTCCGAAACGGTCCTTGACCCAACCGCATTGGCTTTCCTCGCCGCCGTCGGTGAAGGCGTCCCAGTACCTGTCCACTTCCGCCTGATCCGCACAGCGAACCTCGAAGGAGATG
Organism: Rhodococcus sp. (in: high G+C Gram-positive bacteria); assembly: GCA_004211695.1. Classification (GTDB taxonomy): domain Bacteria; phylum Actinomycetota; class Actinomycetes; order Mycobacteriales; family Mycobacteriaceae; genus Rhodococcus_F. The sequence continues at coordinate 6,898 of SEEV01000090.1, forward strand.
GCCTCGTCGAACGTGAACTGCGGGCCGCCGTTGAGCGCGGTGAACGGCTGTCCGTTGATCTCGAAGGACACCGTCAGCACCGTCCCCTCCGGGCGGGGAGTGTCGGGACCGTAGTGGGTGACTTCCGTGATCCGCGAATTCGGAAACAGGGACGTGTAGAACTTCGCGGCCTCTTCGCCTTCGGTGTCGAACCAGAGGCAGGGGGTGATGGGTTTCATGGCGCAGTTCCTCTCGCAGGTCCTCGTCGATTCATCCTCGCCGATATAGACCGCGCCCACGCCCGAAACTCACCGGACGGCTGTCAGGAGTTCAGCGCACCGTCCGGGTGGACGAGATGGCGATCGCCCCGAGCAGTCCTACCAGGGCGAATGCGTAGAAGCCCCACGGAACCGCGTAGCCCGCGCCGAGCAGGACACCGCCGAGGATCGGGCCGCAGATCGCGCCGACCCGGCCCACACCTGCCGACCAGCCGAGGGCGGTCGCACGGATCTGCGGCGGGTGGTTGGCGCTCGTGAACGCGTAGACGAGGACCTGAGCGCTGAAGACGAAGCAACCGGCGAGGAACACCAGGGCGTAGATGCCGAACGACACCTTGACGCTCAGCAGAGCGAGGAACACGGCCGCCCCGGCGAACCAGATGATGGCTGCCGTACGTGGGCCGATCTTGTTGGCGACGCCGCCCGCGATCAGCAGTCCGACCACCGCGCCGGCATTGAGGATCAGCAGGAACGTCAGTGACGCGCCGAGGTTGTAGCCCGCCTCGCGCATGATCGTCGGCAGCCACGTGTTGAGTCCGTAGACCAGCAGCAGTCCCATGAACGAGGTGACCCAGATGGCGATGCTGTTGCGCAGGAACGGACGCGAGAACAGGGCGCGCACGGGGTTGGCCGAGGCCGCTGCGGGAGCGTCGGTGGCGGGCGCCGCTTCCAGTTCCAGGCCGTACTGCTTCGCGATGGCCTCGGCCTCGGCGCGCTTGCCGTGCGCCAGCAGGTACGAGGGTGATTCGGGAAGGTACCGCAGCATCAGCGGAATCAGGATCACCGCGGGCAGGGCGCCGACGACGAACATCGAACGCCAGCCGAACGGTTCGATCAGCATGATCGCCAGGGCAGCGGTCGCGACCGCACCCACGTGATATCCGGTCATCAGCAGCGTCGACGCGGAGCCGCCGCCCTGCCGCTTCGAGAACTCGTTGACCAGGGCCAGCGCCGTCGGCAGTGCGCCGCCGAGTCCGACTCCCGCGAGGAAGCGGAACAGTCCGAAGAAGAACGGGTTGGGTGCCACCGCGCAGAGAAGCGTGAGAAGTGAGAACGCCGCGACGGCGAACAGGAGGGCGCGCCTGCGTCCGATGACGTCGGTGAGGGTGCCGATGACCAGCGCGCCGATCGTCATGCCGACCAGGCCGAAAGTCGAGATGAGCGTGATCGTTCCCGTGGACAGACCCCACTCCTCGTAGTCGAGGAGTGACGGGATGACGGCGCCGAGGACCACCAGGTCGAAGCCGTCGAGCAGCACGGCCACCCAGCAGAGGGGCGCTACCCAGAGGGCGGTGGAGGCGCGGGCGGCGCTTCGTTGGGAAGTGGTCATGATGTCCTCGACATTCGGCGGTGATTCGCAAGGGGTGTTCGCGATGCGAACCCTAGTTCTATAGGCGGACTCATTGTGTGGTGCGCCATAGTTGCCTGTCAAACATCGGCTACTCCACTCCGGTGGCCCGCCCGTCCTGGGCCCTCGCCCAATGTCACCCAGGTGCCGTTTTGAGTAGCCCGATGCGACATCCGGCGCCGCTCGGGTTGGTCAAGAACTGGTAAACCCCGTGTGGATAATCGACCGGGTACCGAGTCGATGAGCCAGGACGGACTGTGAGAACCAACCACCAGGTGGCTACGAGCCGTCCGCGCCACGCTGCCGCGCCGCCGTCGACGGTGGGCGGCTACCGGTACGACCTCGACGGACTGCGGGGGATCGCGATCGCGCTCGTCGTCGTCTACCACGTGTGGTTCGGGCGGGTGTCCGGCGGCGTCGACATCTTCCTGGTGCTCTCCGGGTTCTTCTTCACCGGCATGCTCGTGCGACGCGTGTGCGCGGACTCCGGTCCGTCGATCCCCGCCGTGCTGCGGCGCACCGCCCGGCGGCTGCTGCCTGCGCTGGTGGTGGTGACGGCCGCGACGGCGGTCGTGACCGTCGTCCAGCGTCCGTTCACGCAGTGGTCGGGGATCGCGGACCAACTCCTCGCGTCGCTGGGGTACGTGCAGAACTGGCAGCTGGCCCGGACGGCGTCCGACTACGCCGCCGCCGACGCCTCGGTCAGCCCGCTGCAACACCTGTGGTCGATGTCCGTGCAGGGGCAGTTCTACCTCCTCGCGCTCGCGGTCGTCGCGGGTGTGGCCTGGACGTGCCGCCGCCGGATCGGACTCGTGCGCCCGCTGCTCGGCGGCGTCCTCGGCGCGGGGTTCGTGGCGTCGTTCGTCTACGCCGCGGCGCTGTCGCAGGACCGGCAGTCGTGGGCGTACTTCGACACCTTCGCGCGACTGTGGGAGTTGCTCGCGGGCGCACTGCTCGCGCACGTCGTGCACCGGGTCGACCTGCCCCGCGGGTGGCGCGTGATTCTCGCGGTCTCGGGATTCGCCGTCGTGCTCGGGTGCGGATTCCTCGTCGACGGCGCCGCCCTGTTCCCCGGCCCGGCGGCGCTGATCCCGGTCGGCGCGGCCGTGGCGCTGATCCTCGCCGGAACGGGCGGTGGGTCCGAGCAGCCGGGGGTCGTGACGATGCTGGCGTCGCGGCCGTTCGTCGAACTCGGTGGCCTGGCCTATTCGCTGTACCTGTGGCACTGGCCGATTCTCATCTTCTACCTCACGTGGCGGGAGCGACCGGCGGTCGGAGCGCTCGGCGGACTCGCGGTGATCGTCGTGTCGCTCGTGCTGGCGTGGCTCACCCAGCGGCTGATCGAAGCGCGGTTCCAGACCGGGGCACGTCCGAGGCGGCTGCTCACCGCGCTGGTCGCGCTCCTCGGCGTCGCCGTCGTCGGCACGGCATCCGGCTGGCACGCGTATCTCGTCCGCAACCCCGAGACGACCGCGCGGGTCGGCGAACTTGACCCGTGGCTGTACCCGGGCGCGGCATCGCTGACGGATGGCGCATTCGCGCCGCGCACGGACATGCGACCCACCCTGCTCGAGGCGTCCGGCGACCTGCCGCAGCCGAGCGTCGACGGCTGCATTTCCGACCTGAGCACACGCGACGTCGTCACCTGCGTGTACGGCGACGCGTCCGCCGACCGGACGATCGCCGTGGTCGGCAGTTCCCACGCCGAACACTGGGTGCCGGCGCTCGATCGCATCGGGCAGCAGCGCGGCATCCGCGTCGAGACGTACCTCAAGATGGGGTGCCCGCTGACCGTCGCGGACGTCCCGCTGCTCGCCGGCGAACCGTATCCCGACTGCGGCGACTGGTCCCGCGACGTCCTCGACCGGCTCCGCGATCACCGTCCGGACTGGGTGTTCTCGACGTCCTCGCGTCCCAACGACGAGGGCGCCGGCGACGTCACGCCCGACGACTACGTGGGACTGTGGGCGCGGCTCGCGGACTTCGGGCTCCCGTTCCTGGGCATCCGCGACACCCCGTGGCTGCACGACGACGGCGTCCCGTATTCGGCCGTCGACTGCCTGGCCGACGGCGGCGACGCCGACAGTTGCGGAATGCCCCGCGACGACGTCCTCGCCCCGGACAATCCCACGCTCGAGGCGGCCCGCGACCTGCCGTCGGTGTATCCGCTCGACCTCACCGACGCCGTGTGCGACGTTGCGATCTGCCGCGTCGTGCAGGGAAACATCCTCGTGTACCACGATTCGCATCACCTCTCCGCGACGTACGTCCGGAGTCTCGTCCCCGAACTCGACCGGCAGATCGGCATGGCCACCCGCTGGTGGTGACCGGGATACTGACGGCATGGCCGAAGACGACCGCAGCATGCTGGGACGTGCCTTCCTGGTGCTGGGTTCGTTCACCTCGGAGCGCCCGAGGCTGTCCCAGTCGGAGTTGAGTCGCCGCACCGGACTGCCGCTGCCCACCGTCCATCGGCTGTGCCGTCAACTGGTCGACAACGGCGCACTCGAACGCGTCGACGACGGGCACTACGAGATCGGGGTGCGGCTGTGGGAGTTGGGTGCGCTCGCGCCCCGCGCCCACGGACTCCGTCAGGTGGCGCTGCCGTACCTCGAGGATCTGTACGAGGCGACGCGCGAGAACGTGCAACTCGTGGTCCGGGAGGATCTGGAGGCGCTCTACATCGAACGGCTGTCGGCGCGCGGCGCCGTGACGGTCGTCGGACGCGCCGGTGGCCGGCTGCCGCTGCACGCGTCGAGCGGCGGCCTCGTCCTGCTGGCGTTCGGCGGCACGGACCTGCTCGACGCCGTCCTCGCCGCCGGCCTCGAACGCTTCACCCCGTCCACCATCACCACCGAACATCGCCTTCGCAGCACCCTCGACGACATTCGCCGGACCGGGTGGGTCACGTGCCGTGAGCACCTCAACATCGGGACGCTGGCCGTGGCCGCGCCCGTGTCGCGGTCGACGGGGGAGGTGATGGCCGCGGTGTCCGTCGTGGTTCCGGCGGAGAAGGATCCCGCGCCCCTGATCCCCGCCGTCCGGGCGGCCGCGCGGGGCATTTCCCGGGGCGTCGCCTAGCTCGTCTTTCACTCAGTGAAAGTGGGGGTGTTGCGGGCCGCTTCTTCGCAGGACAGTGACTGGTGTCACGAACTACGCGAGGAGTCTGCTCATGAACACACAGGTCGGGATCGTCGGCGGGGGTCCCGCAGGACTGATGCTGTCCCATCTCCTGCACCTGAAGGGCATCGACCACCGCATCGACTTCGACGAACTGACCAACGGCCGCGCCGTCACCGTCTACCCGCAGCACGAAGTCCTCAAGGACCTCATCGCCCGCCGCCTCGAGGACGACGGCGACATCCGCTTCGGCGTCTCCGACGTGCAGGTCCACGGCCACACGTCCGACAACCCGAAGATCACCTACCTCGACGCCGACGGCAACGAGCAGACGCTCACCTGCGCGCTCGTCGCCGGCTGCGACGGCTCGCGCACGTCCACCCGCGGACTCATCCCCGAGACCACCGTGCGCACCGACCACTTCCGCCAGTACCCGTTCGCCTGGTTCGGCATCCTCGCCGAGGCCCCGCCGTCGTCCGAGGAACTGATCTACGCCAACCACCCGCGCGGCTTCGCCCTCATCAGCACCCGCACCCCCGAGGTGCAGCGGCACTACCTGCAGGTCGACCCCGACGACTCCGTCGACAACTGGTCCGACGACCGCATCTGGTCGGAACTGCACGCCCGCGTCGACGGCGAAGGCGCGGAGATCAAGGACGGCAAGATCTTCCAGAAGTCGATCCTCCAGTTCCGCAGCTTCGTGTGCGAACCCATGCAGCACGGCAACCTGTTCCTCGCCGGCGACGCCGCCCACACCGTGCCCCCCACCGGCGCCAAGGGCATGAACCTCGCGATCGCCGACGTCTACTTCCTGTCCAAGGCGATGTCCGAGTACTTCGCCACCCGCAGTCGGGCCGGGCTCGAGAGCTACACCGACAGCGTCCTCCCGCGCGTGTGGCGGACCCAGCACTTCTCCTGGTGGATGTCCTCGATGCTGCACCGCCTCCCCGACGACACCGGTTTCGGGCACAAGCGGCAGGTCGCCGAACTCGACATGGTCACCCGCTCCATCGCCGGCCGCACCCTCATCGCGGAGAACTACGTCGGCACCCCGTTGGGCTGACGCCCCCGTGAGTACTTGTTAACCTCGGGCGGTTAATAAGTACTCACGGGCGGCGGAGCCGCATGCGCAGGGTCCGGAGCTCTTTCGGACGGCCCACTGCGATGACCCCGACCGGAATGTCCTCGCGCACCGCGACCGCCGTGAAATCCCGATCCGCGATCGAACCGCGGACGACGTAGTCGTCGTCGAATCGTGTGACGCCGGCGAACTGTACGGTGTGGCCGTACTGAGTGGACCACCCCCACGGGACGTCGGTGAACGGCTCGGGTTTCCCGAGGATGGACTGTGCGGCGGCAATTCCCTGTGCCTGCGCGCCGTTCCAGTGTTCGGAACGGTATCTCTCATCATCCTGCGCACCAGGGATGTTGGCCGCGTCGCCCGCCGCGAAGACGCCGTCGGCCGACGTGCGAAACTGCTCATCGACAGTGATGCCGTTGTCCACACGCAGTCCCGCCGCAACCGCGAGCGTCACCTCGGGGACGGTGCCGACCGAGACGAGGACGGTCCCTGCGCTCCAGGTGCGACCGTCGTCCGCGGTGGCGCGGGCGGAGCCGTCGTCGGTTGCCTCCAGCGACGACAGTGCGACATCCGTGCAGACGTCGACACCATTGTCGGAGTGCAGCGACGCGATCATCGTCGAGACTTCCAGGGGCACAATTCGACTGAGGAGCGACGGGTCTCGTTCGAGAACGGTCACCTCCGCTCCGAGTGACCGTGCTGTGGCAGCTACCTCGCATCCGATGAGACCTCCGCCGATCACGAGCAGGGAACCGGTTCGTCGAATCGACTCGCGGAGAGAATCGGCGTCGCCCATCGAACGCAGAGTGAAGACGTGCGCACCGGAGACACCGTCGAGTCGGCGTGCCCGGCCACCGGTCGCGAGCAACAGCGCATCGAAACGCAGTGTCTCTCCGGAGGAGAGCGTCAGGCATTGTGTTCCGGTGTCGAGTGCGACTGCCGTTGCACCGGTGATCAACTCGATGTCTCTTTCCGCCCAGAAAGAGTCCGGTTTCAGCGCAGCCTTCTCCGGTGGGGTGGCACCCGACAGGAGGTCTTTCGATACCGTCGGGCGCCGATATGGCGGTGTGGGTTCGTCTCCGATCAGGACGACGCGCCCGCGGATACCTTCCGAGCGGAGCGTCTGCGCTGCGCTCGCCCCCGCGATTCCGGTCCCGACGATGACCACCGTCGACCGTTCCGTGGAGGAATTCGACACTGCACTCACGCCCGGCTGACCTCGACCATGTCGAAGTCGGCCTTGGCGGCCCCGCAGTCGGGGCACGACCAGTCGTCGGGAATGTCGTCCCACCTGGTGCCGGGTTCGATGCCGTCCTCGGGCCAGCCCTCGGCCTCGTCGTACTCGAATCCGCATTGGACGCAGCGGAAAAGCTTGAAATCGGTACTCATGTCACGCCACCTTCGTTTCGAAATCGATCTTCTCGCGGACCCCGCAGTCGGGGCAGCACCAGTCGTCGGGCACATCGGCCCACGCGGTGCCGGCGGGGAATCCTTCACGGGGTGCCCCGGACGCCTCGTCGTAGACGTAGTCGCAGACCGGGCATTGGTAGGCGGCCATCACCGAACCCCACCGTTGTACTTGGCCAGGACCTTCTCCCGCTTTCCGGGTTGGATGTTCACCCGGGTGATGTCGCCGTCGTAGTGGTCGAGCACGCGGTGGTCCATCACCTTGCGCCACAGTGGCGGGAAGTACGCGAGGGTGATCATGCTGGCGTACCCGCTGGGCAGGTTGGGGGCACCGTCCATGCTGCGCAGCGTCTGGTAGCGCCGGGTCGGGTTCGCGTGATGGTCACTGTGGCGCTGCAGGTGATACAGGAAGATGTTGGTCACGATGTGGTCGGAGTTCCAGCTGTGTGCCGGGGCGCAGCGCTCGTAGCGGCCGCTGGACGTCTTCTGGCGCATCAATCCGTAGTGCTCGAGGTAGTTGACGGTTTCGAGGAGCGAGAAGCCGTAGACGGCCTGGATGATCAGGAACGGGATGACGACCGGACCGAAGATCGCGATGAGTGCGCCGAACAGCACCACCGACATCAGCCAGGCATTGAGCACGTCGTTGTGAATGCTCCACGTGCTCTTGCCGAGTCGTTGCATTCGTGTCTTCTCGAGCTCCCACGACGACGTCAGGCTTCCCCAGACACTGCGGGGGAGGAACGTCCAGAAGCTCTCTCCGAAGCGTGAACTCGCCGGGTCCTCCGGTGTGGCGACTCGGACGTGGTGGCCGCGGTTGTGCTCGATGTAGAAGTGGCCGTAGAAGGTCTGCGCCAGAGTGATCTTGGCCAGCCAGCGTTCGAGCTCGGTCTTCTTGTGACCCATCTCGTGCGCGGTGTTGATGCCGATGCCGCCCATGACGGCGACGCTGAACGCCACGCCGACCTTCGACACCAGTCCGAGGCCGCCGTCGATGCCGAGCCAGGAGAGGCTGTCCGCCGACCAGAGGTAGCACGCGAAGACCAGGCTCGCCAGCTGGAACGGGATGAACACGTAGGTGCAGTACCGGTAGTACCTGTCGTTCTCGAGCTGTTCCATCACCTCCTCGGGCGGGTTCTGGCCGTCGGGCCCGAAGAACCTGTCGAGGAGAGGAAGCAGCACGAACAGCAGCATGGCGCCGATCCACCACCACATCGGAGCTGCCGCCGACCATCCCAGCTGGTTGAAGGCCCACAGAAGCCCTGCCGCGAGGAACAACGCGGTCGGGGGAATCAACCCCATCAACCACAGGTAGCGCTTGCGGTCACGCCACGCTTCCGGTGGCGCTTCTCCCGTCATCCTGCCGATATTCGACGTCGTCACGATCCGAACCTCCTCGTCCAGTAGCGGTGCCGGTACGAACCAGCTCACTCTCGTTTGGACAGTACACGCATTTCGATCCATGTTATATACAAATATGAAGATTTGTAAATCACCGGTGGACACAAGTTGGCCAGATCTGGGTCGCCTAACACGGGTGGCTCCGCCGCCGATAGACCTGTCGACACAGTTCACCGTTCCGAGGAGGTCTCGATGTTCCGCGATCCCGGACTGCCCGACTGGCTCGAGTTCGTCCTCGGCCTGCTGGGGTACCGCTGGTAGTCGTCTACTCCGGCGTGCGCGAGCGCGCCGCGAACGTCGCTGTCGCGGCGACGGCGAAGATCAGCCCCCACCACGGGTGGCCGGCGAGTGCGACGAGCGCGCCGCTCACCGCGAACAGTGCGGTCTGGGCGAACAGCCGTGCGGGGTTGTGGAGTCGTCGGCTCGATTTCGGTGCCATGGCGACGCCCCAGAGGGCGGCGGCGGCCATGGGGAGGAGCGTCGCGAGCGCCACTTGAACGACCGTCGAGTTCGCGAGCGACCAGCCCGCGACCGCCAGCAGGACCAGCATCGCGATCTCGCAGGCAAAGGCCACGACGTCGAGTACGCCAACTCGTTGCGCGCCGGGTTCGCTCATCGACCCAGCGTAGATGCGTACGTTGGACGGGGACCGAACACGGGACGACGGAAGAGGGACTGGTGCAGATCGGGCCAGGCGGTGGATCGCGGTGGTGGCGACAGGGGTGACCCTGACGATGGGCGTCGCGAGTTGCTCGTCGACCGATGCCACCGATGTCGCGTTCGATACCAGCGAACTGGATTCCGCGATCCGTCCCTGCGACAACGTGTACGGGTTCGTCAACGGCACATGGCTCGCGGAGACCGCGATCCCGGACGACGAATCCGGCTACGGCGTCTTCAACCAGCTGCGGGACAAGATTCGGGTGCCCACCGGGCTCCCCGCTGGTGAATGCTCCGCCCGTGAGTACTTATTAACCACGGGCGGTTGATAAGTACTCACAGGCGAAGCATCGTCAATCGCCCACCCAGGCAAACTAGAACCTGTTACATTCGCGAGAAGGGTACTACTTCAGGAGCTGCAGTGATCCTCGATCGGTTCAAGGTCGACGGCCGGGTTGCCGTCATCACAGGCGCGGGCCGCGGCATCGGCGCCGCCACGGCGGTCGCTCTCGCGGAGGCCGGCGCCGACGTCGTGATCTCGGCGCGTCACGCCGACCAACTCCACAAGGTGGCTGCGCAGGTCGAGGAAGCGGGTCGGCGAGCGCTCGTCGTCCCCGCCGACCTGAACGATCTCGCCGCCGTCGCCGCTCTCGCCGACGCCGCGCAGGATGAGTTCGGACGGCTCGACATCGTCGTGAACAACGTCGGCGGCACCATCCCCAACGCCCTGCTCGACACGGACGCGGACTACCTCGAAGAGGCATTCCACTTCAACGTCAGCACCGCGCACACCCTCGTGCGCGCGGCGGTGCCGCACATGCTCGCCCACGACGGCGGTTCCGTCGTGAGTATCTCCTCGGTGATGGGACGGCTGTCCGGTCGCGGCTACCTGGCCTACGGCACGGCCAAGGCCGCCCTCGCCCACTACACCCGGCTCGCGGCCCGCGACCTCAGCCCGCACATCCGCGTCAACGCGATCGCGGTTGGATCGGTGCTGACGTCAGCGCTGGAATTCGTCGCGTCGGATCCCGCAGTCAAGGCCGGGATGGAGAGCGTCACGCCCCTCGGCCGGATCGGTGATCCCGAGGACATCGCCGCGACCGTCCTGTATCTGTCCTCGAAGGCCGGTTCGTACCTCACCGGCAAGGTGATCGAGGTCGACGGAGGCCTCGACCAACCGAACCTCGATCTCGGCCTTCCCGATCTGGAACTCGGAGAGAACCCATGAGATATCGCGTCGTCGAATGGTCCACCGGCACGGTCGGGCGTCACGCCATCGCGGGCATCGAGGCCCGCGACGACCTCGAACTGGTCGGCGTGTGGGTATCCAACCCGGACAAGGTCGGGAAGGACGCCGGTGAGTTGGCCGGCCTCGGAAAAGAACTGGGGGTGAAGGCAACCGACGACAAGGCGGCACTCCTCGCCCTGAAACCCGACTGCATCGTGCACACCGCGATGACGGACGACCGCATATTCGACGCCCTCGAGGACCTGATCTCGTTCCTCGAGGCCGGCATCAACGTCGTGTCTTCGGGTCCGGTCCTGTTGCAGTATCCGATCGGGGTGGTCCCGGACGATCTCGTCGACCGCATCCGCCGCGCCGGTGAGCAGGGCGACGCAAGTCTCCACGTGAACGGCATCGACCCCGGTTTCGCGAACGACGTTCTCCCGCTGGCCATGACGAGTCTGTCGCAACGCATCGACGAGGTGCGGTGCTACGAGATCGCCGACTATTCCACCTACTACCAGCCGGTGGTGATGAGCGAGATCTTCGGTTTCGGCAAACCCGTCGACGAGACGCCGATGCTGTTCCAACCGGGCGTGCTGTCGTTGGCGTGGGGGAGCGTCGTCCGGCAGATCGCCGCCGGACTGGACGTCGCCCTGGACGAACCGCTGGTCGAGAAGTTCGAACGGATCCCCGCCGAGGAGGACCTGGACATTCTGTCGTGCCACATCGCGAAGGGAACGGTCGCGGCGGTGCGGTTCGAGGTTGTCGGCACGGTCGACGGCGTTCCCCGGGTGGTCCTCGAGCACGTCACCCGCACCCACCCCGAACAGCAACCGGACTGGCCGAAACCCACCCGCGGCGACGGGTGCTACCGGATCGACATCACGGGCGAGCCGATGATGACCGTCGAGTTCAACCATCACGGCGAAAACGGGGACCACAACGTATCGGGCATGATCGTCACCGCGATGCGACTGGTGAATTCCGTGCACGCGGTGGTCGAGGCAAAACCCGGCCTGGTCACCGCACTCGACCTGCCTCTGGTCACCGGCCGCGGTTTGTGCGCTTCGCGCCCGTGAGTACTTATTAACCGCGGGACGTTAACAAGTACTCACAGGCCGAAGGCACTGAGCGCGTCTCGGAGGCCGTCCGGGCGCTCCGCGAGGGGGACGGGTTCGACGAGTGCGAACGCGCAGCCCACCTTTCGTGCGGCACCGTCGGCTTCCTCGCTGTCGCCGATCATCAGGGTGCGTTCGGGCGCGGAGCCGAGCGCGGCGAGGGCGTGCTCGAAGATCTTCGCATCCGGTTTGACCGCACCCACCTCGAACGACAGCACGAACTCGTCGACGAGGTGTTCCACGCCCAGGTCTGCGAACGCGGGCCGGATGTCGAAGGCGATGTTGCTCAGGACCGCGACCTTGATTCCGCGGTCCTTCAGCGCCGCAAGCACTTCCGCCGCGTCGGGGTACGCGCTCCAGCACCCCGGGTCGATCAGCCGCTCGTACAGCCCGACCGCCTGGTCCTGGTGCGCGACCCCGGACTTGCGCAGGACGTCGAGGTACGCCTGCCGGTGGAACCGAGGGTCTAGGTCTCGGTTGGTCCACGCGTGGTGTTCCGCCGCATCCATCTCGACGGTCTGACCGACCGGCGCCGTCATGCGCCGCATCAGCTCGGCCTGCTGGTGCAGGTCGAACGGTTCACCGTCGTGGTCGGTGAGGTCGGACATCCAGCTGTCGTCCTCCTCCAGCCGGAACAGCGTGCCGGAGAAGTCGAAGATCACTGCGTCGAATTCGGTGAGATCGGAAGCCACGGTTCCAGGCTAACGCGCCATGCGCGCGACTTCAGGGTGAGCCGGGCGGGGTCAGTCGACTTCGAGCTCACCCATCGGTGACCAGTCGGTGCCGTCGATCTTGGTGTTGATGATCCGCGGCGTCTGGGCGAGGGCAGGTTTCAACTCGCGCAGCGCATTCTGGAAGTGCTCGCTCTGCACGTGGGCGACGGCGGCGTCGTCGTCGCGGAAGGCTTCGACGAGGACGTACAGGTTCGGATCTTCCACCGCGCGCGACCAGTAGAACCACAGGTTGCCCGGTTCGTTCCGGGTGGCGTCGGTGAACGGTTGCACCAGGTCGAGCCAGCTGTCCGCGTGGTCCGGTTTCACGGTGAAGTTGACGACGATGAAGATCACGGCTGCCTCACTTCTCTAGTTCCCATTCCGCGAAGAAGCCTACGCGCGCGATTCCGTCGAATCGTCGACCGAGCGGCGGAGCCGGGTGATGATGCGGGTGAAGGTGTCGGGGTCGTCCAGGGCACGCGCCAGAACCAGAGCACCCTGGATCCCCGCGACCACCTCCTCGGCGAGTGGACGCGACTGCGTGCCGTGGCCGGCATCGGTGAGGGCGCCGGCGAGCGAATCGACCCAGTCGGTGAAGTAGGCGCGGACGCGGTGGGCGAAGCGGTCACGTTCGAGGCCGAGCGCGAACGCACCGAACAGGCAGATCCGTCGACCCGACCGGAAGTACGCCTCGACCTCGTCGAACATCCGCTCGAGACGGGCGCCGGCGGGCTCGGGCCCACGCAGCGGCCGGTACACGGCGGTCTGGAACCAGGCGTCGACCTCGTCGAGAACGGCCTCGGCCATCTCGTCCTTGCCGCGGGGGAAGAAGTTGTACAGACTGCCTTTGCCGAGTCCGGTCTGTTCGGTGATGACGGCCAGGCTTGCGCCGTCGAACCCGTGGGATCGGAACACCTCGGCCAACACGGGGACGACGTCGCCGCGTTCGGCTACTGATCGGGGCATGACCACTCCTCGTGTGCGGTCAGAGGCCGAGGCCGCTCAGCCCGGGATGGTCCGACGGTCGCACGCCGGACATGTCCCAGAAGAATTTGCGGTCGGATTCGTCGATCGGGACGTCGTTGATGCTGGCGTGCCGCCACCGCATCAGCCCGTTCTCGTCGAACTGCCAGTTCTCGTTGCCGTACGCACGGAACCACTGCCCGTCGGCGTTGTGGAACTCGTACGCGAACCGGACCGCGATGCGATTCCCGTCGTGCGCCCACAACTCCTTGATCAGGCGGTATTCCAGCTCGCGGTCCCACTTCCCGGTGAGGAAGTCGACGATCTCGCGTCGACCCTGCAGAAATGTCGACCGATTGCGCCACCAACTGTCCTCGGTGTATGCCTGCGCGACCTTCTCGGGATCGCGGGAATTCCAGCCGTTCTCGGCGCCGCGAACCTTCTCGATCGCGGTGTCGCGCGTGAACGGTGGGACGGGTGGGCGAATGGACATGGTGAGCGCTCCCATCGGGATCTGTACCTTTCGGTACACACTTTACCGATAGGTACAAACTCTGTCCAGAAGCGATGCCCTCGCCGTGACGGCGAGGGCATCGGTCGAGTGTGAAACCTAGTGCGTTTCGGCGAGTTCCGCGCCGATGCCGGTTTCGGCGCGCACCAGCATCTCGGCGAACTTCTCGTCCCGATCGGCCGAACGTCCGTGACGGCGTTCGGCGGCGAGCGAGCCGATCACGGCAGCGGCCAAACCGAGGGGCATCGTGATGATCACCGGCAACTGGATGGTCAGCGGCGCGGGTCCACTTCCCAGCCAGAGCGCCTCCGTGAACATCAGGCTGACCACGGTGGATGTTAATCCCACCGAGATGCCCCACACCGCGCCCGTGCTGTTGAACCGCCGCCAGTTGAGACTGAGCAGCAGGCTGGGCAGGTGCGCGCTGCCGGCGACCATGAACGCCATCCCCATGAAGTACGTGATGTTGGTGGTATCGCCGATCGCCATCGTCAGCCCGATCGCGATGACGCTGAACCCGACGGCCGCATACCGGGCGACCTTGGCCTCGCGGGCGTCCGCCGTCTCCGTGTCGCCGTCGGCGTCGGCGACCTTCCTGCGGGTGACGGTCGGCCACACGTCGTGGGCGAACGTTCCCGCGGCGGAGATCACGACACCGGCGACGACGGCCACGATGCTCGCGAATGCGACGGCTGCCACCATGGCCAGCGCGATCGATCCGCCGATGGTGCCGACGCCACCGCCGAGTTCCGTGACCAGCGTGGGTGCCGCCAGGTTGCCGCCGGCGCCGACGCGGTCCGCCCCGTCGGGTCCGAGGAGGGCCGCGGTGCCGAAGCCCATGACGATGACGATCAGGTAGAAGACGCTGCACAGCGCGACGGTCCAGCCGAGCGACTTCCGTGCCGTGGCGGCCTCGGGGACGGTGAAGAAGCGGATCAGGATGTGCGCCATGCCGGCCGTGCCGAGAGCGAATGCCAGGGAGTACGAGATCAGGTTGATCGCACCGGTCTGCCCGAAGATCAGGCCCGGCGAGAGGATAGCGTCTCCGGCCTTCGCGTTCGAGGTTGCCGCCCCGAGCATGCCGGGCAGGCTGAAGCCGAACTTCGCGAGGATCCCGAGGCACACCACGACTGCGAGGACGGACAGGATGGACGACTTGATCACCTGAACCCACGTGGTCGCCAGCATTCCGCCGACGAACACATAGATGCCCATGAGTGATCCGGCGACCACGACGGAGAGGCCGAACGGAATCCCCGAGACCGATTCGAGGAGGACACCCGCCGCCACGAGCTGGGCGAGCAGCACGAACGTGCCGGTGACGATGGTGCTGAGCGCAACCACCACCCGGACGCGTCGCGCGCCGGTCCGGAACACCAGAACGTCGGCGAGAGTGAACTTTCCGACGTTGCGCATCTTCTCGGCAAGGAGGAACAGGACGGGCAGGAAGGACACCACCGACGTGCACAGGATGACGGCGCCGTCGACGCCCTTGTAGAAGATCAACCCCGTGGTGCCCAGGAAGCTGCCCGCGGAGATGAACTCACCGGCGATCGCGAACCCGTTCTGCCACCCGGTGATCGAGCGGCCCGCAGCGAAGAATCCGGTGGCACTGCGACTTCGGCGGGACGCGGCGAACGTCACCCACAACGTGAGGGAGATGACGGCGGCACAGATGCCGATGGCGAGGAAATCGGCGTCGCCGGTCATGACGCATGCTCCTGATCACGTTGTGCGATGGCCAGTACGGCGGCATCGGCAGCGGGTTGGATGTAGGTACGGGAGAGTCGGAAGTACGCGTACACCAGCACCCAGGTACCGGCGAACTGGGAGAACACCACCCACAGCGACAGCGGAATGCCGAACGCCGTGTTGTCGCCGAGGAATTCGGGGAAGTAGGCGAATCCGACGAGGAAGCCCGAGAACAGTGCGATCGCGATCAGGCCGAGTCCGGTGGTGACGGCACGGCGGCGGCGCCGCAGTTCGACGAACTCCGGAATTGCGAGGATCGGCGACCAGACGGCCGCGCCCGGCGCGGTGGTGGGCGACTCGGTGGTCATGCGTTCACCGCCGCGCGTCGAGCCGTGTCGAGGGCGAACTGGTTCTCGTCCCAGCCCTCGGTCAGCGGCCCGAAGTAGTGGAAGCGCACCTGCTTGACCCGGTACAGCCATCGGCCGTCGATCTTGACGGCCTCGTCCGTGTAGCGGCCGGCGGCGATGGACGCGGCACCGTCGGACACGCACGGCTGCCACAGAAACGAGCGGACGGTCGCGCGATCACCGTCGAGGTCGATCTCCAGGTTGGTGATGAAGTGCCAGAACGCGGTGAGCCCACCGGGGGCGAGTCCGGCGAAGAACTCCCGCATCTCGCTCTTGCCCTTCGGGTTCGACAGTCCGTCGAATTCGCCGTCCTCGGTGAACAGGTCCATCAGGGCGTCCCAGTTGCCGTCGTCGAGATGGCGGCAGTACTGCGCGTCGAGGTATCGGATGGCCTCCAGGTCTTCCAGGCGGCGAATTCGTTCTTCGAGGGTGCTCAAGGTGGCATACCTCCACGGTGCGATGTGCGGAATGTGCGAATCGGTCATTAACAACCGTTCATGTGATGTGGACCATAACTGACGCGCTGCAGCCGGTCAAGGCGGAGCGTTCTTCGCTGCATGGGCGCTGTTGAACTGCATCTTCTCGAGGTTTTCTTGCCCGCGCCGCACGCTGCACCTACTCTCCGAGGGATGAACACTCGGTCAAGCAGCGCGGTGATTCCCCACGTCCGGCAGCGGATCCTGGACGCCGCGCTGGACGAGTTCTACACCGCCGGCTTCCACGCCGCGACCATGCGAACCATCGCGAAACGCGCAGGCTGCAGCGCCGCCAACGTCTACAACCACTTCGAGAACAAAGACGAACTCCTGGTCGAGATCCTGCGTGCCGCGAGTGACGAGCAGTTCACCGCCACCCGGAACGCCCTGCGTAAGGCGGGTTCCGTACCGGCGGAGCAGTGGACGGCCGCAGTCGTTGCGCATTCGCTGTACACCGCACGCAATCAGCGCGCGTGCCTCGTGGCCAACACCGAACTGCGCTATCTCGACGAGGTTGATCGCAAACGGGTCGTGGGCTCGCGCGACGCCCAGGAACATTTGTTCGTCACCATTGCCGAAGCGGGGGTGGCGGGCGGCGACTTCGACGTTCCCCATGTCCACCAGGCGGTGACCGCCGTGCTGACCATGTGTGCGGGCATCGCGCTCTGGTACCGGCCGGACGGACCGCTGTCCGCGCAGGCGGTGGCGGACTCGTACGGCGTCTATGCGCTCAACCTGGTCGGATACCGTCCCGCCTGAATCGGGCGGATTCGGCATTGACGGTGTGATCCCGTCCGTGTTGTACTGGGTGAACAAGCGTTAATGTGATTCGAGTGCAGAACCGCGAGTTCTCCCGTTTCGCGCGCCCCGTAGTTCGAGTGGATGAGGAGTGTCCATGACTCACCGGCCGTCGCAGCCCCGTACAGACTCACCGCGGTATCTCACCGAGGACCGATTGGCGATCCGCGACCTGGCTCGCGATTTCGCGATGAAGCAGGTGCTCCCGATCGCGAACGAACTCGATCCGGTGCAGGGCACCATTCCCGACACCCTGAAGAAGGCGATGGCCGAGGTCGGGTTCTTCGGGATCATGATCCCCGAGGAACACGGCGGTCTCGGTCTCGGGGTGTTCGAGTACTGCCTGGTCGCCGAGGAACTGTCGCGGGCATGGATGAGCGTGTCCGGACTGCTCGCCCGCGGCAACGGGATGGGCGGCGGATTCACCCCCGAGCAGGAGGCGGCGCTGCTGCCGAAGGTCGCGGCGGGCGAATACCTCGGGGCGTACGCGTTGTCGGAGGCCGAGGCGGGTTCGGATGTGGCGAACATTTCCTGCCGGGCCACCCGCGACAGCGACGACTGGGTGGTCAACGGGACGAAGATGTGGTGCACGTACGCCGACGAGGCCGACTACCTGGTGCTGTTCGCGCGCACCGATCCGCACAAGGATCCAGCGAAGCCGCACCGGGGGATCAGCGCGTTCCTGATCGAGAAGCAGCGCGGGGAATTCCCCCCGGGGATCAGCGGGACGAAGATCCGCAAGATCGGGTACTTCGGGTGGAGCACGTGGGAGCTGTCGTTCGACAACTTCCGGGTGCCGGCGACGGCGATGCTCGGTGAGGAGGGCAAGGGCTTCTACCTCGCGGTGTCCGGGCTCGAGGTGGGGCGGGCGCACACCGCGGCCCGGGCGATCGGGTTGGCCCGCGGTGCGCTCGAGGATTCGATCGCGTACCTGCACACCCGTCGCCAGTTCGGGCACGAGCTCGCGGACTTTCAGCACCTGAGGTTCAAGATCGCCAAGATGGCGGCCGATATCGAGGCGGCGCGGCAGTTGATGTATTCGGTGGCCACCGACATCGATACCGGGCGGCGGTGTTCGTTGGAGGCGTCGATGTGCAAGCTGGTGGCGACGGAGATGGCGGAGCGGGTGACCAGTGAGGCGGTGCAGATCCACGGCGGCGCCGGGTACACCACCGATTTCCAGGTGGAACGGCATTGGCGGGACGCGCGGCTGACGAAGATCTTCGAGGGCACCAGCGAAATCCAGATGCGCATCATCTCCGACGAACTGCTGGGGAGGGCGGCCGAATGAGTGCACTCACCCAGAGCATCGGGGTCGGCGATCGTAGTGTCAGTGACGCCCGACGAGTCTCCGAACTCGGACTGTCCCTGCCGGAAACGTCGTTGACGGGAATTGTGGTGGCGGGGCTGCTTGCTCCGCAGCTGACGACCGGAGCCACACGCACCGGGCTGCAATGGAATTCGCAGACCGCGGTGAAGGTTGACGACGTCGTTCACGTGGAATCCGTCGTCACCCGGGTCGAACAGTCGACGGACGGGACCGTCGTCGATCGGCACGTGAGGCTCGTCGACGACGGTGGATCGATTCGCGAACAGGGAATCGAGACGTGGCGTCTGCCAGAATCGTCCGACACCCGATTCGATTCCGCGGTCGACTTCTGCACTCCCGCGTGGGGAGAGCTTGTCCGCGAATCCCTCTCCGCCGACCTCGCGTTCGCGTCCTCGTTGTCGACCTGGGACGGCACGGTGGGGCTGCGCTGCACCGACGCTTCGGGACTGGCCCGCGAAGTGCACCTGCGGATCTACCGCGGCCGGATCATCGACGTCGCGCGCCGCGTCCCCGGTGGGGCCACGTTCACGCTCGTCGCACCCGCCGAGACGTGGGTCGACCTGATGTTCGCCGAGCACAACGACTTCATGCGCCGCGCCATCCGCGGTGAATTCTCCTCCAGCGGTGACGGGTACGAGTACCTGCGACTCACCAAGCCGCTCGACATCATCATCGCCCATGCCCGCACCGCCGCACGTGAGTGGCAAAGCGTGGCGGGGCACACATTGCCACTCACGTGCGGAAGGGAGGCCCGGTCATGATCGAGGCCCGGTACCTGGAGATCGACGGGGCCCTTGGCTTCGTCGAGATCGTCACCCCCGACACTCACTCGGACGCCGACATGCCCACCGTGCTGTGCCTGCACACTGCGGGGCAGAGTGGAGTCCAGTGGCGTCACGTCGCGTCCGTCCTCGCCGGCCGGGGCTACCGGGTGATCGTCCCCGACCTTCCGGGCCACGGACGTTCCGAGCCCGCGGTCGACGGCCCCGTCACCAGCATCGTGACGTTCGGGGACTGGCTCGGGAAGGTCCTCGACGCCCTCGACGTCGAGCGGCCGTTCGTGATGGGATGTTCCATCGGGGGCAAGCTGACACTCGAACTCGCCACCAGGCCGTCCCGCCCACTGGCCGGGGCAATCGCGATGGAGGCCGAGGCCGGTCCCGGACGCGTCAACGTCGGCGGATTGCGCCGCGAACTCGAGGACGTCGCCGGACCCAGTCGTTCCGACCGCACGTACCTGGGCACCCTTGCCTCCATCGGGCAGAGCGTGCCCGATGTGAAGGCCCGCCTGATCGCCACGATGCATAAACGCGAGGATCCGGAGATCTCGTCTTCGGACCTGGTCGCCTGGGGAACGCACGACGTGCGCGATCGTCTCGCCGAGATCACCTGCCCCATCAGGCTCGTCGCGGGAGCACAGGACCCGTGGATCCAGACCGGACTCGTCGAGCAGGCCGCGTCGTCGATCGAGAGCGCCCGGCCGGGACTTGCGACATTCACCCTGCTCGAGGACATCGGCCACTACCCGATGGAGGAGATCGAGGATTTCGCCTCCGTGGCGGACGGTTGGTTGACCGAACTGCGCACAGCGGCGGTGCTCTCGTGACGGCCCACGACACGGCCACGCGCCGTGAGACTCTCGCAGCACTGCTCGACGAACTCGTGACGGCCGACCCGGATGCCGCGGCCACCGTCGACGTCGTCGAGGGCGAGCCGATCGTCAGCAGTCGCGCCGAACTCCGCGCCCGCGTCGACGCGGTGAAGTCGGAGCTCCTGCGGGTCGGCGTGCAGCGCGGTCAGTGCGTGGCGGTGTTGCTGCCGAACTGGTCGGACGCCATCGTCTGGCAACTCGCCGCGTCCGCCGTGGGTGCACACGTCATCGGTGTCAACACCCGCTACAACACGCACGAGATCGCGCACATCCTCACCTCGGCGCGTCCCGCGGTGGTCGCCGTGGCCGACCACTTCCACGGCCTCGACCTGTTCGGGCGGCTCGGTGAGGCACAGCGCTCCCTCGACCTCCCGGCTCCGGCGGTCGCGGTGGTGCGCGGACCCGACACGACGAGCGACGCTCCCGACCCGACGCGATTCGACCTCGGCGGAGGCGCCTGGACGGCGGGCAGCGCGGACACCGGACAGGTTCAGGTGCCGGCGACACCCGACATGGCCACCACGACCGCGGCGGGAGAGCGGGCTGCCCCCGACGATCTGCTCGCGGCCGCGTTCACCACGTCCGGATCCACCGGCGTCCCGAAACTCGCGGCCCATCGGGAATCCGCGGTGGTTCGGCACGCGCGAGCCGACGCCGCCGTCCTCGGTGTCGAACCCGGCGACGTCACCCTGTGTGTGCTGCCGGTGTCCGGGGTGTTCGGATTCAGCACCGCCCTCGCGACGCTCGCCGGCGGCGGCACCCTGCTGATGGAACCCGTCTTCGACGCCGCGGTCACGCTGAGGCGCATGCAGTCGCTGAAGGTGACGCACGTGGTCGGCGGCGACGACCTCTTCACGCGCCTCCACGACACGTGGCACGGGGGTGAACGCGCAGACCTGTCGTCGTTGAAACAGCTCGGGATCGCCGACTTCCTCGGCCGTTCGCACGAGGTGGCCGCGTGGGTCCGCGACGAATTCGATGCCGTCACCACGGGCGTCTTCGGGTCTTCCGAGGTGTTCGCGCTGATGCTGCTGTGGGATGCAACCGACCCGGAATCCGTGCGCTGGAACGGTGGCGGACGTCCGGTCGAGCCCGCCATCGAGATCAGGATCGCCGACCCACTGGACGACTCCGTTCTCCCGGACGGTGAGCAGGGTGAGCTTCAGGTCCGCGGACCGAACGTCGTCGACGCGTACCTCGGCAATCCGGAGGCGGCCGCGCGCGCGTTCACGTCGGACGGGTGGTTCCGCAGCGGCGACCTCGCCGTCGCGACCGGCGACGGGGGTTACACGTACGTGTGCCGGATGGGCGATGTGCTCCGGTTGCGCGGATTCCTGGTGGACCCCGCCGAGATCGAACACCGGCTGGCCGAACACGACGCCGTCCACCTCACGAAGGTCGTCGGCATCACCGGCAGGGGCGGATACACCGAAGCCGTCGCGTTCGTCGTCCCGACGGAGGGGACCGCCGCCGACGCCGCCGAGCTCAAGGCCTGGTGCGCAGAGTCGTTGGCGGCCTTCAAGGTTCCGGCCGCCGTGCACATGATCGAGAAGATGCCGACCACGGTGGGCGGCAACGGGACCAAGATCCGAGCGGTCGAACTGCGCGAGTGGGCGCAGAACTGGACCGATCACGAAAGGGATTTCCGCAGTGCCTGAAAATTCGAACGCCCACGGCAACGATGTCGTCGTCTGTGAGCCCCTCCGCACCGCCGTCGGCCGATACGGCGGACAGTTCAAGGACGTTCCCGCCGCCGACCTCGGCGCGCGGGTGGTATCCGAACTGCTCGCTCGCACCAAGGTGGATCCGGGCAGCATCGACGACGTGATCTTCGGTCAGTGTTACCCGAACGGTGAGGCGCCCGCCATCGGGCGGGTCGTGGCCCTCGATGCGGGCCTGCCGGTGACGGTTCCCGGTCAGCAACTCGACCGCCGCTGTGGATCGGGTCTGCAGGCCGTGCTCGACGCCGCGATGCGGGTGCAGACGGGGGTCGCCGAACTGGTGATCGCCGGTGGCGTCGAATCGATGAGCCGCGCCGAGTATTACACCGAGTCGATGCGCTGGGGAGCAAAGGGTGCCCCGGCTGCGCTCCACGACAGACTCGCCCGTGGCCGTGTCACCGCCGGCGGACGCAACTATCCGGTGCCGGGCGGCATGCTGGAGACGGCGGAGAACCTGCGGCGCAAATACGACATCAGCCGTCAGGAACAGGACGAACTCGCGGTCAGCTCCCATCAGCGGGCCGTGGCCGCCATCGACTCGGGGAAGTTCGCCGAGGAGATCGTGCCGGTGGAAGTTCCTGTTCGCAAGGGAGATCCGCAGATCATCGAGCGGGACGAGCACCCCCGCGCCGACACGACGGTCGAGTCCCTCGCGCGTCTTCGGCCCATCATGGGCAGCGCCGACCCCGACGCAACCGTCACCGCCGGCAACGCCAGCGGACAGAACGACGGTGCGGCCGCGTGCCTCGTCACCACCCGGGCCCAGGCGGAGCGCCTCGGTCTCCGGCCGCTCGCCCGGCTGGTCACCTGGGCAGTCGCGGGTGTGGAGCCGTCCGAGATGGGGATCGGTCCGGTGCCGTCCACCGAGCGGGCTCTGAAGCGCGCCGGGCTGAATCTCGCGGACATCGACCTGATCGAACTGAACGAGGCATTCGCGGCGCAGGCGCTCGCGGTCACGCGTGAATGGAACTTCGGTGCGCAGGATTTCGAGCGCACCAACGTGAACGGCTCGGGAATCTCGCTCGGGCACCCCGTCGGGGCGACGGGGGTCCGGATCCTCACCACCCTGCTGCGCGAGATGGAGCGTCGCGGAGCCCGCTACGGTCTCGAGACGATGTGCATCGGCGGCGGCCAGGGGCTGACCGCGATCTTCGAGCGGGTCTGACCACTCAGCTGTCGAGAGCCCGAATCCAGTCCGTGAGCGCCCGCACAACCTGTGCGGGCGCTTCCGGCATCAGTGCATGGCTCGCATTCGGCACGACGGCTACGGTGACCAATTCGCCGAACCGGTCCCGCAATTCGTTTGCGGTCTCACGCGGCCGGAACGGGTCGAGACCGGACTGCAGGTCGAGAATCGGCTGGTGCGCGACATCCCACCACTCCTCCTTGGGGGTGGCGGCAGAGGCGGCAAGTTGACGCTTCGACACCTCCGGGTACCAGCCCGTGAGCCACTCCGCCGGATCGTTGCCCGGCGCGAAGAATCCGGTCTGCAGGTAGCCGATCCGCTCCGCGTCGGGCAGCGAAGAATCCGAGCACTTCACCGCCAACTCGGTGAGCGCCGCCGGGTAGTTGCGGGCACCGGCCGCGGCCACGACGACGCCGCGTACCAGGTCGGGCCGGTCGGCGGCCAGCATCCGTGCGACGTAGTGCCCGAACGCGTGACCGACGACCACCGCCGCGCCGTCGTTCAGCGCCTCGATCACCGCTCCGACATCGGCGGCCAGGTCGTGCAACGTGATGTCCGCCAGCGCGCCGACGCTGCGGCCGATGCCCCGCGGCTGCGGCCGCGCGACCCGGAACCCGTTCTGCGCCAGCCCGCCCGCGACCTCGTCGTAGTCGTACGACTCCCGGCCGAGGGAAGGCAACAGGATCACCGTCGGCCCGCTTCCCTCGACGACGACCTCGATCACCGCCGCCGGGGTGTGCACGAACTCCGTCGTCCGCGCCTGGGGCGTGCTCGGCATGATGATTCCTCCACAAACGTCGAGACCCCGGGCGGCGCGATGTCTCGCGCCGCCCGGGGAATGGTCGGTGTCTCAGTCCTCGGCGGGATCGAGCGCGAAGTCGTAGCTGACAACTTTACGCCCGGCCTCGTCCAGCTTCGGATCGAGGAGCAGTTCGGGTTTGGTCGCG
>SEEV01000091.1 GCA_004211695.1 Rhodococcus sp. (in: high G+C Gram-positive bacteria)
AACTCGAGCACCTCCATGTTGCCCGTGTCCGGCGCATTACAGTTACACGCCTCCGACGCAATATGGCTGCGCCCCATGATCTCCGCCAACGGCGCATACTCGAGATTCGACAACCCCGCCCCCGTGCCCGGATGCGGATGGAACAGATTCCACAACCCCCGCCGCCGCGCCTCCGCCTTCAACTCCTCCAGCACCGGCGGCTGGAAATGTGGATCACCCGACTCCCGCATCTGCTCCTCGTACACCGCCTCCGCCGGATACACATGCGAATCCATGAACTCCAGCAGATCGGTCTGCAACTGCTGGGCGCGATCCGAGATGTCAAACAGGGACATGGGAACTCCTGACGGGTAGTGAGGAAAACGTAGGTGTGCGCTTGTCGAGGTGACTCTGTACGCCCTCGACGAGATCGGCCCCGCGGAACGCCTGCAACATCAGGCCTTCCGCCTGGGCCACGGAATCGGCGTAGGTGCCGTCCGCATCGTTCTGTAATTGGTCCTTGATGACGGCCATCGACGTCGGGGAGCAGTGCGTCGACAGCTCCTCGGCATACGCGACCGCGGCGCCGACGACCGAACCGTCCGTGACGAGGTGGTCGACGAGTCCGATGCGCAGCGCTTCCTCTGCGTCCACCATGCGGCTCGACAGCAGCAGGTCGGTGGCCCGGCCGCGTCCGACGAGCCGGGGCAGCAGCCACGAGATGCCGTATTCGGCGATCAGCCCGCGCTTGGCGAAAGCGGTCGTGAACCGGGCCGACGCCGACGCGAACCGGACGTCGCAGTAAAGGGCCTCCACCATCCCGAGTCCGGCCGCGACGCCGTTGATCGCCCCGATCAGCGGCTTGCGCAGGGTCGAGGGAAGGTCGCGGGGGCGCGGCCGGAGAAGGTCGGCCTCGGACACGTCCCCGACGGCCTGCAGACGCCCGAGGTCGGCGCCGGCGCAGAATCCGCGCCCGGCCCCGGTCACGACGATCGCGCGTACGTCCGGGTCGTCCTCGGCGTCGCTCAGCAGCGTGAAGTACCGGTCCTCGAGGTCGTCGGTCCACGCGTTCAGCTTGTCCGGCCGGTTGAACGTCAGCACGAGGACCGGTCCGCACCGCTCGGCGAGAACCAGGTCTTCGGGCTCGCTCGTCACGCGTGCTCCA
Organism: Rhodococcus sp. (in: high G+C Gram-positive bacteria); assembly: GCA_004211695.1. Taxonomy (GTDB): domain Bacteria; phylum Actinomycetota; class Actinomycetes; order Mycobacteriales; family Mycobacteriaceae; genus Rhodococcus_F. The sequence goes on from SEEV01000091.1 coordinate 1,145, forward strand.
GCAGCGAACTCTGGTAGCGGCGCATCCCGCGCAGCCAGCGGTCGTAGTCGGAGCCCTTCTGCCGGTACATGGTGAGCACGCTTTCGTGGGGCAGGATCAGGAACGTCTCCCGGTCCACGGCGTCCAGCACGATGTCGGCGACCTGCGCCGGCTGCAGCACCTCCCCCGCCGAGACGACGGCCCGGGTGGCGGCGACGCCGAGCGGATCACCGGAGTTCTCGCCGGAGCGCATCAACTTCGTCTCGACTCCCATCGGACAGAGGCAGCTGACCCGGATCCCCTTGTCGCCGTACGTGACCGACAACCATTCCGCGAACGCGACAGCGGCGTGTTTGGTGACCGCGTAGGTGGCCGACCCGATCTGGGTGAGCAGGCCCGCGGCGGAGGCCGTCGTGACGAAGTAGCCCTCGCCGCGCTCGGTCCACCGGGGTACGAGCTGCTGGGCGGCGCGGATGTGGGCGCGGACATTGACGTCGAGAGCGAGGTCCCAGTCGGCGTCGTCGGCCTCGAGGCCGGGCGCTCCCGCGACACCGGCGTTGGCGAAGTACAGGTCGACCGGGCCCAGCTCGCTCTCCGCGCGCTCGATGATGCGCCGGATCTGCTCGGTGTCGGCGACGTCGCCACCTTCGGCGATGGCCGAGCCGGGGTGGCGTGCGTTGATTCCGTCCACGACCGCGGCTGCCGCGTTCGGGTCGAGATCGGCGACCAGCACCTTGGCGCCCTGGTCGGCGAGACGGTCTGCGATCGCCCCGCCGATACCGCCTCCACCGCCGGTCACGATGGCGACCTTCTGTGCAACCTTCACGAGGTGTCCTCTCCTTCGCCGTGCATTGTGACTCGCGTCTCTCTTTTGTATAGTTGAATCCGTCGTCAAGTTCAAGTGTTGGAGTTCGACGCACACCTCGAAGTTCGATGCAGCCAACGTGACACATCCAGGCCCTGCACCACCCGGAATTGAGGGAGACAGATGACCGACACCACCGCATTGCCCGTTCGTCCGGCGAGCTTCGACGAGCTCACGGCGTTGATCGGCAAGGAGCTGGGCCCCACCGACTGGCACGACGTCACCCAGGAACGCGTCAACGCCTTCGCCGACGCGACCGGCGACCACCAGTGGATCCACGTCGACCCCGAGCGCGCCGCCGCCAGCCCGCTCGGCAGCACCATCGCGCACGGCCTGTACAGCCTGTCCCTCGGACCGGCCCTGTCGGCGACCCTGCTGCGATTCGACGGCTTCGCCCACAGCCTGAACTACGGCTACAACAAGGTCCGCTTCCCCGCGCCGGTGCCGGTGGGTTCACGCATCCGGATGCGCGCCACCATCCAGTCCGCCGAACAGGTCGGCGGCGGCATTCAGGTGACCATGAGCCAGGTCGTCGAGCGCGAGGGTTCCGACAAACCGGTGGTCGTGTCCGAGTCCGTCGCGCGTGTCGTCGAAGCCGGATGACCCTGATAGCGCGTCGGAGGTTGAGGACATGGCAAATGTGATCGATCCGGTGTCCCGCCACGCGGACGCCACGCCCGACAACATCGCACTGCGGGGCGCGGACAGCGCCCTCACCTACGGACAGTTGCACTCCGCGAGCACCCGCTACGCCGGAGCACTCACGGAAGCGGGCCTGTCCCCCGGAGACAGAGTTCTCCTGGCCGCCCCGTCCGTGCCCGAGTTCGTGGTGGCGTACCTGGGAATTCAGACGGCGGGGTGCGTCGTGGTCCCGGTGAACACGATGTCGACCCGGCCGGAGACCGAGTACGTCCTCTCCGATGCGGGCGCCTCGCTCGCCATCGTGTGGCACGAGCTCGGGCCGGCGATCGGCGATGCCGCGGCCGCCCTGGACGTCCCCGCGTGGACACTCGCACCCGGTACCGTCCCGGACGCCGAGCCCGTCCCCGCGGTAGCGCGGAACAGGGACGACACCGCCGCCATCCTCTACACGTCCGGCACCACCGGACGGCCCAAGGGCGCGGAGCTGACGGTCGGGAACCTGTTGTCCGGCGGCGAGATCGGCGCCGAATGCAGTCGCGGCTCGAGCGACGACCGGACGGGCACCGGACTTCCCCTGTTCCACGTCTTCGGACAGGCCTCCGTCATGATGGCCACGTTCACCGGCGGCGGGTCGCTGTCGCTGCTGGCCCGGTTCGATCCGGCGGCGATGCTCGCCATGCTGCGCCGGGACCGCCTCACCATCATGGCCGGCGTCCCGACGATGTGGAACGCGATGCTCCATGCCGCCGGTGGTGCGGACCCGCAGGATTTCACGCAGCTCCGCATCGCCATCTCCGGCGGCGCGTCGCTGCCCGGCGAGGTGGCCCGCGAATTCGAGTCCCGTTTCGGGTGCACCATCCTCGAGGGTTACGGGCTCACCGAGACCACCGCGTTCGGCACGTTCAACGAAATCGACCGCGGCGGGAAGATCGGTTTCACGGGACGCGCGGTGCCCCGGACACAGGTCGAGGTGCGTGACCATGAGGACGTCGCCTGCCCGCCCGGCACCGTCGGCGAGGTGTTCGTGAAGGGTGCGACCGTGATGAAGGGCTACTGGAACCGACCCGCCGACACCGCGGCCGTGCTGTCCCCGGACGGGTGGCTGCGCACCGGAGACCTGGGCGAAACCGACGCGGCCGGCGATCTGCGCATCGTCGACCGGGTGAAGGACCTCATCATCCGGGGCGGCTACAACGTGTACCCGAGTGAAGTCGAGGAGGTCCTGTACACGCACCCCGACATCGTCGAGGCCGCCGTCGTGGGCGTCCCCGACGACCACTACGGGGAGGAGGTGGCCGCGGTCGTGGCCACCGTTCCCGGGTCCTGCCTGGACGGCGGCGAGTTGACCAGCTGGGCGCGGGAACGACTGTCCGCATACAAGATTCCCCGGATCGTCGCGATCGTCGATTCCCTTCCGAAGGGGTCGACCGGAAAGATCCTCAAGCGGTCGATCGACCGGGCCGCGCTGAAAAATGACGCACTCACCGCAGAAGTACCCGAAAGGTGAACACCGTGACATCCGTGAACAGGCAGGTCCGACTGGCGAAGCGCCCGGTCGGCCGTCCCGACGACTCCACCTGGGAGATCACGTCGGAACCGATCCCCGAACCATCCGAAGGCGAGTTCACCGTGCAGGTGGATTACGTGTCGCTCGATCCCGCGATGCGCGGGTGGCTCGACGACGTGAAGTCGTACGTCCCGCCGGTGGCGATCGGTGAGGTCATGCGCACGCACGCCGTCGGCCGGGTGGTGGCGTCGAAGAACGCGAAGTTCCCGGTGGGACAGCTCGTCTCCGGACAGTTCGGCGTGCAGGAGTTCGCGCTCTCCGACGGCCGCGGCGCCCTCGCAGTCGACGAGTCGCTGGCCCCGGCGCCGACGTGGCTGGGCGCTCTCGGGTTTCCCGGCATGACTGCCTATTTCGGCCTCACCGACGTCGGCAAGCTGGAGAAGGGTGACACCGTGCTCATCTCCGGGGCCGCGGGAGCGGTCGGGAGCATCGCCGGGCAGATCGCCCGGCTGAAGGGCGCCACGGTGATCGGTATCGCCGGCGGCCCCGAGAAGTGTGCGTGGCTGACCGACGAACTGGGTTTCGACGCGGCGATCGACTACAAGTCCGAATCGGTCGGCAAGGCCCTGCGCGCCGCCGCACCGGACGGGATCGACGTCTACTTCGACAACGTCGGCGGCGAGATCCTCGACGCCGCCCTGGCCCGCCTCCGCAAGAACGCCCGGGTCGCGTTGTGCGGCGCGATCTCCGGATACAACGCCACCGACCCGCAACCCGGGCCGTCCCGGTATCTGTCGCTGCTGGTCAACCGGGCGTCGATGACGGGCTTCATCGTGTTCGACTACCTCGACCGGTTCCCCGAGGGCATGGAAGCGATGTCGGAGTGGATCCGCGCCGGGGAGATCGTGGCCCGCGAGCAGGTGGAGACCGGGGGCGTCGAAGCCTTCGGCCGCACCCTCAATCTGCTGTTCGACGGCGCCAACACCGGAAAGCTCGTGCTGAAGATCAGCTGAGCTCTTCCTTCCACGACGATGCCCACCGCCGAGATCCGGCGGTGGGCATCGTCGTGGAAGGGCAGGATTCCTAGTAGAACTGGGCGCCGGGAACGGCCGTGGGATCGTTCCGGACCTCGGCGGGGTTGGTCTCGCGGAGCTTCCACGCGCAGAGGAGCGTGACCAGTCCCATCAGCGCGACGAAGACGGCGACGAACGTGGTGGTCCCGGTCTTGGCGATCAGCGCGGTCATGATGAACGGGGTGCCGCCGCTCACCGTGATCGCCGCCAGTTGGTACGCGAGCGACGCCGCCGAGTACCGCACGTTGGGAGCGAACAGTTCACCCATGTACGCGGCGATCGGCCCGTACGTCATGGACTGGAAGACGCTGCCGACCGTGACGGCGACGAAGAACAGCAGCAGGTTCCGGGTGTTGATCAGCCAGAAGTAGGGGAACGCCCACACGATGATCATCGCCGCACCGATCAGGATCATCGGCCTGCGTCCGATCTTGTCGGACATGTGCCCGGACCACAGCACGACACCGACCGTGAGTGCGGCGCTGAGCAGGGAGATCGCGAGGAGGTCGTTGCGCTTCATGCCCAGTTCGGCGGTGCCGTAACTGAGGACGCCGGCGATGGAGATGTAGAACAGCGAGTTCGTGGCCGCGAGCAGTCCGCAGCCGAGCAGGATCTTGCGCCAGTGCTCCTTGATCGCCTGCGTGAGCGGTGCGCGGACGACGGTCTTGTTGTTCTTCTGCGCCTCCTCCTGCAGTTCGCGGAATTCGGGGGTGTCCTCGACCTTGGTCTGGATGTAGAGCACGACCGGGAACAGCAGTGCGCTGGCGAAGAACGGGATGCGCCAGCCCCAGCTGAGGAAGGCCTCGTTCGAGATGGCCGCGGTGGCGCCCAGGAACACCAGGTTGCCGAGCAGGACGCCGAACGAGACGCCCATCTGCCCGAAGGTTCCGGAGAATCCCCGGCGTTTGGGGCTCGCCGACTCGGTGAGCAGCAGAACGATCCCACCCCATTGACCGCCGCAGGCGATGCCCTGGACGAAGCGCAGGATCACCAGCAGGATCGGCGCTGCCACCCCGATGGTCGCGGCGCCGGGGAGGCAGCCGATGAGGAACGTCGCGAGTCCCATGAACAGCAGGCAGGTGACGACGGCCGGTTTACGCCCGTACTTGTCGCCGAAGTGTCCGGCGACGAGGCCGCCGAGCGGGCGGGCGACGAAGCCTGCCCAGAAGGTGCTGAACGAGAGCAGGGTGCCCATCAATGCCGACGAGTCGGGGAAGAAGACGTGGGGAAAGACCAGTGCCGCAGCGGTTCCGTACAGGAAGAAGTCGTACCACTCGATCGAGCTGCCGACGAGTCCCGCCGCAAGCAGCTTCCGATGAGCACGCTTGCGCTGCACGATTGTGTCGCCGGCTGCGTCCTTACTCGGCTGCACCGCGGATGTAGTCATCCGATCACTCCTCGAGATAGGTCTTCTGTGGATGGGGGATTGGATTTTCAGAACATGACGCCAACTTCAAGTCAGTGAGCGCTTGCTTAGTGTGTTTGAATAGCGGTGTGATGTCAATCACTCGAGAGGGTTGATCTTGCCGAATCCCGCCGGTGCGGACGAAGCTCGATGCGGCGGAGAGGACCACCGATGACCGAACTGCACGAAGACGTGTCCGTGGCCGACGAGCCGAGCCCGGGACCGCCGACATCCGAGGAACGCCTGCTCCGCGCGGCGACCACACTGTTCTCCGACAAGGGTTTCGAAGCCACGCGCACCAGGGACATCTCGACGATGGCGGGTCTGAGCCCGTCCGCGATGTACGTGCACTTCCCCTCCAAGGAAGATCTGCTCTTCCAACTGGTCCGCCGATCGAACGAGCGCGCACTCGCACTGGTGCTCAGCGCCGTCGCACCGTTCACCGACCCGATCGACCGCGTCCGGGCACTGGTCCGGGAGTTCAGCATCATGCACGCCCGGAACTTTCGGCGTGCGCGCATCGCGCAGTACGAGAGCAGGCATCTGAGTCCCGAACACCACGAGGTGGTGGCCGAGACCCGCCTCCAGATCCGGCTCGCGGCAATCCGCGAGGTGCAGAACGGGATCGATCAGGGGGTGTTCCTGATCCCCGACCCCCGCGTCGCGGTCCTGGCGATCATGTCCCTCGCAGTGGACATCTGCCGGTGGTACAGCCCCGACGGCGAGTTCACGCCGGCGGAGCTGGGCGACATCAACGCCGATCTCGTCCTGCGGATCCTCCACGCACCCGGGTACTGACGGACCCTCAGACGCGGTCCGGGACGCGCAGCGCGTTCGTCCACATCCGCGCGAGCCCGGCGGTCAACTGCTCGAACGTGAGCGATCTCCGTTCACTCGGCGGCCCGACGAAGTAGCTGTATGCCATCCTTCCGACCATGGCGGACAACGCCTTCGACGTCAGCATCGGATCGAGGGACGCGTCCGCGAGACCACGGTCCTGCAGATCGGCGATCGCTCGCGCGTTGCGCCGGTAGAAGGTTTCGTCCCGCGCGCGTTCCAGCTCGCGGAATGCGGGGTCGACTTGTGCGACCTGCTCGAGCAGGGCCAGCAGGCGCGCATTCCGGCGGCAGGCATGCAGGTATGCCCGGATGCTCGCCTCCACGACCGCGTGCACGTCGCCCTCGTCCTCCACCCGCCCCATCCCGGGATGCAGCAGGTCGTTCTGCGTCACCTCGACGACCGCCGCGAAGACCTCCTCCTTGCTGGTGAAGTAGGTGTAGAAGGAGCCGGTCGAGAGTCCGGCCTCCTTGCTGATGTCGACGAGGCGGGCGTCGAGGTACCCCTCACGCTCGAACACCACCCGGGCCGCGGCGACGAGACGGTCGCGGGTGCGGACACCTCGGGCCGTGACGGGTGGCGTGGGTGCGATTCGTGGGCGCGACATGTCAGTAGGGGTCGACGTTCTCGAAGTATCGACGGGGCACCTCGACCAGCATCTCGGTGATCATCTTCTCGGTGACTCCGCGCTCCCGGACGTAGGGAAGAACGTCGTTCTCGATGTGCAGGTAGTGCCACTGCGGTAGCGCGGCCATCAGGTTGGGGTCGATCCAGTCGATGTAGCAGGAGGCGTCCTGCGACAGGACCATCTGCCCGGCGAATCCGCGGCGGCACATCTCGACGAGGGTATCCGCGCGCGCTTCGAACGTCGTCTCGAGGTTGATGCCGAACCGGTCCATCCCGAGGACGAAGCCCTCCTCGGCGAGGCTGGTCAGGTGCTCGACGTCGGTGCTGTCTCCGCTGTGGCCGAGCACGATCCGGTCGGGCCGCACCCCCTCTTCGTCGCACATCACCCGTTTGACGTGCAGCCCGGCCTCGCTGCCGGGATGGGTGTGCACGGTGATGGGGACGCCGGTGCGCCGGTGCGCCTTCGCGACGGCGCGCATCACCCGTTCGACTCCCGGCGTGGGCCCTTGATGGTCGATCGCGCACTTGAGCAGGCCCGCGCGGACCCCGGTGTCGGCGATCCCCTCTTCGATGTCCTTCACGAACATGTCGACCATCGGGTCGGGGACCGCGGCACCGACCATCGCGTCGAGCGCCGGACCCCGGTAGTGGAAGAAGAACGGCACGTCGTCGTAGGTGTAGAGCCCTGTTGCCGCAACGATGTTCAGCTCGGGAAGTTGCTCCGCGACCCGCTGGATGCGCGGAATGTACCGACCGAGCCCCACGACGGTGGGGTCGACGATGGTCCGGACACCCTGCTCGGCGAGCGCGCGCAGTGTGGCGACGGCGTCGGCGACCCGCTCGTCCTCGCTCCCCCACTCGTCGGGGTAGTTCTGCTGCATGTCGGGCGTCAGCACGAACACGTGCTCGTGCATGTACGTGCGTCCGAGTTCGGCGCTGTCGATCGGTCCGCGGACCGTGTTGATCTGGCTCATGAAGGCTCGCCCTCTCCGGATGTGACCGTCGTCATACTCCCGGCTCAGCGTAGAGCCGACTTGAACCTGACGTCAACATCTACTTCGCGGTGGGTCGTCCTCCGCGACAGGAAACACAATCCAGGACGAGAAACCTCAACGCGACGCTCTGATTTCGCACACGATTCCCATGCGTAACCCACAGAAGTGCGCACACGCGCACACTGTAAGCGTGCATACCGGCGGGCCCATCCACAGCCAGTGGTAGAGCAGACGCAATAAGGAGTTCACGATGAATCTGAAAAAGACTGCGACGGGAGCCGTGATCGCCGGTGCGCTGGGCTTCAGCGCACTGGGACTCGGCACCGGTACGGCAAATGCTGATCCATGGCCACCGCCGATTCCCGGTATCTCGGTACCCGACCTGGTTCCACCGCCCGGACAGCTGGGTCAGCTGCCGTTCATCCCACCGCCGGGGCAGTTGGGACAGCTGCCGTTCGTGCCACCGCCCGGACACTGGGACAAGCCGTGGAAATGGATTTCCGGTGAGTCACTGGCCTGAGGGGAAACCGCGCCCACCAGCAACCCTCCGTCCGGCCGAATCACGCGCGCGAACTCGGGGCCGCTATCCACCGCCGGCCGCGGCCTGGATCGGCGCCATGTCGAAGTAGTCGCGCCACGTGGTGATCTTACCGGCGGTGATCTCGAAGACGCCGACGACGGGCAACTCGACGACGGTGCCGTTGAGGGTGAACACATCGATCCGTTCGTTCATCACCACACCGCTCGACTCCTCGGCGTTGGGGCTCTGCCCGCCGTCGGTGAGTTGCCGGTGCACGCGGAAGTCGATGCCGCCGAAGGCCGCGATGAATCCGGCGATGAACTCGCGAATCGCGTCACGCCCGATCACGGGCTCCATCGGAATGTTGTGATATATAGCGTCTTCCGCGAAATACTCGGCGATCTTCGCCGGATCGGGTTCGATCCACTCGGCGCAGAATTGGGTGACCAGCTGGTCCGGGGTCATCGGGTCTCCCTTTCGATCGAGGCTGGTTCGATGATGGCCATGACGGACTGGATCGCCCCTGCCGGGATGTCGAAATGCTCCGTGATCCGGACGGACGTGACCTCTGTGGGGGTGGCCCCGAGATCGAGCACGAAGCGGGCCACCACGTTGTCGCCCCACTCGTGGAACGAGAGTTCGCGGACAGCCTGGATGGCCTGGTATTGCAGGCCGTTCTCGAGTTCGTCCCGGATGAAGGCCCCCGATTCGCCGGTGTGCTGACCGTTCTCCACCCGCCACGCGTTGTCCGCCAGGCGCACCTTGGTGGCGTCGTGGCTGACCAGCGCGTCGATGTAGGCGCGGGCCATCGCGACGCGGCCGCTGTCGGCGGTGTCGGTGGCGTGCTTCGCGATCGCGGCCAGCAGGGGCTGCGCCAACTCCGGCCGGCAGATCAGGAGGTCTGGCAGGTAGGGGTGGGATTCGTTGTAGTCCAACGGTGTTCCGTCGATCCGCGAGCAGTGCAGGCCGGCCGCGACCGCGACGCCGACCGGTGCCGCCGAATCCCATTCCCACTGCCCGCCCGCGTGGACGTAGGCGTCCACGTCTCCGCGGAGCACGGCCATCGCCTTCGCGCCCGCCGAACCCATGGTGGAGACCTCGGCACCGATCTCCGTGGCGACGGCGTCGACGAAGGCCGGCGGCCGGCTGGCGCTCACGACGATCCGCGGGCGGGCCGGGAGCAGCTCGGCATGCACCGCATGACTGTCGTCGTCGCTGGCATACACGGCACCCAGTGCCGGTTGCGCGACCGCGGCCGCGGTGATGCCGCGACCGCGTTCCCACAGCGCGACGTGCACGGCCCAGTCCGAGTGCCCCGGCAGTCCGTACTCCTTGGAACCGTCGAGGGGATCGATGATCCACACCCTGGAACTCTCCAGCCGCGACCTGTCGTCGGCCGACTCCTCCGACAGGATGGCGTCTTCCGGTCGCTCCGCGGAGAGCTTGCCGAGGATGAACGCGTCGGCGGCGACATCGCCGCGCCTGCCCAGTTCACGACCGTCCGCCGATCCGAGTCCCGCGATGCGGATGTCCAGCAGCAGGGCGCCGGCACCGGAGGCGATGTCGGCCGCGAGTCGTGCGTCAGTGGTCACGTCTCAACAATTCCATAATTCTCGCGGCTTGTTCGGTCGGCGTGCCGTCCTCGGGCCGGAGGACGAGTTCGGCGTTCTCGGGGGCCTCGTAGGGGTCGTCGACCCCGGTGAAACCGGTGATCTCCCCCGCGCGGGCTTTCGCATACATGCCCTTGGGGTCTCGCGCCTCGCACTGTTCCACCGGGGTGTCGACGAACACCTCGACGAAGTCGAGCCCGGCGGCACGGTGCTGTTCCCGGACGCGGTCCCGGTCGGCGCGGTAGGAGCTGATCAGGGAGGCGATCGCGACCACCCCGGAGTCGGCGAGCAGTTGGGCCACGGCGCCGACGCGGCGTACGTTCTCGGCGCGGTCGTCCGCGCTGAAACCGAGGTCGGCGTTGAGTCCGTGGCGCAGATTGTCGCCGTCGAGCCGGTAGGCGGGCACCCCGGACGCGACCAGGCGTCGCTCGAGTTCCACCGCGACCGTCGACTTCCCCGACGCCGACAGTCCGGTCAGCCACACGGTGCGGCCCCGCGAAGCCCGCTCCTCGCGTGAGACGGCCGCGGCGTGCCACACCACCTTCGAACGCGACAGCGTCGGCCCGGTGATCATCCCCCCGGCGACGGTGTTGTGGGTCGACTCGTCGACGAGGATGAAACTGCCCGTCACGTGGTTGCGGCGGTAGGGGTCGAACATCAGCGGCTGCGACGTCTTCAGCTGGATGCGGCCGATCTCGTTGAGCGAGAGCGACTGCGCGGACTCGTCGCGGTGCAGGGTGTTGACGTCGAGCCGGTAGTCGAGCCGCTCGACGGACGCCCTGGTGGCGCGGGTGGTGTGCAGCAGCGTGTACCGGGCATCCGGTGTCAGTGAGGACTGGTCGCTGAACCAGCAGACCATCGCGTCGAGTTCCTGCCCGACGAGGGGGCGGTTGTTGGGGCGGCACAGCACGTCGCCGCGGCTCACGTCCAGCTGGTCGGCCAGCTGCACGCACACCGCCGACGGTGCGAACGCCTCGTCGAGGCGGGTGCCACCGGGACCCCAGATGGCGCTGATCGTCGAGGTGAATCCCGACGGCAGGGCCACCACCTCGTCACCCGGCTTGAACACGCCACTCGCCACCGTGCCTGCGTAGCCACGGAAATCGTGCAGCGCCGAATCCGTCTGGCGCTGCGGCCGGACCACGTACTGCACCGGGAACCGCGCGTCGATGAGGTTGCGGTCGGATGCCACGTGTACCTGCTCGAGGTAGTGCAGCAGCGACGCGCCCTCGTACCACGGCATGTTGACCGTGCGTTGCGCGATGTTGTCGCCGCGCAGCGCGGACACCGGGATGAACGTGAGGTCGTGGACCTCAAGCTTGATCGCGAACTGCCGGAACTCCTCCTTGATCTCCTCGAACCGCTCCTCGGACCACCCGACGAGATCCATCTTGTTGACGCACAGCACGAGGTGGGGAATGCCGAGGAGGCTGGCGATGAAGGCGTGCCGCCGGGTCTGCTCGAGGATTCCCTTGCGGGCGTCGACGAGGATCAGGGCCAGGTCGGCGGTCGACGCCCCGGTCACCATGTTCCGCGTGTACTGCTCGTGGCCGGGGGTGTCCGCGATGATGAACTTGCGGTGCGGTGTGGCGAAGTAGCGGTGCGCGACGTCGATGGTGATGCCCTGCTCGCGTTCGGCGCGCAGACCGTCGGTGAGCAGGGCCAGGTTGGCGTGCTCGTCGCCCCGTTCGCGGCTGGTGCGTTCGACCGCCTCGAGCTGATCCTCGAAGATCGCCTTGGAGTCGTACAACAGTCGGCCGATGAGAGTGGACTTGCCGTCGTCGACGCTGCCCGCGGTCGCGACCCGGAGTAGCTGCGGCATCAGAAGTACCCTTCCTTCTTGCGGTCTTCCATGCCGGCCTCGGAGATCCGGTCGTCGGCCCGGGTGGCTCCGCGCTCGGTCAGCCTGCTCGCGGCGACCTCCGTGACGACGGCCTCCGCGGTGGTTGCCGACGATTCGACGCACCCCGTGCAGGTGGCGTCGCCGACGGTCCGGAATCGGACGAGGGCCTCGTACGGCTCGTCGCCGGGGAGCAGCGTCAGGAACCGGGTGCGCGCCAACAGCATTCCGTCGCGGGAGACTACTTCGCGGCGGTGCGCGTAGTACAGGGACGGCAGCTCGATCTTCTCCTCGCTGATGTACTGCCATATGTCGAGTTCGGTCCAGTTGGACAGCGGGAACACCCGGATGTGCTCCCCCTTGCGGTGCCGGCCGTTGTACAGGCTCCACAGTTCCGGTCGCTGCGCCCGCGGATCCCACTGCCCGAACTCGTCCCGGAAGCTGAAGACCCGCTCCTTCGCGCGGGCCTTCTCCTCGTCGCGACGGGCTCCGCCGAAGATGGCGTCGAACCCGTTGTCGCGGATGCCGCGCAGCAGTGCGGTGGTCTGGAGCCGGTTGCGGCTCGCGCGCGGTCCGGTCTCCTCGCTGACGCGTCCGGCTTCGATGTCGTCCTGCACGCTCGACACCACCATCCGCAGGCCGAGTCGGGAGACGGTCCGGTCGCGGAACCCCAGGACCTCGTCGAAGTTGTGGCCGGTGTCCACGTGCATGACGGCGAACGGGAGGGGTGCGGGCCAGAACGCCTTGGCCGCCACGTGCAGCATCACCACCGAGTCCTTGCCGCCGGAGAACAGCAGGACCGGACGCTCGAACGTGGCGGCGACTTCTCGGAAGATGTGCACGGCTTCGGCTTCGAGCGCGCCGAGGTGGGACAACTCGTACACGGGCGGTGCGGTCATGGGCGACTCCTCGTCGCGAGTGCCATACCGGTCACTGGTTCATATTTGGACCAGCCCGGTCGAAAATGAATGCACCTCCGAGAATAGAACGTGTTTCAGATTCCGGTCAATGCCCGTTCGGCACCGGGGGGCGGCGTCCGCCCACCTCCGTCGTGATCGCGTCCGCGGCCGCGGCGAGAGCCTTGCCCCGCCGCGCGATGTCGGACGGCGCGAGCTCGGCACCCACGTAGAGCGTGAGAACCATGGCCTGGTGCCCCTCGGCGTCGTACGTCGGCGCCGCGATGAGACTGACGGGATGCGGCGCGGCGGGGTCCGCATGTTCGGCGTCCAGGTACACACGCTCACCGAGACTGGACACCATCTCACCGAGGACGTCGCGCAGTTCCGGCGGCAGATCATGCGCGGCGACGCCGGCCATGAGGGTGTGCAGACGCTGACCGACCGGGGTGAGCGTCTCGACGAGGTAGCCGGTGCGCGAGCACTCGTCGACGACGGTGCGCAACCGGTCCCGGTCGAGGCGCACCGGCAGCGTCGGCTCCCGCCGCAGCCACGACTGCAGCGCGTCGTCGCCGTCCCACAACACGTACATCAGCCCGACCGGCGGCGCGAAGGGGTACATCTCCCCCACCTTGGCGGCCGCCCGGACACCCGGCGGGCTGGTCAGCTCGAGGACCGCGATGCGGTCGCCGACCACCGCCGACGCCGTGCACGTGGTCCGGAACTCGTCACTGAGCGCGGCGAGATGCCTGCGTGCCACCGGCCCGGCCGCGAACCCTTGCTGGGCGGCCCGGCCGGCCGCGATGAGCGCGGGGCCGAGCCCGTACGTCTTGGTGGCCGGATCCCGGACGAGGTAGCCGCCCCGGGCGAGTTCGGTGAGGATTCCCAGGCAGGTCGGCTTGCTGATGTCGAGTTGCCGGGCCAGTTCCGACAGCCCGAATCGGTGCTCCTTCCGCGCCACGAGGAAGTCGAGCACCTGCACCACCCGCTCGGTGGGCGGCGACCGCCGGCCCTGCACCGTGCCGGACGTCTCGCCTTCGTGTCCCATTGACCACTCCTTAGAACACGTTCTATTGTCGGTTCATCAACGTTCTACCACGCAGGTACATATTTGTACCACCCCCTTCGTGAGGAGCACGGTGTGCTGACCGACCCATTCGCCGACGCCATGGCCGAAGCCGAGAAACTGATCGCGAGCGCCCCCCACATCCGCACCGAACAGGATCTGCTCGAGGGCTACCAGTACCTCGCCGGCGGCATCCTCGCGACGACGCACGCCGCCTGGGCCACCGAACGGTCGCACCCGACGTTCATCTCGGGTACCGGCCCGTACATGAAGATGGGCCTCGACAACCCCGACACCCTGTACTTCGGCGCGCGGATCGACGACGACGCCGAATACGTGGTCACCGGCAGGCGCGGCACCACCGCCGACCTGAGCTTCCAGGTGCTGAACGGAAACTACACGGCCGCACACGTTCCCGGCAGCGTCACGGCGTTCGACGACCGGGAGATCGACATCGCGCCCGACGGTGCGTTCGAGGTGCGGTTCGGCCCCCACGACAGCGCAGGCAGGCGCAACTACTTCACCCTCGCCCCGGGTTCGTCGCAACTGGTGGTCCGGGAGGTGTACAGCGACTGGAGTCAGCGGCGCGGCACCCTCCGGATCGCCAGAGCCGACACGATCGGCACCGCCCCCGGCCCCCTCACCCGGGAGACCGTCGAAAAGCGGTATGCCCGTGCCGGCAAGGCGCTCGTCTCGCGAGTCAAGACCTGGCTGCAGTTCCCGGAGTGGTTCTACCTGAACCTGCCCGTCAACACGATGACCGAACCAAGGCTCACACCCGGCGGCCTCGCCACGCAGTACTCGTCGGTCGGGCACTACGAACTCGCCGACGACGAGGCCATCGTCGTCACCGTCCCGAAAGCCGATGTACCGTATCAGGGATTTCAGCTGGGCAGCATGTGGTACATCTCGCTCGACTACGTCAACCACCAGACGTCGCTGAACGTCTCGCAGTCGCAGGTGGATCCCGACGACCACATCCGCCTCGTCGTCAGCGAGCGCAACCCCGGCGTCGCCAACTGGATCGCCACCGTCGGGCACCTCCGCGGCTACCTGCAGTTCCGCTGGCAACGCGTCTCCCGCGAACTGACCCCGGAGGACGGACCCCGGATCGAGGTCGTGAAGTTCGACGAGATCCATCGACAGCTTCCGTACTACGACTCCAACAAGATCTCACCCGAGGACTTCGCCGACCGCATCGCCGCACGCCAGGCCGCGGTCGCCAATCGGATGCTGGGATGACCGCCATGACCACTCCACAACTGTTGCAGGACAAGGTGGTCGTCATCTCCGGCGTCGGGCCCGCACTGGGACGCACACTCGCCGTCCGGTGCGCAGACGCGGGTGCCGACGTGGTGCTGGCGGCCCGCACGGCGTCGCGCCTCGACGAGGTGGCGAAGGAGATCATCGCCGCCGGACGGCGCGCGGTGACCGTGCCGACCGACATCACGGATCAGGCCTCGGCGGAAAACCTGGTGTCCGCCGCGGTCGACGCGTACGGCCGGGTCGACGTGCTGATCAACAACGCCTTCACGGTTCCGTCGATGAAACCGCTGGCTCGCACCGATTTCGACCACATCCGCAACAGCTTCGAGCTGACCGTGCTCGGCGCCCTCCGCCTCACCCAGCTGTTCACGCCCGCACTCGCCGAGGCGAACGGCGCGGTGGTGAACATCAACTCGATGGTTCTCCGGCACTCCCAGGAGCGGTACGGCAGCTACAAGATGGCCAAGTCCGCCCTGCTCGCCACGTCGCAGTCGCTCGCCACGGAACTGGGTCCGCAGGGAATCCGCGTCAATTCCGTTGCTCCCGGCTACATCTGGGGAGACACGTTGAAGCAGTACTTCACCCATCAGGCCGAGAAGTACGGGACGACCGTCGAGCAGATCTACGAACACACCGCCGCAAACACCGACCTGAAGAGGCTCCCCACGACGGACGAGGTCGCCGACGCCGTGCTCTTCCTCGCCTCCCCGATGGCGAGCGCCGTCACCGGCCAGTGCCTCGACGTCAACTGCGGCGAATTCCACCACTAGAGAGAAGAACCGGAGCATCATGAGCGAGCGCACCACCGTCGGCACCGTCGAGGACCTCCACGCTTCGGCCACCCGCATGACGGGTCTCACCGACTTCGGCGTGGACGACTACACCGAGGCCCTCGGCGTCCTGCTGGACTCGTATCACACCGACGAGCAGCTGACCCCGCTCGGCAGCAAGGTGTCCCGGGTCTTCCTCCGCGGCGCGCTGGTGGCCCGGCTGCTCAGCGAGGCCGCGCGGAAGCAGCACCCCGGGCATGCGGACGTGCGGATCGAGCGGCCCATCTTCGTCACCGGACTCCCCCGCACGGGGACGACGGCGCTACACCGACTGCTCACCGCGGACCCGTCGCATCAGGGCCTGGAGATGTGGTTGACCGAGATGCCCCAGCCGCGGCCGCCGCGCGAGACCTGGGAATCGAATCCGGTGTTCCAGAAGATCGAGGCGGCGTTCAGCCGTCATCACATCGAGCGTCCCGAGTTCATGGGGGTGCACTACATGTCGGCGAGTGAGGTCGAGGAGTGCTGGCAACTGCTGCGGCAGACGTTCAAATCGATCTCCTACGAGTGCCTGGCGTCGCTGCCCACCTACTCCCGATGGCTCGAAGGGCAGGACTGGACCAACGCCTATCAGCGGCACAAGAAGAACCTGCAGCTGATCGGATTGCCCGATCGGGATCGCCGCTGGGTGCTGAAGAACCCCAGCCACCTGTTCGCGCTCGACGAACTGCTGGCGGTCTATCCGGACGCCCTGATCATCCAGACCCACCGGCCGCCGCGCACGATCGTCCCGTCGGTGTGCAGCCTGGCGGAACAGGCGACCGAAGGATGGTCGGAGAAGTTCCGGGGCAGCGTCATCGGGGAGAGCCAACTCGAACTGTGGGCCCGGGGGCTCGAACAGTTCACGGCGGCACGCGCCGAGCACAATCCTGCCCAGTTCATCGACGTCGACTACCAGGATTTCGTGGCCGATCCGCTCGGCACCGTCGAAGGGATCTACACGCATTTCGGTCTCGACCTCAGTGCGCCGGCCCAGGGCGCGATGGAGGCGATGCACGCCGAGAGTCGCAGCGGTGACCGTCGGCCCTCACACAAGTACACGCTCGAGGAGTTCGGGCTGACCGCCGAGCAGGTGGACGAGCGATTCGCGAACTATCAGTTCAGCGCGACCAGCTGACCGGATAGTCGAGGATCGACGACGCCGCCCGCGCGGCGATCAGCGGCCGGGGCGACAAGGGCAGGTGGAACACCGGGGCGGACGGCGGTTCGGGCTCCGCAACGGATTCGGGTTCGGCGTCGGGTTCGGGCTCGGGTTCGGCGTCGGGTTCGGGCGATCGTTCCGCGCCGCTATCGAGGTCGAGTGCGTCGAGCAGGGGTATCAACTCGGCGGCGATCCGGTCGCCGACGGCGGTGAACGCCGACTCCGCGAGCCCCACCGGGTCGCTGATGTTCGCGTCGTCGACCGTCCCGTAGTCGCGGCGGGCGACAGCGAGTTCGGCGACGGTGCGGGCACCGGTGTCGATCGCGATCCGGCGGGCTTCCCGAAGGGTGAAGGTGCAGTGACTCGTTCCGAGAAGCAGTTCCATCGAGCGATCCCGGATCTGCTCGGTCATCGCGAGGACGAGGTCGGCGCGCTTGATCATCTCGGGGCGCAGGCGGCGCGCCCTGAAGCCGTCTGCACTCGCACCGAGACCTTCGATGACGCGCGCGGCGACGGGTTCGATCGGAAAGCCCACGAGGGCCCGCACCCCAGCGCTCTCGGCGGTGAGGTGCGGCAGATCGTGGGCAGCCGCGTACGCGTGCGTCAGCCGCTCTGCGATCGGCGAGCGGCAGACGTTCCCGCTACAGACGAACAGAACGTGCATGAGGGCACCCTAACCAGCGAGTTCGCCTTCGCGCGCGGGCAATTCCACTGGCCGAGCGGTCTGTTTTCGACGTTCATCTCCCCGTGTCGAGTCGTTCACCCGTTGGATTCCTCACGGTCACCTCGAATGGCGAACGCCCAGTTCACAGCGGTCGACGCTGGAGTAACGCCGGGTAAGCGATCTACGTCACATTTCGGCGGGACCGGTGCCGGACATCCGACGTCGTCTGCCCACAGCAGACAATCGCCCGTCCGGCGCCGGTGCGGCGGTAGTACTGAGGCATGACCACAGCCGCACTCCCCGATCTGAACTACCGCGACCTGTTGGCGGACAGACTGTTTCGCCAGCGCACGATCCTCCTCACCGGCGAGGTGGACGACGCCATGGCCGAGCGGGCCTGCTCCGAACTGGTGCTGCTCGCGGCCGCCGAGTTTCGCTGCCAGCATGGGGCAGGTACTGCTGTGCTCGGGAACCCACGGTAAGCGGATCAGCCTGGCGCACAGCCGCATCATGATGCACCAGCCGTCCGCGGGCATCGGCGGCACCGCCGTCGACATCGCCATCCAGGCCGAGAGCCTCGAACGGATGAAGCGTCAGTCGCAGGAGATCCTCGCCGCCGAGACGGGTCATCCCGTCGGGGAGATCGCCGAGGACAGCGACCGGGACCGCTGGTTCACAGCCGACGAGGCCCGCGACTACGGGATCGTCGACCGCGTCGTGTCCTCGTTCGCCGAGATCGCCCCGCACACCACCGCCCCGAGAATTGGACTGTGACGCCATGTCCCAATACACCATTCCCCACGTCATCGAGCGCACCCCGGCAGGTGAGCGGTCGTTCGACATCTTCAGCCGCCTGCTGAACGAGCGGATCGTCTTCCTCGGCACGGAGATCGACGACGGAGTCGCCAACGTCGTGATGGCACAGTTGCTCCATCTGCAGGCGGACAGCTCCGACCAGGAGATCGGGCTGTACATCAACTCCCCCGGCGGCTCCACCACCGCGATGCTCGCCATCTACGACACGATGCAGTTCCTGCGCCCGACCATCGCCACGTACTGCATGGGTCAGGCCGCGTCCGCCGCGGCGGTTCTCCTGTCTGCGGGAACGAAGGGGCACCGCCACGTCCTGGCGCATTCGCGAGTTCTGCTGCACCAGCCGTCCACTCAGGGCAACGGCACGATCTCCGACCTCGCGCTGCAGGCCGCGGAGATCATGCGGGTCCGTTCGCAGACGGAGGCGATCCTGAGCAAACACACCGGGCAGACCGTCGAACGTCTCCGCCGGGACACCGACCGGGACCGCATCTTCACCGCTCAGGAGGCCATCGACTACGGTCTCGCCGACACCCTCGTCGTGGACTGACCGACCAGGTCAGGCGGCGAGCAGGGTGGGCACCTGCCGGTTCACGGTCCCGGTCGTCGGGGTGCGGTTCGCCGCGCCGAGCCGGCGCCCGGACCGGAACAGCAGGTGTTCCACCGACATACCGAGGGCGCCGCACACTGCGCGGAGCATTTCCGAGGACGGCTCCTTCTTGCCGCGCTCGATCTCGGAGAGGTACTGCTTCGACATGCCGACGGCGCCGGCGACGTCCTCGAGGCTGCGGTCCTGGTCGCGGCGCGCGTCGCGGAGCACCCGCCCGTAGAGCTCACGCACCAGCGGCTCCTCCCGCGAGTCCTCGGGGGCGGCTGTGACCAGCGTCAGTCTGCGCTGCGCGTCCATACCTCCGGAGTCTTCCAGAACCACGGAAGCAGCACCGCGCAGTTCGCCGACAGCGGACAACGGTGTCAGTGCCGCCCGAGCACGATCGCGGACCGATCGGTCGGCGTCACGCCTGATCGAGCAGGTGGTTGCCGAGTAGTGCGTCGACGCGCTCGGCGGCCTCGTCCGGAATCCAGTGACTCACGCCGCGGAGGACCTCGTAGGTGTACGGACCGTCCACGAATCGCGACGTCAGCTTCGGCCCGACCGGTCCGATCGCCGTGTCGCCGTCGCTCCACACGAAGAGGGTGGGCACCCGCACCTTCCGGGAGGCGGATCTCGGTGCGGTGAACGGCATTGCCCGATACCAGTTCAGGGCGCCCCGGGCGCGCGTGCGGTCGCGCATGGGCTCCAGGTCGCGTTTCGCTTCGTCCGCGGTCTGGCCGCTCGCGAGCAGCGCCCGGTGGCCGTAACCGTCCGGGGTGATCACCCGCTCCGGAATCCACGGCAGCTGGAACGCGAACATGTACCACGACTTCAGGATCTGCCGGCTGGTGAGCACCGCCCGGACGAACGCCGCCGGGTGCGGCACCGACAGTGCCGTGAGGGTGCGGACCCGATCGGGCCGTTCCGCTGCGATCGCCCACGCCACCGCCGCACCCCAGTCGTGTCCGACGACATGTGCCGGGCCGAGGCCTGCCTGATCGATGAGCGCCACGACATCCGCCACCAGTTCCGAGGTGCGGTACGCCCAGCGGGCGCGGGGACGGGCCCCGGACGAATAGCCGCGCTGGTCCGGCGCGAGGGTGCGGAAGCCCCGCCGATGCAGCAGCGGCGCCAACGCGTCCCACGACCGCGAATCCTGCGGAAATCCGTGCAGCAGCACCACCGGCAGCCCGTCGATCGGGCCCTCGTCGCGGACGTCGAACACCAGCCCGTCGCGGGTGAACGTGGCGATCCGCTCGCTCATCGGGCCACCGCCACCGATTCGCTGCGGTCCGCGGCCGGCTCCCCGGCGCGGAGGAACCGTCCCGTCTTGCTGATGCCGAAACCGCCGGTGAACTCGCCGTCCCGGTAGACGAGGCGGCCGTTGATCACCGTCGCGACCGCGGCTCCGTCGCTGCGGTTCACCATCCGGCGCAGCCCGCCGTATTCGGGGACCTCGGCCTCGAACAGTCCGTCCACCGTGGCGTCGAGACCCGCGGGGTCGACGACGACCAGATCCGCGCGGTCGCCTTCGCGGAGATGGCCGGCGTCGATGCCGTACCAGTCGGCCAGCTCGCCTGTCAGGCGGTGGACGGCCCGCTCGACGGTCAGGAACGGTGTGCGGTCGGACTGCGCATCCTTGACCTTCTTCAGCAACCGGATCGGGTAGTTGTAGAACGCCATGTTGCGCAGGTGCGCACCCGCGTCGCCGAATCCCATCTGCACACCCGAGCTGGCCGCGAGCTTCTTCGCGAACTTGGGGCGATGGTTGGCGATGGTGGTCCGCCACCGCAGTGCGGTGCCGTATTTCACGACGAGGTCGAGGTACGCGTCGACCGGGTGCACGCCGCGTTGGTCGCCCACCGCGCCGAACGTCTTGCCGATCAGGGTCTCGTCGGGGCAGCCGACGATCACGGCGTCGTAGAAGTTGCGGTGCCAGATGCGGGGGCTGAACTTGTCGTCGTAGTCCTTGCGGAACCGGCGCCGGTAGGCCTCGTCCTGCAACAGGGCATTCCGCTCCACCTGATCCTTGAGATGCAGGGCCGCCGCGCCGGCACCGAACTCCTCGAACACCACCAGGTCGATGCCGTCGGCGTAGACGGTGAAGGGCACCGGGAGGTGCTGCCACTTGAAGTCGGTCTTGGCGAAGCGGTTCAGCAGCGGTGCCGCGGCGAGCATGAAGTACACGATCGGCCGGTACGCCTTCGAGTCGGCGGCCGACAGCAGCGACGTCTTGAGGGGCTTGCGCCGTCCGAGACCCGAACTCTCCGCGAAGAATCCGGCGATATTGGGGTGCAGGTTGATCGTCGGCGCGCTCTGCAGGATCTTGCCGCGGTCGCGCAGGATGCGGTTGAGGAAGCGTAACTCCTTCCACCGCGCGTACGTGGACGGCAATGAGCGCGAACGGTATTCGTCGCCGTCGATCTTGTCGAGCGCATTGGTCATGGACGAGAGTCCGAGGAAGCCGGCGTCGACGGCCTCGGTGAGTAGTGCGCCCATCCGCTCGAGCTCACGCGCAGTCGGCTTCATCCGCTTGTCGGTGCCCCGGCCGAGACCGAGGACGTGGGTGCGGATGTCGGAGTGCCCGATGAAGCCGGCGATGTTCGGCCCGAGCGGCAGCGACTCGAGAGCCTCGACGTACTCCGCCGGACTCTGCCAGATCTTGTTCTCCTCCAGGATCCGGAGCACGGAGTCGTGCGGCACTGCCTCGACCCGGCTGAAGAGGTCGGCGCACTCGCGCGGCGTCGAATACACGGTGGACAGCGAGCAGTTGCCGAGGACGACGGTGGTCACACCGTGCCGCACCGACTCCGGCAGTCCGGGGCTGACGAGCACTTCGGCGTCGTAGTGGGTGTGGACGTCCACGAAACCGGGGAGCACCCATCGACCTGCCGCATCGATGATCTCGGTGTCGGGGCCGGCGGGCAGCGGCCGAATCGATGCCGCGGCGACGACGCCGCCGCGAATGCCGAGATTGCGGCGCCGGGGCGCGGATCCGGTTCCGTCGAACCACAGCCCACCATTGACGACCACATCGAAATCCGACATTGTTGCGCTCCTCACACTCGGTATGTGTTACCCGAGGTTACGTATCCCGTTGAGTAAAAGTCAATGGACGGGCCGTGCGTTTCTCCCTAGGGTGCAGGGGTGGTCGCTGCACCCCGCTCACCCGAAGATCGGCGCGCGCAGATCCTCGACGTGGCCGTCCGGCTCCTCGAGTCGGTGCCGTTCGACGACCTGTCGATGGACCAGGTGGCGGCCGGCGCGGGTGTCTCCCCGCCGCTGCTGTTCCACTACTTCAAGAACAAGCAGGGTTTTCGCAACGCCGTACTCGAGGCCTCCGCGTCCGAACTCCAGCGACGGATGACCCCGGACGCGACGCTGCCCGTGCCCGACCAACTCCGGGCCGGCGTCGAAACGTTCGCGAATGCGGTGATCGAGCACCCCACCATCTACCTCTCGGTCATGCGGATGGCCGCCAGCGGCGACGAGAGCATGCGGCAGATCTACCGCGGCATGCGGCGGACGTTCACCCGCTGGATCGGCGCATCGCTGGCCGAGTTCGGCGTGCCGACGACGCCGGCGCTCGAGGCCGCGATCTCGGGCTGGCAGGCGTTCATGGAGGAAATCGTGCTGTCCTGGCTCGACGAACCCACCATGGGACGCACCGAGATGATCGACCTCTGCGAGCGCGCCTTCTATCACCTGCTTCCCGCAGCAGGCGTCGACGTCGACACCCTCGACGTGACAGGCTGAACCGAACCACATCCGGGAAGGCGCAGGGGGGGTCGCGGTGGGCACGCTGATCTACTCGACGATCATGTCGCTCGACGGTTACATCGCCGACGAGGACGGTAATTTCGACTGGGCCGCGCCCGACGAGGAGGTCCACACCTTCGTCAACGAGCTCGAACGGCCGGTCGGCACGTACCTGTTCGGGCGGGGCATGTACGAGACGATGGTCTACTGGGAGACCGCGCAGGACCTGGCCGGAGAGCCCGATTGCATCCGGGATTTCGCGGAGATGTGGCGGGCGGCCGACAAGGTCGTGTACTCCACGACGCTGGAGTCCGCGTCGAGCGCCCGGACTCGCATCGAGCGGGACTTCGATCCCGAGGCGGTGCGGCAATTGAAAACGCAGGCCGATCGCAGCCTCTCCGTCGGTGGTCCGGGACTGGCGACGCACGCATTCGAGGCCGGCCTGGTCGACGAGTGCCACGTGTTCGTCACCCCCGTGGTCGTGGGCGGCGGCACCCGATCCCTCCCGGATCACGTCCGGTGCGGGCTGGAATTGCTGGACGAACGCCGTTTCGACAGCGGTGTCGTCTTCCTCCACTACCGCGTCTCGACCTAGCGAAGGGTCACCCGACTTGACACACCGCATGTGACACACGACACTGCCAGCACTGACCGAGCGAGTGATCGGTCGGCCGCTCGAATTCGGACATCCCGTTCGAACCTGAGCCGGAGAAAAGGGGACAGCGGTGTCGTCGACGTTCACCAACGACGGAATCCAGGAGCCACCCGTGACGACCACTCTCGACGCGTGGCGGTCGCGCGTGCAGGCGCAGCCCGATCATCCCGCTGTGGCCTATTTCGATGGCGCCCTCACGGCGCGCGAGGTCGACGACCTGTCGGACGCCCTGGCCGTCGCGCTGGACGAGTGGGGTGTCGGACGCGGTGACCGGGTGGGCATCTACCTGCAGAATGTGCCGCAGTACGCCCTCGCCCTGCTGGCGCTGTGGAAGGTCGGCGCAGCGGCGCTGGTGCTCAATCCGATGTACCGCGGAAACGAACTCCGTCGCCTCGTCGACGATGCCGAACCGATCGGCATCATCTGCGAAAACGTGAGCGCCGCGGCCACGGCCGAGACCCTGCGCGGCAGCAGCGTGCGATTCTCGATCAGCACCAGCGCCCTCGACTTCCAGACCCGCAACGATCCACGGGTGTTCGATTCCACCGCGCGGGCCACACCTGCGGCCGACGGCGACCTCGTCGAACTCCTCGCGCGCTTTCGCGGCGGTCGGCCTCCCCTGGTCGAACTCGGCGGAGACGACCTCGCGCTGCTCACCTACACCTCCGGGACCACCGGCCCGCCGAAGGGCGCGCTCAACTCCCACGCGAACGTGCTGGCCACCGCCCTCGACTTCGGTGACTGCGCCGGCGTCGTCGACGGGGACGTCGTGTTCGCCGTCGCTCCCCTGTTCCACATCACCGGTGCCGTGCTCAATACCGGCGTAGCCCTTGTCCGGGACTGTGTGCTCGTCTTCGCGAATCGGTTCAACGCGGCCGTCGCACTGGAGACGTTCGCGGAGCACCGGGTGACCTACACTATCGGCTCGATCACCGTGTTCAATGCACTCTCCGAGGCGCCTGGTGTGAGCGCGGACCACTTCGCCTCGGTCAAGACCCTCTACTCGGGCGGCGCGCCCATCCCGCCCGCGACCGTGGAGAAGTTCGAAGCGCGGTTCGGCAAATACATCCACAACGCGTACGGGATGACCGAGACCACGGCTGGAGTGATCGCGGTGCCACCCGGCCTGCGGGCGCCGGTCGACCCGTCGAGTGGCTCACTCTCCATCGGTCTCCCGCTGCCGCGGGTGGACATCCGGGCGGTCGACCCCCATGGTGACCCCGTTCCGCCGCACACCGCCGGCGAACTCGAAATCTCCGGACCACAGGTCGTTTCGGGCTACTGGCGCAACCCCGACGCCTCCCGGGACACGCTGCCCGGCGGACGGCTGCGCACCGGGGACGTCGCGATCATCGACGAGGACGGGTGGGTGTACCTCGTCGACCGGCTCAAGGATCAGATCAACGTGTCCGGCTACAAGGTGTGGCCCCGCGAGGTCGAGGACACCTTGTACGAACACCCCGCCGTGCACGAAGCGGCCGTGGTCGGGCAGCCCGACGACTACCAGGGCGAATCGGTGGTGGCGTACGTCTCGCTCCGCAAGGGCGCGACCGCCACCGAGGACGAACTCGTCGCCTTCGCCCGCGACCGGCTCGCCGCCTACAAGCGGCCCCGGCTGGTGCACATCATCACAGACCTACCGAAAACGCAGACGGGCAAGATCCGCCGCAGCGACCTGCGCTGACGACTCCCCTCTCGACATTTCGACTCCGCAACCCCGACGAAAGTGACTGCACGTGAACGTCGACACCACCCGCCAGGCGCAGCCTGACACCCAGCCCGGCCCCACCCTCGCGTCCCGCAAGAAATCGCTCCTCGCCAGCTCGGTCGGCAACGTTCTCGAGTGGTACGAGTGGAGTGCCTACGCGGTGTTCGCCCCGTTCATCGCGGCCGCGATGTTCAGCAACTCGGATCCCGTCTCGGCGCTGTTGTCCACGCTCGCCGTATTCGCGGTCGGCTTCCTCATGCGCCCGCTCGGCGGAATCGTCTTCGGCCGCATTGCCGACAAGCGCGGGCGCAAGTTCGTCCTGGTCACGACCATGCTGATGATGGCCACGGGCAGCCTGATCATCGGGATCATGCCCACCTACTCGACCATCGGAGCGTGGGCGTCCCTGATCCTGCTCGCGGCGCGGGTGATGCAGGGCTTCGCACACGGCGGCGAATCGGCCACCGCGTACTCCTACGTCGGCGAGATCGCGCCTCCGCACCGACGCGGCATGTGGGGCAGTGTCGCGTTCATCGCGATCTTCGGCGGTTCGGTGCTGGCCTACACCATCGGCGGTGTCGTCACCTCCTCCCTGTCCGATACCGCGGTCGGTCAATGGGGTTGGCGCATCCCGTTCCTCATCGGCGCGCTCCTGGCACTGTTCGCCCTGTACCTCCGCCGCAGCATGGAGGAAAGCGACGTGTTCGATTCGGCGCAGAAGGAGGACGACCAGCCGGCGATCCCCCGCCGCACCGTCGTCCGGGCGATCCTGCTGATGATCGGCATGACCTCGGGAATCACGGCCGCGCACTACACCTGGACGTCGTACGTGTCCACCTACGCGATCACGCAGCAGGGCATGAACCCCGACACCGCCTACTGGATGCTGGTGATCGCACAGCTGATCGCCCTGGTCTCCCTGCCGTTCCTCGGACTGCTGTCCGACAAGATCGGCCGCCGGCCCATGCTGGGAGCCTTCGCGGTACTGATGTTCGCGCTGCAGTTGCCGCTGACGATGATGATCACCTCCGACTGGTGGACGCTCCTGCTCGCCACCACCGTGGCACTGCTCATCGTCGCGATCCCGGCGTCGATCCTGTCGTCGACGCTGTCGGAGAGCTTCCCGACGCGACTGCGCACCCAGGCGATCGGATTCGCGTATTCGTTCTCCGTCGCGGTGTTCGGTGGCACCGCTCCGTATCTGAACCAGCTCCTCCTCGGACTGGACCTCGGCTGGGTGTTCGGCGTCTACATCATGGTGCTGGCGGTCCTCACCGGCGTCGCTTGCCTGTTCATGAAGGAGACCAAGGGCATTCGCCTCGAAGACGTGTGAACACGACAGAGAACCGGCAGGTGCTTCTCCTGCCGGTTCTCACCCGAGCGAGTGACGGGATTCGAACCCGTGTGAACGGCTTTGCAGGCCGGTACCTCAACCACTCAGTCACACCCGCATCGAGCATTACTGTGCCCGCCCGGCGCCGGCGGCGCGAGAGTTGCACTCACCGTGATTCTGAGACCGACACGCCGGGGCGGGAACAAACCGAGCACCCTCGTTGCTGTCTTGCTTCATGACCGACACCGAAGAACGTGCCGCCCCGACCGACGGACGGACAACCACTCGTCCCAGCCTTCGGGTGATCCTGGTACTCGGCGCGATGGTGGCCCTCGGCCCCTTCACGATCGACATGTACCTCCCGGCACTTCCGGACATCGGAACCGACCTCGGCGCGTCCTCGTCCGCGGTGCAGCTGACCATCACCGGCACCCTTCTCGGCCTCGCCCTGGGACAGTTGATCGTCGGGCCGCTGTCGGACAGCCTCGGACGGCGCCGACCCCTCATCGCCGGTATCGGTGTCCACGTCGTCGCATCGGTGCTCGCGGTGTTCGCCCCGACGGTGGCTGTGCTGGGAGTGCTCCGCGTCTTCCAGGGCATCGGTGCCGCCGCCGCGGCGGTGGTCGCACTCGCGGTGGTCCGCGACCTGTTCTCGGGGAACACCGTCGCCGTGGTGATGTCCCGGCTGATGCTCGTGCTCGGCGTCGCGCCCGTTCTCGCTCCGAGCATCGGCGGCGCACTCCTCATCGCCGTCGACTGGCGCGGGATCTTCGTCGTCCTCGCCGTGATCGGCACGCTGACGGCGTTGATCGGCGTCTGGGGACTGACGGAGACGCTGCCCCCGGAGCGGCGCCGCAAGAGCAACCTGCGCGCCGTCCTGGCCACGTACTCCAGCCTGCTCGGCGACCGGGCGTTCATGGTTCTCGCCCTCGTGTCGAGCGTGGCGATGGGATCCCTGTTCTCGTACGTCTCCGGCGCGTCGTTCGTGTTCCAGGACCAGTACGGCCTCGACGAACAGCAGTTCGCGCTGCTGTTCAGCTCCGGCGCGATCGCCCTGATCGGCGCGTCGCAACTCAATGTGCGCGCCCTCGCACGGTGGTCGCCGTTGCAGATCACGGTGGCAGCCCTCGGCTTCGCCACGGTGGCCGGGCTGGCGCTCGTCACCACCGCCCATTTCGAGTTCGGCGGACTCGTCGGGTTCGTCGTCCCGCTGTGGTTCCTCCTCGGTGGTGTCGGCTTCGTTCTGCCCAACGCCCCGGCGCTGGCCCTCGGCCGTCACGGGGAGGCCGCAGGCACGGCGGCCGCGCTGCTCGGCGCCCTGCAGTTCGGGGTCGGTGCCCTGATCGCTCCCCTGGTCGGTGTGCTTGGCAATACCGGCGTCGCGCTCGCGGTCACGATGACGGCGTGCGCGGGATTCGGGTTGGTGGCGTTGGCGGCGGCCGCGCGGGCCGAAGCACAGTAGAGACACGCTGGCCGGACTTTCGCGGCGCACCACCCGACATGGGATGATCGACGCATGCCACCACCGTCACCACTTCACCTCGACCCCATCGAAGAGGCCCACCGGCAGTGGACGAAGCACGGCTGGGGTGATGTCGCCGACGGCATGGCCGCGGTGACCTCGGTGATGCGGGCGCAGCAGATCATGATGGCCCGGGTGGAAGAGGTGCTCAAGCCGTCGGGGCTCACGTTCGCCCGGTACGAATTGCTCACGTTGCTGACGTTCACCCGGACCGGCGCCCTCCCGATGGCGAAGGCCAGCGCGCGCCTGCAGGTTCACCCCACCAGCGTCACCAACGCCGTGGATCGGCTCGAGGCCGCAAACCTCGTACGGCGCGTCCCCCATCCGAGCGACCGCCGTGCGACGCTGATCGAAATCACCGATGCGGGAAGAAAACTGGCCGTCGAATCCACCGAACGGCTCAATGCCCAGGTGTTCTCGCGGCCCGGGGTGTCCGGCGACAAGCTCGAACAGCTCGTCACCATCCTCGCCGAACTGCGCCGCGAGGCAGGCGATTTCGACACGGGAGATGCACCCACCAAGTGGTGAGGAACGGCTGTCGCCCCGCACCGGGATCCGGTGCGGGGCGACAGTCGTTTTCGGGATCTAGCGGTGCTTGAACACCGGCGCGCGCTTCTCGACGAACGCCGCCATTCCCTCTTTCTGATCCTCGGTGGCGAACGTCGAATGGAACACCCGACGCTCGAACCGGACGCCCTCGGTGAGCGTGGTCTCGAACGAGCGGTTCACGGCTTCCTTCGCCATCATCGCGACGGGCAGGGACATCTCGGCGATGGTGGTGGCCGTCTTCAGCGCCTCGTCGAGCAGGTCGGCGGCGGGCACGATCCGCGATACCAGCCCAGCACGTTCGGCCTCCTCTGCGTCCATGTTCCGGCCGGTCAGGCACAGTTCCATGGCCTTGGCCTTCCCCACCGCGCGGGTCAGCCGCTGCGATCCGCCGATGCCGGGGATGACGCCGAGCTTGATCTCCGGCTGACCGAACTTCGCGGTGTCCGCGGCGATCAGGATGTCGCAGAGCATCGCCAGCTCGCACCCGCCGCCGAGCGCGTACCCGGCCACCGCGGCGATCGTCGGCTTGCGGGCCGCGGCGAGGCGGTCCCACGCCGCGAAGAAGTCGTCCAGGTAGACGTCCATGTACGACTTGGGCTGCATCTCCTTGATGTCGGCGCCCGCCGCGAATGCCCGATCGGAACCGGTGATCAGAATGGCGCCGATCTCCGAATCCTTCTCCAACTCCTCCACCGCCGACACGACCTCATGCATCAGCTCGGAATTCAAGGCGTTGAGCGCTTTCGGGCGGTTGAGGGTGATGATCCCGACCCGGCCCTTGCGGTCGAGCAGAATGGTCTCGAAGTCGGTCACTGTTCTCCCCCGGTGGAACGATCGCGGATGTCGTTGATGATGGCCGAGAAGTCCTGGCCACCACCACCGGCGGCGTGGAACCTGCTGTACAGCTCGGCCGCGCGCAGCCCGAGATCCGCCTCGACGCCGTTGGTCTTCAGCGCGTTCGCGGCAAGACCGAGATCCTTGTCCATCAACGCCGCGGCGAAGCCCGGCTGGTAGTCGTTGTTGGCCGGGCTGGTCGGAACCGGTCCGGGCACAGGACAGTTGGTGGTGAGCGCCCAGCACTGACCCGACGCGTTGGAGGCCACGTCGAACAGGGCCTGGTTGCTCAGTCCCAGCTTCTCGCCGAGGACGAACGCCTCGCTGACGGCGATCATCGAGACACCGAGAATCATGTTGTTGCAGATCTTCGCGGCCTGACCGTTGCCCGGATCGCCGCAGTGGACGACCTTCTTGCCCATCACGTCGAGCAGCGGCTTCGCGGACTCGAAGTCGTCCTCCGTGCCGCCGACCATGAACGCGAGCGTTCCCGCGGTGGCGCCGACGACGCCACCCGAGACGGGTGCGTCCACCGACCGGTGGCCCGCCTTGACGGCCTCGTCGTGCGCGGCACGAGCGTCCGCGACGTCGATGGTGGACGAGTCGATGAAGAGCGTGCCCGGCTTCGCGGCAGGCAGGATCTCCGCGTAGAGCCCGAGAACATGCTTGCCGCTCGGCAGCATCGTGATGACGACGTCCACCTCGCGCACGGCCTCGACGGCCGAATCTGCGACGTTAACACCGTCTTTCACTGCCTGTTCGAGTGCGGCGGGCGCGAGGTCGAAGCCGACCACCGTGTGCCCCGCCTTGACGAGATTGGCCGCCATGGGACCACCCATGTGGCCGAGTCCCAGAAATCCGACGGTAGTGCTCATAGCAGTCCCTCCTGGACGCTTGTGGCTGGTCAGTGCTGCGGCTGCGGGGCCGTCAGCCCGAGTTCGAGGTCGCCGAGCGGCGCGAAGAACGAGTCGACCTGCTCTTCGTCGACCTCGTCGATGGTGGCGGGCGACCACCGCGGGTTGCGGTCCTTCTCCACGACCTGCGCCCGGATGCCCTCGACGAGGTCGGGTGAGCTCAGGCAGGCGACGGACACCCGGAACTCGTCGTTGAGGACTTCCTCGAGACTGTCCGCCTGCCGGGCGCGGCGCAGCGA
>SEEV01000474.1 GCA_004211695.1 Rhodococcus sp. (in: high G+C Gram-positive bacteria)
CCTCCGGCGCCCGTGCGTGGGTGACGAGCCTCTGGACTCGTTAACCACGCACGGGGCGCGGAGCGCCCTATGCTGGCCCGCGTGGAGCCTGTCACGCTGGATCAGATCAGAGCAGCTCGGAAGCTGCTGGACCCCGTCATGCGCCGGACACCGGTGATCGCCTCCCGGGCGCTGTCGGAACGGTGCGGGCACGTCGTCACCCTGAAGTGCGAAAATCTGCAGCGCACAGGGTCTTTCAAACCGCGCGGTGCGTACAACCGGATCGCGAATCTGTCGGTGGCGGAACGAGCGTGCGGGGTGGTGGCGGCCAGCGCCGGCAATCACGCGCAGGGGGTGGCCTGGGCGGCCACGGAACTGGGCATCCCGTCCACCGTCTTCATGCCCACCGGTGCGCCTCTTCCGAAGCTCGTCGCCACCAAGGCGTACGGCGCCACCGTCCACCTCACCGGAGACACGGTGGACGACGCGCTGGTAGCGGCGCAGAAGTTCGCGGACGAGACCGGCGCCGTCCTGATTCATCCGTTCGATCACGCCGACATCGTCGCGGGGCAGGGAACCGTGGGACTCGAGATTCTCGAGCAGGAACCCGACGTGGGGACCGTCGTGGTCCCGACCGGGGGTGGCGGCCTGATCGCGGGTATCGCCGCGGCCGTGAAGGCCAGTCGCCCCGACGTGCGGATCGTCGGTGTCCAGGCCGAGCAGGCGGCCGCGTGGCCGCGTTCGCTGGCCGAAGGTCGCCCGATTCCGCTGGAGAGTATGTCGACGATGGCGGACGGTATCGCGGTCGGCAGACCCGGCGACGTGCCGTTCGCGCACGTCGGCACTCAGGTCGACGCCATCGTCACGGTCAGCGAGGACGCCCTGTCGAGGGCCCTGCTGTTGTGCCTCGAGCGGGCGAAGCTCATCGTGGAGCCTGCGGGCGCTGCGGCCGTGGCCGCGCTGATCAGTTGCTCGACGGAAGAACTGGGGCTCACCGGGAAGGTGTGCGCGGTGCTGTCCGGCGGCAACATCGACCCGTTGCTGCTCACCCACGTCGTCAACCACGGTCTGCGGGCGGCGGGACGCTATCTCGGTGTGCACGTGACCATCCCGGACCGACCGGGTGGTTTGGTCAGCCTCCTCGGCGTGGTCAGCGGCAACGGCGCCAGCGTCGTCGACGTCGTCCACTCTCGCACCGGCGGTGCGCTCGCGCTCGACGAGGTGGAGGTGTTCCTCACCGTCGAGACCCGTGGCCCCGGCCACCGGCAGGATCTCCTCGATGCACTGCGCGACGCGCAGTACACGGTCCGCCTGCAGGAGTAAACCCGATAAAGCCGACCTAGCTCGGCCACCCGCCGAGGGTGATCACCCGGAACTCCTGGTCCACCAGCCGGGCGGGTAGCTCGAGGTTGGTGAGCCAGTCGATCGCACCGCCGCCCATCCCGACTGCCGCAGTACTCGACGCGTGCGCGGTGGTGCACGACTCGGCCACCACGGACACGGTGCGCCACAACGAGATCGAGTCGGGGTGCAGCGGTTTGACGGTGCTGGCGGTCGCGACGGCCGCACCCGACGGGATCGACACCTGGCAGGTGGGGTCGCCGGGCAGGTCCTGGACCTGCACCTGCCAGCCGCCGGGGGGTGTGGTCCCGGCGGTGGCGATGTCTCCGCCGAGTGCCACCAGGACGCCGCACCCGAGCAGCTCCGCCGTCGTCGACGCGCAGTGATCGGCCGAACTGGCCCGCGCGGTCGCCGTCAGGTCGAGTTCCACTCCGGCAGGAAGCGTGACCTCGGTGCCGTCGACGGTGATCGACCGCCACGCGTGGGGCGCGGGCGCCGATGTCGTGGGGTCGAGTGCGCCCTCGGTGGTGCGCGCTGCGGCGAGGGCGTCGGCGAGGAACCGCGCGAACATCGGCGTGACCGTGTTCCGGCCCTCGCCGAGCGAGCGGATCTCGGCGTCCGCGCGGTCGCGATTGACCGCGGCGTCGGCGGCCGCGAGGTACCCACGGATCAGGTTCGACGCCGAACTCAGCGAGTCCGGGTCGGTGACGACAACGCGGGCGTGCACGCCCCAGGTGGACCATTCGGTTGCGCTTCGTGCGCTGGTCATGTGGTCGATCTCCGGTCGCGGTAGCTCAGGAGCCGCTGGACACGGCGTCCGGTGCGCCGAATCCGGCCGAGACGAGGGGCGCCGCCACCGTCGAATCGGGGGTCGCGGGGTCGGCGGCCGCCGCCATACCGCCACCGGCGACCAGTCCGGCGATACCAGCTGCCGCCAGGACGCGGCGAACGGAAAGCAGGCGGGTGATCCGTCGGTCTTCACTCATGCCGACCAGCTTCCCCGACGAACCTTAGAACAACCTGGGAAGAATCTGTCTCTCCTCGCCGAGTGCGCAGTCGTGCAGCGCATGCCCGGCGTGTCGTCTGCAGATGTGCGCAGTCGTGCCCGAGAGCCGCCGCCGTGACGGAGTCGTCACTACGATTCGATCCGTGATCGCAGACCATGACGAACTGCTCGATGCCGCTCTAGGATTGCTGCGCGAGCGCGGCCCCCTTTCCGACCGCGAGCTGGCAGTCGCACTGGCGGATTCGGGCCGGGGATATGTCAACGACCTGCTCGAAGACGTGGTGGACCTCGCCGCGCCGCTTCTCGGATATCTCCCTGACGGCCGAAACGTCGCGCTCGACGTTCTGCTCGTCGGACGCGTCCTCACGCATCGCCTCACCGCGCAGGAGATCTCGGCCGACGTCGTGGAGATGGACGATTTCGGGCCGCTCCTGCTCCTCGGATCCGGGGAGCCCGACGTCGATGGTTTCGAGGTCGTGTTCTTCGACGAGGACGCAGATATGTTCGCGGATGAGGCAGCGCTCGTTCTTCCCCAGGGCACCCTTGCGCAGTGTTCTCCCGGAGACCTTCTCGCGCTGACGACATCGACCAGCGGCGTGCACCTCGGCTTCGTCGACGAGCCGGTCGCGGACGGTCCCGATCTTGCGCTGCGGTTCACTCGGCGGCTGACCGAGAGCGCGATAGTGGATCTGGAAGAGGAGGTCTGGCAGCTCCTGGTCGACGATCCGGCGGCGTTCACCGTGCCGACGGTCCCATTGACGGAAATAGTCGAGGACGCCGACTTCGACCGCTCCGGGAAACTTGTCGCCCCACGCGGATTCGATTTCGAGGAGTACAGGAACGATCAGCTGCTCCGCCTGTACGCGGACCGCCTGGGGGTGCCGGTGGAGGCGGCACCGGCCGTCGCACTGCTCGTGTCGCTCGTCGCGGCTCTCGCAGAAGAGGACGACCAGGACATCGAAGAACGCTTCTTCGGAAAACCGGAGCTCTACGCAGGCCTGGCCGATCCGGAAGTCGTGGAGATCGCGGCAGACGAGCTGTTCGACGCGGACGAGGACCCGAGCGTGATCCTGCACGCAGCGCATCTGCTGCTCATACTGGGACCCCGCGACGTGAAAGCCGCCGCGTCATGGCTCGCTGGCCGCGCCACCGAGATGGAGGGCTTCCCGGACCGGGCCGAAGAACACTACGAACACGCTCTCGTCATAGATGGATCATTCGATCCCGCCCTCTTCGACCTTGCCCGCTTCGCGTCGGATCGCGGCGACGCAGTCCGCGGACTGTCGTTGCTGAATCGGATGGCCGGCGGAGACGTCGAGATGCTGCACGCCGTGCTCGAATACTTCCAGCCGACTCCCCGGCCGGGGTTGGGCCGAAACCATCCCTGCTGGTGCGGGTCGGGGAAGAAGTACAAGACGTGCCACCTCGGAAAGGGTGACCATCCGTTGTCCGAGCGGGCCGCGTGGCTGTACCAGAAGGCGAAGCTGCACGCGGAGGAGCTCGGTTGGCGGGACCAGATCTTCGAGTTCGCCGAAATTCGATCCGAGTACTGGGCCGGGGACGCAGCGCTGTCCGAGGCATTGGACGACCCGCTGGTCGCCGACGTCGCCCTCTTCGAAGGCGGCGCGTTCACCGACTTCGTCGACAGCCGTGGCGACTTGTTACCCGCGGACGAGTTCGCGCTCGCACGACAGTGGCAGGAGGTCGAACGGTCAGTGCACGAGGTTGAGGAGGTCCGGCCCGGTGAGGGCCTCACACTCCGGGATCTGCGCACCGGGGACCGGCGAGAAATCAGGGAACGTGCCGCGAGCCGGCAATTGGGCGTCGGGAATCTGATCTGCGCCCGCGTCGTCCCGGCCGGTGACACGTGGCAGATCTTCGGGGGAATCGAACCGATCTCGCCGGATCAGCGCGCACCACTCGTCGAGGCGTTGAACGACGACACCACGGATCCGGCCGACCTGGTCGAGATCCTCAGCGAACGTTTCGCGCCGGTGCGTGGGTGACGGAGGGAGCCCGGTGGTGGACCCGGTCGTGCCGAGTGCGCAAAAGTGCAGCGCACGCCCGGCGTGTCGTCTGCAGTTGTGTGCAGTCGTGCTCGTCCGGCGGTGGGATTTCGCCAGGTTCCGCTATCCCGCAGGTCACAGTAGGAATCGGAGCAATCCGGCAGAATCGCCTCGCACCTGCTGTGCCCCGTCGTAACGTGAACCCACTCGGTTAGGTGCACCGAGGAGGAGGAGCGCACGTATGTCAGTTGATGCAGCGGCGATCATCGTGGCGATCACCACCGCAGCGGGGGCCATCGTTCAGGGAGCGGACATACCGCAGC